>JAKJED010000038.1 GCA_022705575.1 Patescibacteria group bacterium
TTTAGAACAAGCTCTGCATTTGCAGTTGTTACAAAGGGGGAATGCTTTGTTTATTGCACTCCCCCACTCTGCATTAGCTTTCGCTGTTCATAGGGTCGCTCCCCAGCGTTGCCCTAATATCTTTGATTAATTATATATTATATACTTCATATTTTCTCTCTGATAGTCGCTTTATTGTATAATTTTCTAATTTAAAAGAAGAATTAATCTTCATACGTTTCATTAGATAATCGGCGTCGCCCTTTCTTTTAAATTGTTTAAAAAAATCGGCACAAACACTTTTACACCCGGCCGCAACTATTTTTGGTTCTACTGCCTTTGCCCTATTTCTATATGCAATCACAGAGCATGTGTTAGAGCAATATTTGCTCGTACTTCGCTTTGGATAATATTCTGCCCCGCATACTTCACAATTCGCTATATAATATCCACCATCGTTACTCCTATAGTCAGTCATTTTACTAACCTTTGGTATTAATTTAATAATTGCCATAATTTTATATTATTAATTTACAAAAATATACTACTTTTTACCCTACACAAACAACTTTTATATAAAAGATATTAATAACTTACAAACATATATTTTTTAAAAGATATTAATAACTTACAAACATATATTTTTTATTAATCTTAAAATCAATTCGTTTGGACTGTAATTAGTTAGAGATTCTCCCGTATCTATGTTATACCAATCATGCTCCAACCAATTCCATATAGCCTCCATTTTATTTACGTCAAATACTTCTGCTTGTAGTTCTTCAATATCTTCAGATACTTTTTTGATACCTAAAGGTTGATAGACTCGCAACCCCCTCATTGATATAAAAATTTTATCTAAAGATTTTACATGTATTGTGTCTTTTGATATTATCTTACTGAAGTATTTGAATAGCTCGATCATCGTTCCATCGTCAGCACTTCTTATGTCTTGTGCTTTTATATTTGCTTCAGGATTCATTTTAAGCCATCTCTGAACAATTTCTTTTGCTATATGCTCTCCTTCTACTACAAAATGAAAATGAGGGTGAAAATGTCTTGTAAATGGGTTGTATGTGCATTCTAATTTACGTAAACCTTTTAATTCTTTTGTTTTTCTTATCTGCTTAACAATTAATTGAGTTTTTTTAATCATGTCTTTGATTTGCCAACGCAATAATACACCAGGTATATTTGGAACGGTTAACGTAACAAAATGCTTATCTTTTAATTCTGTTAGTATTGGATAATACTCATTAATCATTTTAGCAGTTCTAATACGATTACATACAATGCACCAACGATTATTGCAATACTTTGATGTTATCTTATCTTCTTGTTGTATTAGTGATGTGCAACAACCATAAATGGTATTGTTATAAGATTTTTGTAATGGAGATTTTAATGATGCAAGAACTTTTGTATAGCTATTTGTAAAATGCTTTGCTTTTGCTCTTTTTGTAAGTGTTTCTAAACCGCTATTTTTTAAATTTGGTGTCAGTTGTGCTAACTTATCAAGAGAGGGTGTATTTTTTTTGGTTTCTGCATATTGTTTTTCTTTTTTTTCTATTATCTTTGTCATGTTGTTTATGATTTATAACCTGTCATGGATTCGCAGTCCAAAATGGCAGGTTTTTTTTGTTTACAATCGTTTTAATTTATCTCGTTTCTGTTTCATTGTTTGCTTATTTGGGTTTTTAGAACAAGCTCTGCATTTGCAGTTGTTACAAAGGGGGAATGCTTTGTTTATTGCACTCCCCCACTCTGCATTAGCTTTCGCTGTTCATAGGGTCGCTCCCCAGCGTTGCCCTAATATCTTTAACCTTTGGTTTTTTTAATCTTTTTTAGTTTTTTTTTTTCATCTTCATTTAATTCTTGCAATTGTTTTATAAATTCTTCCAAAACATCTTTTTTAGTAAAAACTACACCACCTTGAGAAAATTTGTATGAAATACTTTCCGACAATTCCAATGTTAAACTCGTTAATGCTTCAATTAAAGACTTGTTTGATTTTTCCAAATCTTGTATACGTTTAATGTACTCATCTACCTTTTCAGATTTTCGCAGCTTTTTTAATATACAATCAGTTAATGTTACGTTATCTTTTTTTGATTCATTATTAAAAGCCTCGTATACATCAAAAGGGACTCTAAAATTAATTACTTTGGTTAATTGTGTCATACGTTTGCGTTATTAAATTAAAATACAAATATACTATACGTGTATTACAAATGCAATACACCTGTATACATTTTTTAAACAAATTATTAACGCTTGTTTTTCATTAATTTGATTAATGTATCATCAGGAACATATCCGGTTAAAAACTCTCCAGTTTCAAAATCGATCCAATCTTGCTCAAGCCATGTCCAAACTTTATCACATTTAACAATATCAGTATACAGCTCGCTTTGTAATTCTTCTATTTCATCTGAAATCATCCGTATACCAAATGATTGGTACACCCTTAAATTTCTCATTGCTTGAAATATAATATCTAATGGTTGTACATAAATAGCCTTATTACTAATTATTTTTGTGAAGTATTTGAATAGTTCGTATACACTTGAGTTGTCTGCAATTCTTACATCTTGCCCTTTTATATTTGCTTCAGGATTCATTTTAAGCCATCTCTGAACAATTTCTTTTGCATTACCCTCTCCTTGTATCAACAAATGAAAATGAGGGTGGAAATCGCCTCTAATTGGGTTATATGTACATTCTAATTTACGTATACCGACTAATTTATTATTCCTATCAGCAAAACTCTTATTTATAACTTGAATTTTTTTAGTCATTTCTTGTATACTGGATCGAAGTTCTGAACCTGGAACATTTGGAATTGTTAATGTTACAAAATATTTATTTTCTATTTTTTCTAATTGTGGTAAATATCCACTTATTAATTTAGCCGTTCGTATACGGTTGCATACTAAACACCATCTGTTTTTGCAGTATGTTGATGTTAATTTATTTTGCGTCTGAAGTATTGTTGTTGCACACCCGTATACTGTATTATTATATGATTTTTGAAGCGGAGATTTTAAAGAAGCTAAAGCAACTGTATACGAATTTGTCATATATTTTGCCCTTGCTCGCTTTGTTAAATTTTGAACGCTGTAAGTATCTGAATTTGAGGAGGTCGCAAGTTGTGCTAACTTATCAAGAGAGGGAGGGTGTATTTTTTTTGTTTCTGCGTATTGTTTTTCTTTTTTTTCTATTATCTTTGTCATGTTTTCATGTCGTTTAAGATTTATAACCTGTCATGGATTCGCAGTCCAAAATGGCAGGTTTTTTTTGTTTACAATCGTTTTAATTTATCTCGTTTCTGTTTCATTGTTTGCTTATTTGGGTTTTTAGAACAAGCTCTGCATTTG
>JAKJED010000014.1 GCA_022705575.1 Patescibacteria group bacterium
CAACGATCTATTTAAAGAAACCATATTATTATCACTACTGGTTTCAATCACTAAATCTAATTGATAAACTTTATTTTCTCTGATTAAACTTCTTACGGCTGGAGTTGCCACCATTAATTCAAAAGCGGGAATTCTGCCTCCTCCCGGAATAGGAATCAATCTTTGTGAAAATACTCCCAAAAGCGATGATGCCAATTGCGCCCTGATTTGATTTTTCGAACCGATAGGAAAGCTATCAATAATGCGATCGATTGTCTGCGAAGCGCTGTTAGTGTGCATTGTTGCAAACACCAAATGTCCGGTTTCGGCTGCGGTTATTGCCGTAGAAATTGTTTCCAAATCTCTCATTTCTCCAACCATGATTACATCCGGGTCCTGTCTTAAAACAGATCTTAAAGCTCTGCGAAAACTTAAAGTGTCTTTTCCGACTTCACGTTGATCAATAAGACATTTATCTTGATCAAAAATATATTCAATCGGATCTTCAATGGTAATAATGTGTTTTGTCTGACTATGGTTCATCGAATCAATCAAAGCGGCCAAAGTAGTGCTTTTGCCTTGTCCAGACGGTCCGGTAACCAGAAAAAATCCTTGGGCCGATTTAACAAAAGTTTCCAAGATTTCCGGCAAATTTAATTCTTTCAAAGTTTTTATTTTCGGTGGGAAAATTCTTAATGCCACGGAAACAAAACCACGCTGGTGAAAAACATTAACTCTAAATCTAACCTTATCTTTATAATTATAAGAAAAATCGATTTCTTTTTTTGCTAAAAATTCTTCCTTGTGTTCCGAAGGAATAAGCACGCCAGCTAATCCTTCGGCAGTTTCAGCAGTAATAATCGAGTATTTGTTTAACGGAACCAACCTACTATCGATTCTCAATGTCGGATATCTTCCCACGGAAATATGAATATCTGAAGCATTATGTTTTGCCGCTGTTTCCAATAATTCATCTATTTGTGATTGATAATCTTTCATAAATTATTTTTATTCTTCAACCTCGTTGCGCACTTCTTCTAGCCCGACTATTCCTCTTAACGCTTTCATAATTCCGTCTTGAAGCATTGAAGTAGCTCCTTGCCTTTTTGCTTCTTCTTTGATTTTTAATTCTGAAGGATCTTTAAGAATAATTTCTTCGAGTTGAGATGTCATTTCTACGATTTCAAAAACACCAACGCGTCCTTTTGTTCCCTTCGGACAATCTTTGGAAACTTGAGGTTCATATAAAATATAAGGCTTTTTAATGTTGTGTCGATTCAAAATTTCCGACCCTATTTCTTTAAGTTGTGATTCTATTAATTCTAAAATTTCTTCTGACGGCTTAACTTCTTTTTTACTTTCCGGACACAATCTTTGCACTAATCTTTGAGCAATTGCCAAAATCAAAGTTGAAGGAATCAGGTATTTATCCACACCCATATCAATAAGACGCGGGATAACGCCGATCGCATCGTTTGTATGAAGTGTTGCCAAAACCAAGTGTCCGGTCAATGCCGCGTGCACAGCAAGCATCGCTGTTTCACTATCACGGATTTCTCCTACCATAATTTTATCAGGATCCTGACGCAAAATAGAGCGCAAACCATTGGCAAAAGTATATCCGATTTCCGGTCTAACCTGCGATTGACTTACGCCGTCAATATAATATTCAATAGGATCTTCCAAGCTAACAATATTTACCCCTTCTTGATTTAAAATATGTAAAATACTGTAAAGTGTTGTTGTTTTTCCGGAACCGGTTGGTCCAGTAACTAAAATCATTCCATTCGGCTTTCCAATCGCTAAATTCAAAACATCAAGATTTCTTCCTTCAAGACCCAAATCCGACAAGCTTTTTAATCCAACGGTTGGATCTAAAATTCTCATTACTACTTTTTCCCCAGAATAAGTAGGAAGCGTAGAAACACGAAAATCAATTTTTTTGCCATCAATATCCGTAAAAAATCTTCCGTCTTGTGGTTTTCTGGTTTCATCTATTTTTAAGTTGGAAAGAATTTTTATTCTGGAAACAATTGCCGGATGAATTCGCAATGGCAGGGTTAAATTAACATGTAAAACCCCATCAACCCTATAACGCACTCTTGTTGTTTTTTCTCCGGGTTCAATATGAATATCCGATGCTCTTTGTTCAAGCGCGTGTTTGATAATAAGCGCCACCACTTTAGAAATTGGCGCCTCCTCCGCTATTTTTTCTATTTGTTCTTTTTCTGTTGCCGGAGATTTATGTTTTTCTTCAACTATTTCCTGCTTTAGCTTATCAAGAGCTTCTTTCACCTCACCTTTCAAGGTGGCATATTTCTTGAGAATATTTTGAAAATCAGTGATTCCAATAATAAAAATTTTGGGCGTTAAATTGTTTCTGTGCGCTAAAAACTTTAATGCTTCTTTCGCGTTCACATCATTTGGATTCAACATTCCTGCTTCCAATATTTTTTTCTTGCTGTCAATTGCTAAAGGAATAAAACGATAATGCTGAACAGTTTCAAGCGGAACAATTCTAAAAATCTCCGGCTCAATTTCAAAATCAGATAAATTTTTGTAGGGTATCTTTAAAAATTGACTTTTAAAAATACAAAGATCTTCTTCTTTAATTAAATTCTTCTCTGAAATCACTTCCTCCATTGTTTTATTCGTTCCTTTAATTTCCTTGTCTAATTCTTCTGCAGAAGAAGTGCTGATTATTTTTTTTTCTACTAAAAAATCTAAAAAACTTTTTTGTTTTGGCATTTTTCTTTTTTGTTAATAAGGAGTAAATGGATTTAATCTACCGGTTTCTCCTTTTTTAACCGGCAAATCACCATGCAATTTTAAAAATGGTAAAATCGTTTGATTGAAAAAATCTATATTTAAATCAACTTTCTTTAATTTTTCTTCCAGTGTTGTCGAGCTTAATTGTTTCTGGGTGGATTGTTTTTTTTCAACTTTAGTTTCAGTACTTTCTTCTCCCGGCAACGCGGTATTCGCATCTGGATTAACAATTGCTGTTTTGCTTTTTTTAGCAAAAACAGTAAAATATAAAAAAATTAATGTAACCAACACTACCGCCGCTAAAACAATTAATAATATTTTCTGCCTTTTTTTCTCTTCTAGTGATGTTCTCATCGCCATAATAAGTTTTAATTAATTTGATAATAAGTTTTTAAAATCACATTAAAATCAAAATTTGCATCGATTTCTTCTTTTGCCCGCGCATCAAAATCTATAGAATTAATATCTATTAATCGCAAATTGCTTTCCACAATCGAAAGAAAGCCCTTGAATGATTCATAATTTCCATTTAATTTCAAACCAATATTCATAATTCCGTAATCTGACATTTTGCCCTCTTCTTTTACCCCTTCGGTGATAGCAATATTATTTAAAATAATTCCACTGCCATGTGCGATTGCCTCTAATTGAATAATTAAATTCGGCTCATCCTGATTATCGGGTAAAATAAAATTCAATTGGTTAAAAACATTTTCATTGCCTGCATATTTTTCTGCCAACTTTTCCACGGTCTGAACAAATTCATTTTTTTTATCAAATAAATCCTGTTGAGTTTTTATGTCTTTTTTTATAACTAAAATATTCTGCACCGCAGGAATATCCAAAAAAATAACAATACCAATAAATCCTAACCCTAAAATCGCAATAATTATATTTTTAATCATTTTTTTCGGTTTTACTGGTTAAAATATCTTTTTTGAAAATTATTGAAAATCCGAATTCAATCCCACCTTCTTCGTTTGAATTAACATCTTTTAATGTAATTTTTTCCACTAACGAATCTTCTTTAAATCCAACCATTTGCCTTGCCAATGAAGTATAAGTTCTGGCACTACCGTTTAAATTAATCTCTAATTGTTCATTTAAAAACACAGACTTAAAATCAGAGAAATAAACTTCCGGCACTGCCAATTCCTGTATTTTTCCAAATAATTCCGACCAATAAAAATGTTTTTTAAATAAATCTTCTACAAGATTTAATTTTTGATCTGCATAATATATCGCAAGTTCTGATTCACTGTTTCTTTTTGCGTCAAGATTTACGATATCTTGTTTTATTTTATTCAACTCTCTTTGGGTTTTATTTTTATAAAATAAAAGCCCGCCGTAAACAAGCAAGCTTAAAATTAATAATATTAAAATAACCCCCCCTGTCTTGGAAAAAATATCTCTAAAATTAATTCTCCCTCCCTTATATTCTTTTGGAATTAAATTTATATCGGACATGTATTGTATTTACCGCGTGAAAACTTTCAGTTTTCACGCATGGCCGCGCCTACTGCTACGGAAAACTGCGGTCCAATTTCTTTTAATGTTTTTTCTAATTCCGGCGGATAAACAATCTTTGCCCACGGATCAGCGATTAATGTTTTTATTTTTAATTTTTGCTCAATATATTCTTTTAGTCCCTCCATTCGCGCCGAACCGCCGTTTAAAATTATTTTTTCTATTTTTCTGCCGGTTTTTGATTGATATTCACTCATCATTCTTTCGCTTTCATTAGTAATTTCATCAATCAAAGTAAGCAACGCCAATTGAATATTCTTTTTTTCTTCTCCGTTTTTTGATTCCGGATTATCAATTCCATGAATTAATTTAAAATCCTCTGCTCTTTTGAACGCCACCCCCAAACTTGATGCTAAAATTCTTGTCATCTCCGCTCCCGCAATATCAAGCCCATGACTCATTTGTATCATATTTTTATCTACTATGGTTAACGATGTCGTTCTTGCACCAATATCTAAGATGCAGGCCGAACTAGAATCTCCACTCATCAACGATCTGGCAAAACTAAAACTTTCCAATTCCAACGCGTTAATTTTTAAATTAAGTGCATCCGCAATTCTGATATATTTATTTATTACCTCTTTTGGCACCGCAATGAGTAATATTCTTTTTCCTTGTTTTGCGTTTTCAATTATTTTCCAATCAAGCTCTACTTCGGCAGAAGGAATGGGAATATATTTTCTCGCTTCAAATTCAACAGCTTGTGTTAATTCACTTTCCGTCATTATTGGCATTTCAATAACACTGGTAAAGCTGGAAAAAATTGGCACTGCCATTACGGCATTTTTTGTGTTTATCTTTGCTTTATTTAATGTTAATCCAACCATTTCCCGAGTTACCGCTTCAATGGTTTTTAAAGAAGTTGATTGAAAAGATTCATTTAATCTCTCCACATATCCCACAGTAGAAATTTCTCCGTAAGTTTCCAATTTGAATTTATCTCCTTCCTTTTTTAATTGTACCACTTTTATAGAAGAAGTTCCAATATCAATTCCTAAAAAAGATTTTGGTTTGTTTCCGAACAACGTCATATATAAATTATAACATAAAATTAATAAACCACAATCAAGCGCTAATCTGTTGGGCGAACTTCTTTCCAGATCGGAGGAGGAAAATTTACTTTAATACTTTTAGTCAGGGAGCAAGTAAAACCATCAGAATCCGTAACTTGCAATTTTGCGCTACTGCTGGTTCCCGGAACAGTAAATTCCGTAATTTCAATCTCTTTGGTGGAAGTGGCTGGATTTCCATTAACAAATGTCCAATTAAAACTATCTCCGCTGGTTATGGCGCAATCTCCTCCTGTAGGGCTGTCATCAAAACATCTTGAATCATCAGTAAACCAAGTCAACTCATGAACAATCGGTCTCAAGGGCTTATTGGTGAAACGAACAATGGGAGAATGATGCAAAGGAGTAATAAATGACGCGCCGTTAACCCAAGCAGAAGACATTCCATACGCATCAACTACTTTTACTCTCCAATAATATCTGGTATTGAACAATATATGATCCGGAGACGGAATCGTGGACAAAATTGCCGGCTGATTATTGGAACTCGGACTCGGAAAATCAATATCAATTGTTCTGTCTATTACCGGAGAAGAAAAATCACTGTTATCGTCAACTTGAAACAAAAACTGCGATTCATCATCATTATCCGGATCAGTGTATGTCCAAGAACAAGCATAATACGGAGCAACTAAACACGCATTGGACGGGACAACTTTTAAATTCGTGGCTGTTGGCGGATTGTTTGTGACAACAATTGTTATTCTTGCTTCGACCGGAGTTGCGCTGTCTCTTTCCACAATCATTTTCGCGTAATAAGTTCCGGGAGCAGTATAAACAGAATCACAGGTATTTGCCAAGGTTAAAGGATTAATATTGGTTCCATCTATTTTATACGAATACGGCGTGGTAATATTTGTTCCCGAATCATTACGATTGCAATAAAAAGTATAATTGATTGTGCCAATAGCTGAACCGGAAACTGTTGCTGTAAATGTTACTCCGGTCAAAGGAGACGAGCCGGAAGTTTTATCAGCGCTAAAAGCCACAAACAACGTTGGATCGCCAACATTCACTGTCACGCTGTCAGAATCAGTTCCTCCTACTCCATTAGAACAAGTGATGGTATAGGATTTATCAGTAAATAAATTGCCGGTAGTTTCAGTATTGGTTCCGGAAGATGCTTTGCTTCCTGACCAATCTCCGGACGCAATGCAGGAAGTGGCATTAGTCGCTGTCCACTGCAAATCAGCTTTTGAATTGTATCCAATAGTAATCGGACCATTGGAATATGTTCCTGAACCTGACTGCCTTGCTTTAATATCAACCACGGGCGGACTTTTAACCGTAACCGTATTGGTACAAGTAGCTGAAACTCCTTGTCTGGTTACTCGCACTTTAACAGTATAAGTTCCGGAATTTGCATAATCGCACAAATCGCTTCTGGTATAGGGATTATATGATGTTGCTGAAGATATGTATTCGTATGTTCCGTCATTATTGCAATCAAACTGATAAACAATATCTCCTGTTGCCGTGCCTCCAACCGTGGCTTTTACATCAACATCATTCAACGGCGCTGTGCCTGAAGAAGGATTTGCAGTAATTGTGCAGGAAACATTAGGAACAACAACAGTTAAATAATATGTAGCGCTATCGGATATGCTCCCACTTGTGCCGGTAATGGTAATGGCATCGCTTGTGATTGCCGGAGCAGTAGAATTGGCGGAAAGTGTAAGAGTGGAAGTACAAGAGCCAGTACCGGGATTACAACTAGTTGGAGAAAAAGAAGCAGTTACTCCTGTTGGCAAACTACTGGCAGCAAGATTTACTGTTGCTCCAGTTCCTGCAGTTCTAGCAACTGTCACGGTAGTGGTAACAGAATTACTTCTTGTTACCGAACCAGAAGTTGGATTTGTTGTAATATTAAAATTAAAAGCAGGAAGATCAACTTTAATTATAGTTTGACTACTTCTCATCTGCCAACCATCAAAAGAAGTACTATATCTGGCTTCAGCCCTTGCCGTAAAATTTCCGGAATTTGCATAATTACATGTATAAGTATTTGATCCGCCTTGTGTGCTCCAAACACCATCGCCACAATCAAATCGATAAAGCACAGTAACATCTTTAAGTGTTGAACTAAGATTGGCGGTTAATTTTACATTCAATAAAGGGGATGTTCCCGAACTAGGATTGGCCGAAAGATTAAGCGTAACGGGTATTAACTCATAAACACATTTTGTGGGGATTACCCACGCGCAAGGATAAGGACATTTTCCAGCTTCAACATCAGTTTCGCATTTGGCATTATACGCGGGATATAATTTGTCGCTACAAAGTGTCTTGGGATTGCACTCAGAAGGAGTAGCTCCACAGTCATTTGGATATGTAAAGCAATATTTATTTGGAGAACCATAGGCATATACATTTTGCACAATTAAAACAATAAACAATAAAAAACAAAACAACATTATGATTGGAATATATTTTGATAATTTCATATAAATTTGTTTTTTAAGATAAAATAATATTATTAATTTAATTATAACATATTTAATTATAACATAATGCAAAAATAAAAAAATAAGGCGGTACCCTTTTAGGTACCGCCTTTAAAAATATACCCCTCTTTCTCCGAGCCTGAGTCTTGCACATTCTCCTTGTCCATCCGGACTCGGCAGGATATCTGTAAGCTCAACCCAATCCTGACCCTTATCTTTGTCGCGAGCAAAGATAATTCTGCCTTTATCTTTATGCCAAAAATCACCGTAGGACGCATCAACATCATAAACATGGTACTCGCTTCCGTAACTATAGTCAAGATATCTTTCGCCTATCCATTCGTTAAACCCGGTTCTGCGCCAGAGGTTTACAATTACACCGCCGCCAGTACCGAAGTCGATATTAAGCGGATTCGCATCTTCGGCGCTTTCAGTTTCCCTGGCATACTTGAATTCAACCGTGGATCCCTTCTCCGGGGCGACCGGGGAATCACACGAATAGAAACCCGCAACCAGAAAGCAGAACAACACTATCATCATCTTTTTCATTAATTTTCTCCTTTTTCGAATTTTAGAACTCCATACGAAGTTCTCTATATGTAAAGTGCAAATGTGCATCACTATTTTCCTACTATAGGTATACTCCTTTTTTAATAAAAAGTCAAGCCTTCTACCAAATTTTTTAAAAATCTGTTTTTTTTAAATCAGAACTTAGTGCTGATTTTTGATATCAATCTGCCTTAAAATCTTTTGGCGCAAGCATTGTTGTATAAATTAATTCCGGTTTTAAGTATTTGTTTACAGCCGTTTCTATATCTTCAATTTTCACTTCTTCAATTTCCTTTTTTATTTCTTCAAATCCCCTTGGTCTGCCCAAAAAAAGAATATCGTTGGTAGCTCGCATAATAATGTCTTCTGTATTTTCATAACCCAACATAAGTTTCCCCAATTTTAAATTCTTCACCTTGTTCAATAAATTAATGTCGGATTTTGATTTTTCAATAACATCAATTGTCGCATTAATTGCTTCTTTATATTGTTTGGGATTTGTCCCAACATAAACGCTGAAATTCCCAATATCGGTTCTTTTTGTAATTGATGCCCATATTGTATAACAAAGTCCACGTTTGTCTCGGACTTCTTGAAATAAAGGGAATGACATTCCACCAGAAATCATGTCTCTAAAAAATTCCAAAAAAAGAGACTCTTTTTCGTTTCCCTTGCCTATTAATGCATCTAATGAAATATGTAATTGATCTAACTCTTTGTTCTTTATAAGTTGTTTATCCGTTTTGATCACTACGCCTTCTTTTTTTCTTGCACTTGGTCTGTTCTCTAAATCTTTTTTAAAATATTTATCAAATAATTTTACCGCTTCGTTTTCGGTGATATTGCCGATAGCAACAAAAATATAATTTGAAAAATTATAATATCTATTTTTGAATGCCAAAAAATCTTCTTTGGTAAAGCTCGAAACAGAGTCCTCAAATCCTAAAACATCTCTTCCAAGAGGATGATCGCCATAAATAAATTCTTTGCTCAACAATCCAAGATATTGTTGCGGATTATCGTTCCTTCGTTTGATCTCCTGAACAACATTTTTCATTTCAGTTTGAATTTTATTCTCTGGAATAATTGCATTTGTTAATTGTTCGTTTATTATGTGCACTCCTCTTTCGGCGTAATTGCTTGGAACTCTAACAAAATAAAAGGTTCTTTCATTGTTGGTAAATGCGTTTATTCTTCCACCAACTTCTTCAATATATCCAGTAAGTTTCATGTTATTAGGAAATTCCATCGTTCCCTGAAAATGCATATGTTCCAATGCGTGTGCAATACCGGCTTCTTTTGGCCAAATTTCATCTCTTGTCCCGCATTTTACAATCACTCCCACGGCAACACTGTTAAAATTTGTAGACGACAACGTCCACAGCGTAACACCCGACTTGGTTTTTGTTTCCATAAAATTAAGTTCCATAGTTTTTATCGTTTTACTTAAATAAGTCTAAAATACAATTTGTTAATTTTTCTTTGTTTTGAAAATCAATATTGTGTTTTTTTATAAACGGTTCAATCAATAAATGAATAATTTCGTGTTTAATATTTAAAATATGGTCATATGGCAATTGTTTATTAATGGTTATTTTTCTCGGCAAATTATAACAACCACCAACGCCATAATTAGAAATATTCACTTCAAACGGTTCATTTATTTTAACGGCAAAGAAGTCTTCTATCTTGTCAAAAAAATTATTTTCTTTTTCAATCCATTCTTTTTCCAGTTTATTTTTAAAGTCCGCATAATCGTTTTCGTTGTATTCTTTTTCAATATCGTTTTTGGGCCAAGTTGTTTCTATTCTATGGGAATTAAAAAAATCTATACTTTTTTTAAGCGACTCAACAAGAATTTTTTCTTGATTTATATCGTTTATTTTAAAACTAACTTTCGGCATATACTCTTATTCTACCTTTAAATTACAAAAATAAAAATAGGTGAATCCGGATGGAAACACCTATTTTGTTTTTTATTCTTTATACATATCAGCGTCTTTTTTGGCGCTGAAATAAACAAAAATCATCAGAATAACGGAACATGGCAAGCAAACCCAAAACGGGACATTGACCTCAAAAAAAAGACAAATAATCCATCCCAACGCAGAAGCCAAAAATGCCATCACCCAACAAAGAAAAAAGAACAAAAACATTTTTCCCTCCTTTTTATTTTTTATCTCAAAACCGCCTGTAAATCTTGAGCGGTTCGGACGCGAATCTTATTTTGAATTATATTTATTTCTTCGTTGGTTAAAGTTCGTTCCGGTGAACGATAGGTAATACGAAAAGTATAACTGATTTTATCTTTGCCGAATTTTTCTTCATTTTCATATTTATCCAAAGTTTCTACTGCTTCAACTAAATTTCCTGCACAATCACGGATAATTTCGTAATAATTATTCAAACTTGTGCTTTTATCAATAATAAAAGAAATATCCCGATAAGTCATCGGAAACTTACTTACCTCTTTGTATTGACTATTAATATCTTTAAACTGACTGGTAATTCTCGGATCTTCAGACCAAAAAATTCTAATATCCGGAATCCCCATTTTAACCATTGCCAATCTTTCAATGCCAAACCCAAATGCCCAGCCATTATAAATTTCTGGATCAATATTCAAATTTTTCAAAACTTGCTTATGCACAACTCCAGCGCCGACAATTTCTAACCATTTATCTCCTTGTTGAATTTCTATCTGCGTGCTTGGATCCGTAAACGGAAAACTATCTTCTAAAAACTTATAATTCACTTTATCCCCGTAAAGATTTTTTGCAATCATGCTCAAAACGTCTTGCAATTCTTTCATTCCGATTTCTTTATCTTTAATTTTACAAATATAAAGCCCGTCTATTTGATGAAAAATCGGAAAATGACTTCTATCAATTTCGTCCTTTCTGTAAACCTTGCCAAAACTCAAAAGCCCGATTTCTCCAGCTTTTTCCAATTGTTTAATTACTTCTGATCTCTGTAAATAAAACGGCCACATTACTGTTGTCTGTGTTCTTAAAACATAATCCTTATTCAAAAAGTAGGTGTCGGTTTCTTTTCTGCTCGGATGATCTTCGGGAGCATTCAGTAAATCAAAATTATTTCTTACGCTAACAATTTCTGGAGTCTTAATCACATCAAAATCTTTAAATTCTGGTATGGCAACAATTTTATCAATTATAAATTTTATCGGAGAATTTTCTTTTCTTGATAAATCCGGCAAACTTAACAATCGCTGAATGCGAATTGCATTAGTATCTTTTTTTGTTTTTATTTCTTGCTCCAATTTCTCCGCAATTGGATCGTCAGCCACAATATATTGTCTTTTGTCCATTGCCATATGAATTTATTTTAATACAATTTTAATATTTCTTCAAAATTATCTTCGGGAACGGATTTAACTTGATGCTGATATTTGCACTTAATACATTTATAATGAATTATGTATTCATCTCCATTTTTTTCTGCGCCAACCGGCTTCATTAAGCCACTACAATCAGATTCTCTGTCTCCTGGGTTAATATCAACATGCTTTGACCACAAACATTTCGGACAGTGGTCGGTATAACCATTACCTTCTATTTTTGCTCCGCAATTTTCACAGATAAAGTCTTCAATTTTCCGCTGGAATTTTCTAAACATTGTTTTGATTGTTTTCTTCGTTCTCTTGCGCCTTATTCTCATCATTAAACGCTGACTGCATCATGTAGAATTTTCTATAAATTCCGTTTTTATATTTAATCAATGTTTCGTGTTTTCCTCTTTCCACAATTTGTCCTTTATGAAAAACGAAAATCTGATCAGCGTGCCTGATTGTGCTTAAACGGTGAGCAATAACAAAAGTGGTTCTGCCCTTAATCGCGTGCGTTAAAGCGTCCTGAATCAATTTTTCCGATTCAGAATCAAGATTAGAGGTTGCTTCGTCCAAAATCAAAATTCTCGGATCTTTCAAAATTGCGCGCGCAATAGCAATTCTCTGTTTTTGTCCAGTAGAAAGTTTAATCCCTCTTTCGCCTACAATTTGTTTGTATTTCTTGGGAAATTTGCTGATAAATTCATGCGCATTAGCAACAATTGAAGCCCGCACAACATCTCTAATATTTGCATTCGGCCTGCCATAGGCAATATTATTTTTAATCGTATCGTTAAATAAAGTAATTTCCTGCGGAACAATGGCAATGTTTTTTCTTAATGACTCTAAATTTACATTTTCAATATCTTTACCGTCAATCAAAACCTTTCCTTTGGTCGGTGAATTATAACGCGAAATTAAATCAACCAAAGTTGTTTTGCCTACTCCGCTTGGCCCGACCAAAGCAATTATCTCTCCTGCTTTAATTCTAAAATTAATATTTTTCAGTGTTGTCTTACCTTTTTTATAAGCAAAATCAACGTTACGAAATTCTATGCTACCCTTAACGGCTTTAATATTAATTCCCGTATCGTATTTTTCTTGTTTAATTTTTTCTAATTTCAATGCTCTATCAATGCTCGTGGTTGCTGACTTTAATAAACGATAATAATATCCCAAATGCGAAAACGGACGAAAAACAAGATTAATATAGCCAACAAACATAACCAATGTTCCAGCAGAAAGATGTCCTGCGCGTAAAAGAAAAATTCCTCCGGCAAAAGTCAACACAAATCCCGTTCCGGTAAGTGTTTGCTGCCAAGCATCAAGCTTATTCCAAACCAAAATGAGTTTCCGAAATTTATTGAAAATATTTTGAAAATTTTTTTTGTTGCGTTTGTTTTCTAAATTTTCAGCAATACTAGATTTAATCACCTGAATATTATTGACTGCATTGTAAACATCACCATGGGCTTTTTCATAAGCACGATTAAGAATTTTTTGCGACCGCATAATCGGCTTGGCATTAATAATAGTAACTAATGCATAAAAAAACAAAACAATAGTAATAGCGATAGAAAGGCGCCATTCTACAAACATTAAAATAATCAACCCAATAATTGCTTCAAGTATTGCTGGCGCGGTATAAAAAACAATTTCTTCAATAACCCTGCTGAAATATTCCGATGCCCGTGATATTTTTTGTAAAATTTCTCCGATTTTCTTTTCTTTGTGAAAAGACACCGGCAATCTCATAATATGAGCAATCATCGCTGTATAAAAATCGTTAGAAGTATCGTTGGCGATCATTACTGCCCTTCTGCCGATATAACGATTCATCCAATTTACAATCAAAGTTAAAAATAACCACAGTCCAAGTACCGCAAAAATAAAATTTAGAGTTATTTCCGGCTTTATGGCAACATCAACAAGCTTTCCATAAATATAGGGAATAACAGCGTCAATTCCCGAGGCTAAAACGGCCAAAACAATTAAAAAATAAACCTTATTTTTGTATTTTTTAAGGTATTGCCAAATAATTTTGCTATATTTCGTTATTTGCATATTGTAATTATGCCAAATTATAAGTAATGCGTCAAATTGGCTTATTTTGTTCAATTTGTTATGATTAAATCAAATGAATCTAAAAAACTTACTTTTAGACATATTTTTCCCAAAAATTTGCTTAGGATGCGGAAAATCCGACACATATTTGTGTGCGGATTGTTTCAATAAAATCGAAATTGTTGAATTTATCAAACACGAACCAACCGCATATTTAAATAAAATAATTTTTGCAACTAATTACGCCGATCCTTTGGTACGCAAATTAATAAAAAGTTATAAATACCTCTTTGCGCAAGAATTATCAGAACCATTGTCTCAGCTTTTAATAAAATTGCTGAGACAAAATTTTCAATTTCTAATTTCTAATTTTCAATCAAATCCCAATTCTAAATTTCTAATTATTCCAATTCCTTTACACAAATATCGACTAAAATATCGCGGATTTAATCAAGCAGAATTAATCGCTAAAAAAATTGCCGAACACTTTAATCTACCGATAAATACAAATATTTTAGAAAGAACTGTTTACACTGAACCGCAGGCAAACTTAAAAAATAAAACCGAAAAAAGATTAAACAATATTCAAAATGTTTTCACTGTTAATCCTGAAAATATAAATTTGATTAGAAACAGAATTATTGTTCTTGTTGACGATGTTATAACTACCGGCGGAACTTTAAATGAGACAGCAAAAATTTTAAAAGCATATAGTCCCAAAGAAATTTGGGCGCTCACGGTTGCGAAAGGATAAAATTTATAGTAGGATAAACGTATAAGGAGACGTGACTGAGAGGCCCAAAGTAACGGTTTGCTAAACCGTGGCCCTCTTATAAGGGGCCCGTGGGTTCGAATCCCACCGTCTCCGCCAATTTTCACTTTTTGTGAAATCGTAAGATATTGCCTCGGCGCAAAGCGCCTCGGCATGGTATTTTTCCGCAATTTTGAAGGCATTTTTGAAATCAAAAACCAAAGTGCGGTCGGCAATGCGGAAGTTCGAACCAATCTTTTTGAGAAAATCCCGAATCCGTTCGGGATTTTCTTGTTGAGCGTATTTTTCGGCTTGGTTGGCGTCTTTTAGAAAGGCAATGGCAAGTTCGAACCGATTATTGCTCTTTCGCCCAAAAGCGGTGATTTTTTCTTCCAAATCTTTTTTAGCGAGAATGAGCTTGT
>JAKJED010000039.1 GCA_022705575.1 Patescibacteria group bacterium
ACATAATTTGGCGGCAAGGCTTTTAATATAAAAAGACAGCGTTTCTATTTCCGGGGGATATAACGGAGTGGCAATAATAATTTTCATATTAATGTATTACAATCATATCAGAAATTTTCAATTGAGTAAAGAACAAAAATTTTCTTGACAGCAATTCATTAATTTGATATTGTATTAATACAAATATTTTGAGATAAACGAGGAGGACAAATTGAACATTTTAAAAGCTGGGTATGACGGTGTTAGCATTATTGATCCGAGAAAGAAGATGGGAGAAGAGGGACAATGTATCAAGCTAAAAGTAGACAATCCCGATTTTCTCGAAGTTGTTATGCGTGCCAGAATTGATGGCAATGAAATTCGGTGGTATTATCGGAAAATAGTGACCAGCAATGGCACTCAAGCGCCAGTCAAAGTGATTATTACCGAAATCCCGCCAGGGCACATTCAGTCCTGGCACACACACGAGAATATACACGAAATTTCTCGTGTTGACGAAGGTCAAATTTGGGTTATTGATGCCCCTGAAACTTTTAGTCGAGAAGAAATCGTTAAAAGAGGGATCGCCCTTAGTGAGGGCGACATGGTGGTTGAAGATCCGGGTACTCGGCACACAATCGCCAATTTGTCTGTTAAGCCCGCTCTTTTTACCACTATTCAGGTAGCCAATATTCCAATCGAGCAATTCAATGTCGATTGGAAATAGGGTGGTGAAAGATAGAACGTGAAGGGGATTCCGAGAATCCCCTTTTTAAAATCTTGACTTTCGAGCTCAGAGAGCTATAATTAACTCTTAATTAGATTTAATAAAAAATGAACTTCAGTATTGAATTTTTGACTTATCCCGCGAAGCGGGACAGCAGTAGGGGCCAATAATATAAATAATAGATGGTTATAAATAATAAATATTAATTGTTTTTCGACAAAATAGTATAAATATGTCGAAAATCTGGTATGGGGTGAAAGTTATAATTTTGGCGGGTGGAAAAACCAACTTGCCGGGAAAATTAAAAAATATTCCAAAATCTTTAATTCAGATAAATGAAAAACCGCTGATTGAATATCAGCTCGATTTATTGAAAAAATATAAATTTAATGATATTTGTTTAAGTTTATCTTTCGGCGCAGATAAAATTTTAGAATATTTAAAAACAAAAGATCCGCAGGCGGATATTTCTAAAAAGCAAGGCAATGTCGCAGGCATAGAATATATTGTTGAATCAAAATCACTTGGGACTGGTGGAGCAATTAAATTAGCGGCACAGAAAATTAAAAAAGATTTTATGGTTATGAATGGGGATGTTTTAACCAATATTGATCTTAATGATTATGTTAATTTTTATAAAAAAAGAATTTCCCAGCCGAGATTTTTTGGATCATCATCGTTTATGCAGAGCATTACCCCGAGAATTTTGCCCTTAGAGGTGTCGCCATTTAGAAAAAGAGTTTCCTACAAAGAAAATTTAGGGGCAATGGCGCTTCATTATGATCAAAATGTCAGTGGCATGGGACTGGTTAAAACAAAAAACGAAAAAGTTGTAGATTTTTTACAAAATCCCGATTATCAATATTCAGGTTATGTGAATGCTGGATTTTATATTTTATCGCCGGAGATTTTTAAAATGAAATTTTTAAAATTAAAGAAAAAAACTGAGGCGTTCAATATCGAAGACGATGTTTTTCCGGAATTGGCGAAAAATCGTCAATTGTTGGCATATGTTCATCGTGGTTTATGGGCGGATATTGGGGAAGAAGAGAGGTTGGAAAAAGCAGAAAGCGTTGCAGAAAAGTTAAATGAAAAAGAGTAGTTTTAAATTCCCCTTTGTATTCTCCTTGTATTATTTCGTTTGTCTCTTCGATATCCCTTCGTTCAAATTGTTTACATAAAAGTCACATGTTAATTTGACCAAAATCAAACTGCACTCTATCTTGTCCCGATAGCGATCGGGACTCCGATGCGGACCTTTATATAAATAATTTTCATCTCAAAATAAATTTTTTAAATATAATATTTTATTTTTATGCGAGAGAAAAAGGATTTAGGAGATTTGGGAGAAAAAATTTCTCGAGAATATTTGGAAAATAAAGGATATAAAATTTTAGACAAAAATTTTAGATATAGCAAATTAGGAGAATTAGATATTATCGCGACTAAAAATAATGCGATAATTTTTTTTGAAGTAAAGACGCGTATGAAAACCGGGCTAGACGGATTTTGGCCGGAAGACAATATTACTTATGGTAAGCAGAAAAAATTGATTAAACTGTCGCAAATTTATTTAAGTAAGAAAAAATTATTAGACCGCGATTGGCAAATTAATGTCTTGGCAATTGAACTTTATCGTGACGGCACTTACGATATCCGTCATTTAGAAAACGCAGTGGAGGATGTATTGATTTAATTCATAATGCCAGATACATATTGGACTCTGTAAGGCCTAAAGCCTAATGGAGTTTTTTAATCACCGGCATTGTAAATATGCAAATATAAAAGGATTTGTAAATATTACGACTTGCGAGGTTGTGGGAATTATTAAATTTTATCCTCGGAAGATTAAAAATAAATATTTGGTCCTTCAAGGACCAAATATTTATTATATAAATTAATTGATGCAAAATCTGGCAATTGTCGGATTTTTGATTTTTAGTGAAAAAAAGTTGACAAAGCATCTTATAAAACGTATATTGATGGCATAAAAACAAAAGCCGTAAATGGCTTGGATATAGTAGGATACGTACACCGAAAGATAATGCTACGAACGAACGATTTAATCGTATCTTACAAGAAGAATTTTTAGAACTTGGTAATTTTACTCCGAACATTGATTTATTTAACCAAAAACTTACTGAATGGTTGATTGAATACAACTTTTACCGACCGCATCAAGCGTTAGGTTATCGTACGCCGATTGAAGTATCAAAAGTGTTACCTATGTGGTCATCTTGTACAATCGGTTGACAAGTTAATAGTTTAGGAGTATAATCATATAATAAGAAGACAATGATGTACATTTGTATTTTATATATATAGAGCGAAAGCTCAAAAATCTACTTCGCTGTTAGAACTTTAAAATAGCGAGGTGAAAGGAGAAAACCGATGA
>JAKJED010000015.1 GCA_022705575.1 Patescibacteria group bacterium
CAGGCAGAGCAGCTCCCTTTTAAGGAGATGGTCGGGGGTTCGATTCCCTCTGGGCGCACCGAGTTTATTTTAGCGTATTAAAAAATCCGCTTTCGCGGAAATTTTTTATTGTTAAAAAGCGATATTTAGAGTATTATTAAGATAGATGACAATTCCAAAAGAAATTAATTTAATATTGGAAAAATTAAGAAAAAATCCCTCAAATTTTTCGGGGCGAGTTGGTTTTGAAGCATATGCTGTGGGTGGATGCGTCAGAGATTTATTATTAAATGAAAAACCGAAAGATTGGGACATTACCACAAATGCCACGCCCACACAAATTAGAAAATTATTCCCTAAAAATTTTTATGAAAACAAATTCGGCACTGTGAGCGTAATTACTGATTCTAAAGACGAAACTTTAAAAATTGTTGAAATCACACCATATAGATTAGAAGGAAAATATTCAGATAAGCGTCATCCAGACGAAATAAAATTTGCCAAAAAATTAGAAGATGACTTAGCGAGAAGAGATTTTACAGTGAATGCTTTAGCGCTAAAACAAAAAATAAAAAATAAGAAACAAGAAACAGAAATTATTGATTTTTTTGACGGACAAAAGGATTTAAAAAAGAAAATTATTCGTGCGGTCGGAGACGCGAATAAAAGATTTGAAGAAGATGCATTAAGAATGTTAAGGGCAGTGCGTTTTGCTTGTACATTAAATTTTACGATTGAAGAAAAAACATTTATGGCAATTCAAAAAAATGCAGACTGGATACAAATGATTTCTAATGAAAGAATTCGTGATGAATTAATTAAAATTTTTGAAACAGAAAGGGCGGCATACGGTATTGATTTATTAAGACAGACGAATTTATTGAAATTTATCTTGCCCGAAATTGATAAGGGAGTTAGTGTAAGTCAGAACAAACATCATATTTATGATATTTATGAGCATTCTTTGCGTTCGTTGGACGAGGCGGCAAAACACAAATTCAATTTGGAAGTAAAAGTTGCTTCCTTGTTTCACGATATTGGTAAACCAGAGACAAAACAGGGCGAAGGACCTGATTCTACTTTTTATAACCATGATTATGTTGGGGCAAAATTTACAGACAGGGTCTTAAAAAGATTAAAATTTCCGAATAAATTTATTGATAAAGTTGTTTTACTGGTTAAAAATCACATGTTTGTTTCTGACCCAGAAAAATTAACTGATGCCGGGGCAAGAAGATTGTTAAAAAGAGTAGGCAGAGAAAATATCATTGATCTAATTAATTTAAGAGTTGCCGATAGATTGGGGATGGGCAGACCTAAAGAAAAGCCGTATAGATTAAGAACAATTGAATATATGATTGAAAAAGTCTCTAAAGATCCGATTTCCGCAAAAATGCTGAAAATTAACGGTAATGATATAATGAAATTATTGAAAATTCAGCCCAGTCCGAAAGTGGGCGCAATTTTAGATGTTTTATTGGCAGAAGTGATTGAAGAGCCGAAAAATAATAATAAAAAATATTTAGAAAGCAGGGTTCTGGAGTTAAATGAAGAAAATTTAGAAGTTCTGCGCAAATTGGCCAAAGGAAAAATTGACGAAAAAAAAGAAGAAGAAGATCTCAAAATCCGTGAAAAATATTGGATAAAATAAAAAACGGGCTGTAGTATAGCGGTAGTACGCACGCTTCGGGTGCGTGTAGCCCCGGTTCAAGTCCGGGCAGCCCGACATGGAAAAACAAAAAAATAAATTAAGAATCATCCCGCTTGGCGGGATGGAAGAGGTTGGTAGGAACATGACCGTATTTGAATATGGTAGTGATATTGTAATTTTGGATATGGGGATTCAATTTCCTGAAGAAAATATGCCGGGAATTGATTTTATTATTCCTAATGTTGGTTATTTGAAAGGAAAAGAAAAAAATATTCGTGGGGTGATTTTTACTCACGGACATTTAGATCATATTGGCGCTGCGCCGTTGCTTTTGAAAAAACTTGGCTACCCGCCGATTATTGGCAGAGATTTAACTTTGGCACTGGTGGAAAAACGAATGCAAGAATATTCTAAAGAATCAATTGATCGGTCAAAAGTAATTAAAATAAAATCAAATAGTAAATTTAATTTAGGCGTGTTTAAAATCGGTTTTTTTAATGTTGAACATTCAATTATGGACGCTGTTGGAGTGACAATTAATACGCCGGAAGGAACCATAATTCACCCCGGAGATTGGACAATGGGGACCAAGTCAAAAAATAATCAGATGATTGCGTATAATCATTTAGCCATGTCGTCGAGGCCGAGAATTTTAATGTTAGAAAGTTTGGGGGCGCTTGATACAAACAAGGAATTAATTTCCGAAGATGAAATGTATGCGAATTTAGAAAAACTTATTAATTGCGCCACAGGAAAAGTAATTGTTGGTACTTTTTCTTCGCAAATAGAAAGAATCGGACATATTATCGAATATGCCAAATCAATTAATAAAAAAGTGATTTTAGATGGTTATAGTATGAGAATGAACATCGAAATAGCTCGAGAGTTAGGTTACATAAAAGTAGATAAAAATGTTTTAATTCAAATTAATGAAATTAACAAATATCCCGAAAACAAAATTATTGTTATTTGTACCGGGGCGCAGGGCGAAGGTAATGCCGTGTTATCGCGCATAATCACCGGCGATCATAGATTTATTCGTATCAAAAAAAACGATACTGTTATTTTTTCTTCATCGGTTATTCCCGGTAACGAAAGAACAATTCAAAGACTAAAAGACAGTTTATACCGTAAATGTGATAATGTGGTGCATAATGCGATTATGGATGTTCATATCAGCGGACATTCTAATGCGGAAAACATTAAAGAAATAATCAAACAAATTAAACCTGATTTTTTTCTACCGGTATATGCTAATCATTATTTTTTGAAAGAAGCGGCGAAATTGGCAATACAGGCTGGAATTCCCAAAGATAAAATATTTGTTTTAGACAATGGTTCAATTTTAGAGTTTCAAAACAGGGTAGCAAAAATATCAAATAAAAAAGTTGATACAAATTATATTTTTGTTGACGGATTGGGAATTGGCGATATCGGACATGTTGTTTTGCGTGATCGCCAAACAATGTCTGAAGACGGAATGTTTGTCATCATTGCCACCATTAATCGACAAACGGGTAAAATTAAAAATAGTCCCGATATAATTTCCAGAGGGTTTGTTTATATGAGAGAATCAAAAGAACTTTTAACTCAAGCGCGTAAAAAAGTGAAAGAAATTGTTGAGCATAGCACCGGTGCAGGAACGCCGGTTGATTGGGTTTATGTTAAAGATAATTTGCGCGATAAGATGGGGCAATTTTTATATAGTAAAACGCGCAGACGTCCGATGATTTTACCGGTAATAATTGAAGTATAAAAAAACATCCCCACATTTGCAGGGATGTTTTTTTATGTTATGTTTTTAATCGTTTGTTGTTGAAATCCTTGTATTCGTTTAGTTTAACCCCCCAAAATTCTAATGGTACGGGAATTTTTCCTGAACCGTTTGGCGCATCAATGATATGAATCGGGAACGCCAATCCGCTTAGATTTTTTCTTAATTTAGTAACGATTTTTATTTCTTTTCTGATGTTTACAATAAAATGTTCGGCGCCCTTGACCGGATCACAGTGATATAAATAATATGGTTTAATGCCGATTTCAATTAATTTGGAAAATAATTCATAAAGCGTATCAAACGAATCGTTGATATTTTTTAGAAACACAGATTGAGATAAAAGCATTGTGGAAACTTGTTTTAATTTCTGGGTTGCGATAATTGTTGATTTGGTTATTTCTTTGGGGTGTTCAAAATGAATTAAAATATAGATGGTTTTATTTTTGATAATTTTCAGAACATCAATTAATTTTTGATTAATTTTTTTGGGATCGGTGACGGGTAAACGCGTGCCGATTCGAATAATCTTTATTTGCGGAAGTTTTGATAATTTTAATAACATTTTCTGCAACAGAATAGGAACAGTCAAAGGGTCTCCGCCGGATAAAATAATTTCTTTAATGTCCGGATGTTTTTTAATATAGGCGACAATATTATTTAAATCTTTATCCGATAAAACGCCTTTTTGAATATCGGAAACCTTTCTTCGTCTGGTACAAAAACGACAATAAGCGGCGCAATTTAAAGTTAATAAAATCAATGCGCGATTATGGTATTTGTGAACAAGTCCGCGAACAACAGTATGGTGTTCTTCCATTAGTGGATCGGAAAATGTAGATTTTTCTTCACGATTTTCTTGTTTTGAATAAATAAATTGTTTTTCAATTTCTGGACAAGTTTTGATTAGTTTTGTCAGATATGTGGTTAATTTGTTCGTAAGCATTTAATTTTTCAAAATAAAAACCCTACATGCTTTTGTATGGCATAGGGATTTCAATTAGTGTTTTTCAAATTAAATTCATTTATAATTTATAATTTCGCTCTTAGTTTAATTTAATTTTAACATTGACAGATATAATGTCAAATGTTGATAACTTTTCTTTTGTTTAAAAACGAGCTATAATATCGATACTATGGAAACATTGAAAAAAATATTGGAGAAAATAAAGATTTCTAAGAAAAAAAATAAGATAATTTTCGGCATTATTTTAATTTTTGCCGTACTAATTTTAATTTTAATTTTGAGACCAAGCAAGTTGACCTATGAGTTGGGTCAAGTTGTAAAATCAGATGTAATTCAAGAAGTATCAGCCAATGGAACCGTGGAATCAATAAACGAGATTGATTTAAAATTCAAAACAATGGGAACAGTGGAAAGAATTTTTACAAAAGTCGGAGCTAGTGTTAAAAAAGGAGCATATTTACTGGGATTGGATTCGGGAGGTCTTTATAGTCAATATTTGCAGGCGCAGGCAAGTTATAATCAAGCAAAAGCAAAATTAGATCAATTATTGGCTGGTGTCAGCGAAGAAGAAATTAAAGTTGCGGAACAGGTTTTAAAAAGCGCCCAAGTTTCTTTAGACGATACCAGAAACAAAGCAGAAAATGATTTAAACCAAGATTACAGCTCGGCGTTGGTTTATTTAATCGGCGCTTCCAGTAAAGGGAATAAGGCAATTACCGATCTTAAAGAAATTGAAAAAACTTATTTTAACAATAGCAACAATTTTTCCAAAATATTTATTGAAAAACGCGGGCAAGCAGAAGAAGTGTTTTTAGGAACAACAATATTCAATGGAGCGCAAAAATTGACAGAAATTGCAATCGGTAACCCAACCAAAGAAAATATTGATTCGGCATTATCAAAAATGTGGACTGCGTTGCAAAAGACATCCGATGTATTGGATTACTCAAAAACATCGTTTAGCGATCCCACTTTTAGTAAAACTGTTTTAGATGTCGATAAAACCAAGATTACTGTAGATGCGGGAGAAATTAACACGGTATTTTTAAATATTGCCAATGCTCAGATCGAAATCGCAAATCAAAAAGTTGTTAATCAAATTAATATTAATAATGCAGAAAATACTTTTAATAAAACGCAGGTAGATTATAACAAATTAATTGCTAAACCGCGTGAAGTTGACATTGCTATATATCAAGCGGACGTTGATAGGTGCAATGCTAATGTTAATGAGTATGCGACAAAATTAAGAGATGCTTCAATCATTGCTCCGTTTGACGGGATAATTGCAAAAATTGATGTTAAAATTGGCGAAGTTGTTAATATGGATAAAATTGTTGTTACTTTGATTAATCCTCAGGGATTGCAAATTGAGGTTGATGTGCCGGAAACCGATATTTCTAAAATTAGAACGGATAATTCGGCGAAAATAATTCTGGACGCTCTTTCAGAAGAATCTTATTCTGGAGAAATTATTGAAATGGATTCGGGAAAAACTTTGATTGATGGAGTTGTGTATTATAAGATTAAAATTTTATTTGAGGGCGATAGTCAAAAAATAAAATCCGGAATGTCCGGAGAGGTTGTGATTCAGACCGAAAAAAAAGAAAATGTTTTAAATATTCCTCAGCGCGCCGTAATTTCTAAAAATGGCAAGAAATTCGTAAAAATTTTAGAAGGTAAGAATATTATTGAAAAAGAAATTACGACCGGATTGCGTGGAAGTCAAGGAGAAATTGAAGTTATAAACGGACTGATTGAAGGAGAGGAAATAATTACATACTTTAAAAATGGAAAATGATTGAAGTAAAAAATTTGCGAAAAGAATACTGTGATGACGAAATGATTACTACGGCATTGAATGATGTTTCTTTTAATATAGAAAAAGGAGAGTTCGTGGCAATTATGGGTCCATCCGGTTCAGGAAAATCAACTTTAATGCATATTATGGGATTTTTAGACAGACCGAATTCAGGAATATTTAAATTTGAAGGTCAGAGCATAGAGGATTTGAGTGATGATCAATTGGCGTTTGTGCGTAATAACAAATTGGGATTTATTTTCCAATTTTTTAATTTGCTTCCGCGAACTTCTGTTTTTGACAATGTTAAGCTTCCTCTAATTTATACACACATTACGGAAGAAGAAAAAAAAGAGAGAGTTTTAAAGGCAATTGAATCAGTTGGACTTTCATCGAGAATAAAAAATTTATCCAATCAATTGTCCGGAGGTGAACAGCAACGAGTGGCAATTGCGCGGGCAATTGTTAATAATCCTTCGGTAGTTTTTGCTGATGAACCAACCGGAAACCTAGACAGCAAATCAGGACAACAAATTATGGAAATTTTACAAGATTTAAACGAGCAAGGACATACAATAATTTTGGTAACGCACGAACAATATACTGCAGAAATGGCAAAAAGAATAATCCGTCTTAAAGACGGTAGAATAATTGAGGACAGCCAAGTGGTAAATAGAAAAATTGCCAGGGAAGGATTTTTGAAATGAAATTATCAGAATCTATTAAAATATCATTTAATACTCTTAAAACCAACAAGATGCGTTCGGCATTAACTATGTTGGGTATTGTGATTGGCGTTGGTTCAGTAATTTTAATGATGTCTTTGGGTAATGGTGCGCAAAATTTAGTTGTTGGACAAGTTGCGTCTATGGGTTCAAATAATATTTACATTGAACCAGGTTCTCCGGCTGGTTCAATGTCACAACAAGTAATAGATCAATTGGGAAAAATAAATCTTAAGGCCTCGGATGCCGAAGCGATTGCCAAAAACCCAAATGTGGGAAGAGTTTCTTCTATGATTTATGGCAATGGAATAGCAGGTTATTTTGGGGAAGATAAAAAAATTACTTTTATGGGTATTGACGAAGAGGCAATGGATATTAGCAATCTTTCTATTGCGAGTGGCAGGGGCATTAGTAAAGACGATGTCAGCAGTATGGCAAGAATTGTGGTGTTGGGACATAAATTAGCTAAAGATTTATTCGGAGAAGATGACCCTATTGGGAAAACAATTAGAATCAAAAAATTGACCCTTAGGGTTGTGGGTATATTGGAAGAAAAAGGAGGACAATTGTTCCAAACTTTTGACGATTATGCATATATTCCCTTAACCACCGTGCAAAAACTTTTAATGGGTATTGATTATATTAATGCAATTTTAGTTAAAGCAAAAAACGAAAAAGTGATTGACCAAGTTGTAGAAGACGCAAGAATAATTTTAAGAGAACGACATGGAATTTATAATCCGGAAGGAGATTTGGCTAAAGACGATTTTAAGGTTATGAGTCAGGTAGAAATGGCAAGCATGCTTACACAAATTACGAGCGCTTTAACAATATTTTTATCATTAATAGCGGCAATTGCTTTAATTGTCGGAGGAATCGGAATTATGAATATAATGTTAGTTTCGGTTACAGAAAGAACAAAAGAAATCGGATTAAGAAAAGCGGTTGGCGCGAGGAACAAAGATATTTTGAATCAATTTTTACTTGAAGCGATCACTTTAACCCTGCTTGGCGGATTGATTGGATTTGTCGGCGGAACATCAATTTCTTTTGTGGCATCAATTGTTTTAACAAAAGTATTGCAGTCAAATTGGGTCTTTACAATTCCTATTGGGGCTGTTATTCTTTCTTTAGTGGTGGCAACGATGATTGGTTTGATTTTTGGCATTTACCCCGCCAAAAAGGCATCAAAGCTCAATCCAATAGAGGCACTTAGATATGAGTAAGTTTTTTAAAATAATTAACACATAGGCGGGTAAACCTGCAAAAAAGCAGCAAAATTAAATCCTATTGAAGCCCTGCGACATGAATAATAGAGGGCTTATAGTATAATGGTCTGACCAAAGTCGGACTCCGACAGCGGTCGGAGTAATATAAAACATTTTTACCCCGTACTAAATTTATGGGGACATAGTAAAATGGCATTACGCAGCATTCGCATTGCTGAAGTCCGGGTTCAACTCCCGGTGTCTCCAAATGTTAAATTTGGTTTGGGGCGTATTGTAGAAAATATATGAAAAAACAAAAAATAATTTTAGTTACTGGGGGTGCGGGGTTCATCGGCTCGCATCTTATTGAGAAACTTGTGAAAGATAAAAATAATCGAGTTATTTCTTTGGACAATTATTTTACTGGCATACGAGAAAATCATATTTCTGGAGCAGAATATCGTGAAGGGCACACTAAAGATATTGAAAAACATATACCGGAAACTCCTGACATTATTTATCATTTTGGAGAATATTCGCGCGTAGCAGCAAGTTTAAATGAACCAGAATTGGTTTGGGATTTAAATATACGAGGCACGCAGGGAGTATTAGAATTTTGGCGCAAGAAAAAATGCAAATTAATTTATGCCGGTTCTTCTACAAAATTCACCAAAAGCAGAAGTGGCGTTGCGGGGCGCGACATTTCTCCTTATACTTGGGCAAAAGCAGTGAACAGCGAACTTGTACGTAACTATGCTCGATGGTATGGATTAGATTATGCGATAACATATTTTTTCAGTGTATATGGGCCAGGAGAGCGAGCGGGTCAATTTATTGGCAGTTATGGTACGGTTATAGAAACATTTAAGCAACTTTATCTAAACAATAAACCATGCGAAGTAAGAAAGCCCGGTACACAAATGCGCGCCTTCACGCATGTAGATGACACCATTAATGGAATTCTTTTGGTTGCGGAAAGGGGCATGGGTGATGAGTATAGTATTTGTAGCGAAGAAGCCTATTCTTTATTTGATGTTGCGCATATGTTTGGTTGCAAAATAAAAATGCTACCAGCTACAAAAACCAGCAGGTCTGATAATGTGTTTGATACAGATAAAATAAAAAAGTTGGGTTGGAAACAAACCAGGACACTTAAAGAATATATTAAGTCAATAAAAATCAATAAAAAATAATTTTTAATAATATGAAAAAAATACTTATTTTTTCTTTAACTTACTATCCCGAATATGTCGGTGGTTCTGATGGTGCGCTTAAAGAAATTACAGATCGTATTAATCCGAACGAAATTGAATTCCACATAATTGTGGCAAGATTTAATTCTAATCTACCTAGGATCGAAAAATTCGGAAATGTTTTAGTGCATCGCATAGGTATAACCAAAAAAAACCCCACTGCCGAAGATTATGGTAAATGGCCGTTAGATTTAAATAAATTATTATATCAATTTCTCGCGCCGATAAAAGCGATTTTTCTTAATGCAAAATATCATTATGATGGAATTTGGGCGATGATGGCTCATACTGCCGGAGTTGCAGCAGCAATTTTTAAAATGCTTTACCCTAAAAAGGGATATGTTTTAACTTTGCAAGAAGGAAAAACGCCAGAGCATATTGAAAAAAAATTGCGTCCGTTGTGGTTTTTCTTTGTCCGTTCATTTACCAAGGCAGACGTAGTTCAGCCGATTTCATTGTTTCTTATGGAATGGGCAAGGCGCAGGGGGGTTAAAGAGGATAAAATAGAATTGATTCATAATGGTGCCAACCCCCGCGATTTATCAGACAATGTTACCGAAGCAGAACTTGAAGAAACCAGAAAAAAAGTGGGAAAAAAATCAGGAGAAATTTTTCTTGTTAATACCGCGCGCGTGGTGCATCAAAAAGCAAACGACGATACAATTCGCGCCTTACCGATGCTTCCGGAAAATGTTAAATTTTTGATTGTCGGAGATGGAGAAGATGAAAAATTGTTAAAAGATATTACCAAAGAATTAAAATTAGAAAATAGGGTTATTTTTACAGGGAGAGTTGATCGTAGTGAAGTAACCAAATATCGTAGAATTTCCGATATTTATGTCGCGCCAAGCAGGTCAGAAGGACTAGGCAATGCATTTCTTTCTGCAATGGCATCTCGTTTGCCGGTTGTTGCCACCCAGGAGGGCGGGCTCGCAGATTTTATTTTTGATGCAAGACGTAATCCAGATAAACCAACGACTGCTTGGGCAGTAAATAAAGATTCTCCGGAACAAATTGCGCAAGCCGTGAAAGATATTTTGGCTCATCCGGAAAAAGTTAAAGAGGTTACTGAACGCGCCAGGGAAATGGTGTTTAATAAATATAATTGGGACATGGTTGCAAAAGATATGCGCGAAAAAGTTTTTAATAGAATTTTGAAAATTAAATAAAAAAATATGGAAACAAAAGAACAACCTAAAATTCCAGAAGGATTATATGAAAAAATACGTGTGTCGATTTCTAATTTAGTACGAGAATGCCGTGTGAAAGAAACCGGAGAAACGCACTTTATTGCAATGAAAGGTAAGCCGTTAAAAAAAGACGGTAAAGAATATCCGCGATTTCAAGCGTTGGGAGGGGCGGTTAAACTTACCCCGAAAGGAAAAGAATATTTTATAGAAAAATTTAATGCTCAATTTGGCATACAAGGAAGGCCGGAAGAAGAAAATAATGATGCGCGCTTTATCCTCGAACTTCCTAAAGAAATGCAGGAATTTTCTGCATATACCGAAGAACAAAAAAACGAAGCCGCAGAGAGGCGTAATCAATATATGGAAAAAGTGCTTTCTTTCTTTTTTGGAAAAGATAATCCTTTATTTGAAGAAGATGTTAGGAGGGAGACATTAGAAGATTTAAGCAATGTTATATTGGAAGGAGAAAATAACAAAATTTCTACAAAATACGAATCTACTGTAAGTCCGATTCAGTGGAAAATTAAAACATCGGAACGCGAAACAGGAATTCCGTCTTTCAGATTGTTTCGCCTTTTCACATTAGAAGTTCCGCAAGACATCTTTAATAAAATGCAGAAATCAGATACAATACGCATTTTATCCGAAGAAGATATTATGGCTACGCATAAAGCAACCGAAGTTGGTGATCCGGTGGCAATAACCTCTGATGGCATAGCGATTGTTGAAAATATTTTTCCAGATGTTCGTGATAAAAATTAATTTTTTAGAATATGAAACTAGAACTTAGTTTAATTGAAAAAGCAATTAGGATAATAGTAACTGCTCACGCAAATCAAAAACGCAAGAACGATGGATCTCCTTACGTTGTTCATCCTTTAATGGTGGCAATAAAACTTATGAAATATAATTTTTCTGACGAGGTTATTGCCGCTGCCCTGGTTCACGATGTTTTAGAAGACACTGATATTACGGAGAGAGAACTAAGAGATAACCTAGGAGACAAAGTGGTGGATTTGGTGAAAATGGTTACTAATGACAATTCTTTATCTTGGGAAGATACAAAAATCAAATATATAGAAACGGTCAAAAATGGTTCCGAAGAAGCAAAAGCGATTTCAATTGCAGACAAAATTCACAACGCAGAAAACTTTTTGTTTACATATAGTCAAATTGGGTCAGAAATTTGGGAGAAATTTACTCGCAAAAAAGAAAAAAAGATGTGGTTTGAAGAAGAAATGCTTAAAATGTTCAAAGAAACCTGGTCGCATCCAATGATAGATGAATACGAAAAACTTGTAGAACAGATGCGTAATGCCGAATAAAAATTAATGTAGATTTTTTTGTCTTTGCTTTTCGTCTTCGCTCCTTAAAGAATCGCGTATATTTTTATAATCATCAATTATTTCTTGACGCACGAATTTATTATCAAGTACTGCTTCAAGCGCATTGCTCCAGAATTCGATGCGTTTTTTATTTAATGTAAGAACGTTTCCCGATAAATTTTCTAAAGTGGAAACATAATATTTTATAAGTTCCGTTAAACGAAAAACACGCATTAATTGTAAGGACAATGTTTCTTCTTGGCTGCGGTTATCTTTTATATAATCAATCAGAGCTTTTTCTAATTTTGGATTATAAAGCGTCATAAAATTTATAAATCTTGCCCAGCTTTCGTGTTTATTTCCGAAGCGCATCGAAGAATGGTCTAAAAGATAAATGTTTCGTTTATCAATACGAATATTGTGCGGAACAAAATCCCAGTGCACAAGAAATCCGGAGTAAAGATTAATGGTTTCAAAATTTGTTCTAATAAATTCTTGTGCTTTCAAAAAAATTATTTTTGTTTTTTTGTTTTCGGGTGATTTGGATTCAATTTCTTTTTTGTATTTATTAAATATTTCAAAATATTTTTCAGCATTCCATATGCCGAAGATTTTTTTAATCACGCTGGCATGTTTGTAGGTAGTTGCGTGTACTCCCTCTTGAACTTCAAGGGCTTTAAGCGCCAAAAAGAATTGTTCTTCAAATGGTCGTTCCAAAAAAGTATTTTCTTGTTCAATAAAGGCCGTGACAAAAATAATAAATCCTTGTTTTTTGGTAAACAGAATTTCTTGCGGCGAAAAGAAAACATGTGAAGAAAAATCTATTTTTTTTAAGATTTCACGGCATTTTCTTTCGTGTTCTATCTCTTTGATAAATTTTTCATTATTGCTGATTTTGATTATAACGCGCTGTCCGTTTTTAACGCGTCTGCCGGTCAGTATAAGTTTTTGATTGTTTATAATGTAACGTTCTCCAATGACATGGACCTGCTCTTCCTCTAAAGAAAATCCGAGATTATCAAGAAGCGGAATAATTTTAGTAAGTTCCGTCTTGTAATATGTTTTCCATAATTTTTTTGTATTATTTTCCATAACCACTTTCAAAAATATTGTTTAATGTTTTCAGATGTGATTCCCAAGAGAATTTTGCATTTAAAATTTTATTTGCATTGTTAATAATTTTGTTTTTTAAATTATCATCATTAAACAAAAATGTAATTTTTTTCGATAGTTCTTTTTCATTTTTTAAATTAACAGTAAAACCGTTTTCTTCGTCAGAAATTATTTCATCGGCTTCAATTGAATTATTGATAATTACGGGAATTCCAGCTGAAAAACTGGAAATGATTGTATCTGGAAAATTTTCATGGATAGAATCATAAAGGTGAATATGCGTATGAGATATCTTGCGCAGATACCAATTTTCCGCTTTAGATATACGACCAAGAAAAATAATATATTTAGAAAGATTTAAATCAGTGACAATTTGTTTAAGTTTATTTTCTTGTGGCCCTTCTCCGGCAATCAAAAGTTTTATGTCCGGAAATTTTTGTTTAAGAGAGTTTACTGTATAAATAATTTCAGGAATATGCGCCCATTCCACAAGGCGACCAATGGCAATAATTTGATGTTGGACCGGATTTGTTTTAAATGGCAATATTTGTTGATTTTCTGGTGGATTATAGTTAATTTTTATATGTGTGGATGGTACATGATATACACTTGAAAGTAATTTTGCTGACGCATCAGAAGATACGGTTATTTGTGAAGCATGATTTGATACGAATTTCTGTAAAAATATAATAAAACGAATTTTAGAACTACTTTTTGGTTTTTTTAGAAAATTTTCCGGGGATTGACTGGTGAATTGTAATTGGGTTGCGCGCTTCCACGCTTCATTTTCCGCAAAATTAAGAATAACGGGAATTTTTCTGAAAAATTTGACAATGATTGCTGGTAATCCGGCGGTCACGGAATTTTGCACATAAATAATATCAGCATGTTTAGATGTTTCAAGCAGGGCGAATAAATATCTTAAAAACCGCATTAAAAGCGGTTGGCGTTTACTGATAGTGATTAATTTTACTCCGGGTATTTTTTCTGCCGTACTGGCATAGGCAACAATAGTAACCTCGTGTTTTTCACATAATTTGGCGGCAAGGCTTTTAATATAAAAAGACAGCGTTTCTATTTCCGGGGGATATAACGGAGTGGCAATAATAATTTTCATATTAATGTATTACAATCATATCAGAAATTTTCAATTGAGT
>JAKJED010000016.1 GCA_022705575.1 Patescibacteria group bacterium
AGGAACATTAAATGTTAGTCCAACAACAACTTCTACCTATACCTTATCTTGTTCTGGCGCAGGAGGAGCAACAGCAACCCAATTAATTATGATTACCGTAAACAATGTACCGATAGTAAATTCCGCCCCAATTCTTTCTGCCATTGGCAATAAAACAGCAATAAAGGGAAATAATTTAAATTTTATAGTTTCAGCGACAGATATCGATAATGATTCTTTAACATATTCAATAATAAATATTCCTTCGGGGGCAACTTTTATCAACAAAAGTTTTAATTGGACGCCATCATCAAATCAAATTGGCATTTATAATATTACTTTTACGGTTTCTGATGGCAAGCTTACTGATGCAGAAATAATTACAATTACCGTTGTTGATACTGCCGTTGTCGAAATACCGCAAAATCAACCGTTAGACGGAGAACCTCTTTTGATTAAAATAAATGAAGATAATAGGGTTTATAGGATTATTGATAATAAAAAATTCTGGATACCGACAGCAGAAGTATTCAATCAAATGAATTATAATTGGAATAATATTAAAATAACTGATAAAATAACTTTAGATACATATTCTAGAGTAAAACTGACGAGAGCGATTGGTGATGTAAAAGTTTATTATTTAACGGAAAGCGGACTCAAAAAATGGATACAAACAGAAACAATATTTAATTCATATGGCAATAAATGGGAAGATGTAATCGAAGTATCGGGAGTAGAACTTACGGCAATTCCAAATGGTTTTTTGATTAAATTACAAAATGCTCCTAGGGTTTATAAGTTAGAAAATAATCAAAAAAGATGGATTCAAACTGCAGAAACATTTAACAGATTAAAATATGATTGGAGTAAGATTATGCCGATAAATCAAACAGAATTTGATAGTTATTCTACGGGAACTGATATAAAATAAATTTTTAAAACAAATATATTTATATGAAACCGGAAATAATTCCTACAATTTTAGTTAAAACGTTTGAAGAAGTTAAAGAGAGAATAAGATTGGTTGAAAATTATGTTGATTGGGTGCAATTGGATATAATGGATGGTGTTTTTGTGGAAAATCTTACGTGGAATAACCCCGAAGATTTAAAAGATTTTAAAACAAAAGTTAAACTTGAAGCGCACTTAATGGTAAAAAATCCGGAAAAAATTATTGATAGTTGGCTGGAGGTTGTAGATAGAATAATTGTTCATTATGAATCATCAGAAAAAATTCAAGAAATAATTAATAAAGTGCATAAAAATGGAAAACAAATCGGTGTCGCATTAAATCCCGAAACAAGTATCGAAGTTGCAAAGCCGTTTTTAAATGATTTAGATTTAATTTTGTTGATGTCGGTTCAGCCGGGAAAAGGCGGACAGGAATTCGAATTAGAAATATTGGAAAAAATTAGAAACTTACGCAATATTTGGCCGGGTGGAAATATTGAGGTTGACGGTGGGGTAAGTGACAAAAATATAAAAGAAATTTTTAATGCCGGAGCCAATTTGTTTTGCGTGGGAACGTATGTTTATCAAAGCGGTGATATTAAACAAGTAATTAATAAGTTAAAAGAAAATTATGAAACAATATGATTTTATTGGAATAGGGGATATTGTTACTGATGCTTTTATTAAGCTAAAAGAGGCAGAGGTTAAAGACGGTAACGATGGTAATAAAAAAATTTGTATGAATTTTGGAGATAAAATTCCTTACGAAGATGTTTTTATTGTGCCGGCCGTAGGCAATAGCTCCAATGCATCGGTTAGCGCGGCGCGATTAGGATTAAAAAGCGCATTTATTACTAATCTTGGAAAAGATTATCAAGGCAAAGAATGTTTTGATGTATTAAAAAAAGAAAAAGTTGATACAAAATTTGTTAAGATTCATAAACATAAAAAAACAAATTATCATTATGTTTTACTTTTTGGGCCAGAAAGAACAATTCTTATAAAACATGAAGATTTTCCGTATGTTTTTCCAGACATTGGTAGTCCGAAATGGCTTTATCTTTCGTCTCTGGGTCCGAATTCTTTAGAATTTCATAAAGAAATAGAAAAATATTTAGACAAACATCCAGAGATTAAACTTGCTTTTCAACCCGGAACATATCAAATGAAATTTGGAGCAAAAGCATTAGAAGGAATTTATAAAAGAACGAATATTTTTACCTGCAATAAAGAAGAAGCGCAAAGAGTATTAGAAAATGATGAAAAAGATATTAAAAAATTGCTTTTAGGCATACATAATTTGGGTCCAAAAATTGTTGCAATTACGGACGGCAAAGAAGGAGCATATCTTTATAATGAGGGTAAATGTTATTTTATGCCGATTTATCCGGATCCAAAACCGCCGATTAATCGCACCGGCGCGGGAGATGCTTTTTCATCAACATTTGTGATTGCTGTTTTATTAGGGGAAAGTCCGGAAGAAGCGTTAAGGTGGGGCCCGGTCAATTCTATGTCGGTAACGCAACAGATTGGAGCAAGAGCTGGTCTTTTATCGCGTGAAAAACTTGAAGAAATTCTTAAAAACGCACCCGCAGATTACAAACCAAAAGAAATATAATTTATGAAACCAATAGAAATTTTTGAAAAAGCACAGATACATAGTTATGGAATCGGGCAATTCAATATTTCCACCGATGAGCAGATAATTGCGGCAGTAGAAGCGGCAAAAGAATTAAATTCACCGATAATTATTGGAACCTCGGAAGGGGAGAGGGAATTTATTGGCATTGAACAGGTGGTTGCGCTGATTAAAACATGGAAAGAAAAAACTGGTTTGCCGATAATTTTACACGCCGATCACTGCAAAACATTTGAAAGTGTTAAAGAAGTTGTTGATGCCGGATACGATAGTGTTCATTTTGACGGATCCAAATTGCCATTTGAAGAAAATGTGAGAATTACAAAAAGAGTAATCGAATACGCGAAAAGCATAAATCCAAATATTATGGTTGAAGGAGAGATTGGTTATTTGCCCGGCGGTTCGGATATTCATGGAGAAGTGACAATTAAACCGTCAGACTTAACTCAACCGGAAGAAGCAAAAAAATTTGTGCAAGAAACTGAAGTTGATAGTTTGGCAATCGCAATCGGGAATATTCATGGTATGAAAGAAAATTGCGATGATTCGCATTTGTATTTGGACAGATTAGAAGATATAAAGCGCGCAGTGCCAGGAACATTGTTGGTTTTACACGGTGGCTCCGGAACACCAAAAGATGATATTGAAAAAGCAATCAAATTGGGAATAGTAAAAATTAATATTAATACTGAAATACGTCTTGCTTATCGTAACGCCCTAAAAGGGTATTTAGAAGAATATTTAAGTGAGGTAAAAACCTACAAAATTCTTGAACCGGCAATGGAAGCAGTCAAAATTGTGGTAAAAGACAAAATAAAACTTTTTGGTAGCGACGGAAAAGCTTGATTTTTAAATTAAGTTCTGATAGTATAAAAACATTATGGAATTGGAGTTGAAAGCGCAGACAAGAGAAAATGTCGGAAAAAAATTGGAGTCCCTTCGCAAACAAGGGATTGTTCCTGCTATAGTTTATGGTTCAAATCATAAGCCAATTTCAATTCAGGTTAATTATGAGGAATTCAGAAAAGTTTTTGAAAAAGCCGGAGAAAGCACGCTATTAAAACTCAAAATTCAAAATCTAAATGATAAAAAAGAAGAAACGAAAAATGTATTAATTCATGATGTGGCTAAAAATCCGATAAGTAGAGAATTTATTCATATAGATTTTTATCAGGTAAGAATGGATAAAGAGATTAAAGCTGAAGTTCCGTTTCTTTTTGAAGGTGAAGCACCGGCAGTTAAAATATTAGAAGGGGTTTTAATTAAGGCGATGAATCATATCGAGATCGAAGCTTTAGCAAAAGATTTACCGCGCGAAATAAAAGTGGATATTTCTGTATTAGATACACTCGATAAAAACATTAGAATCAAAGATTTAATTTTACCGAAAGGAGTAAAAACCAATATTAATCCGGAAGAAGTGATTGTCTCTATTGTTCCGCCAAGGACAGAAGAAGAAATTAAAACAACAGAAGAATTACCGACAGAGACCATAGGGCCAGAAACAACAGAACAATCCGTGGTGGGCTCAGAAGGCAAACAGACAAGTTCGTCGAATCCTGAAAACGCTGGCGGGGGAGATAAACCCAAAACTTAAAAATGATTAAGTTAAAAAAACTTAATAAATTAACTTTAATATTAGCAATTATTCTGCTTTTGATGGGATTTACTCCGCTTATGGCGGAGTTATTCGTTTTTGCAGAAATTTCAGCTGATTTAAATGCGCAAGAAGTAGAGGCAGAGGCAAAATTAAAAGATTTGGAATTAAAAATATCGCAGTATCGTGAAGCAATTAGCGAAAATCAGCAAAAAGTTAAATCTTTAAAAACAGAAATAACAATTTTTGATGATCAAATCAAATCTTTAGAGTTAGAAATTCAGAGAACAGAGCTACTGACCAAAAAACTGGATAAGCAAATTAATTCTAAAGAAAAATCAATTAGAGAAATAGAAAGAGAGTTTGATTTAGAAAAAACAACACTTGCAGAATTGGCGCGGGAAATTAGAAAATATGATGACAAGTCGTTTTTAGAAGTATTATTAAATAAAGATAATTTTTCGGATTTTATTGCTGAATTGAAATCATTGGAAGATTTTAATAATCAGGTTCAAGAAGAATTAAAAAAAATAACTAAAGCAAAAACAGAATTAGAAAAAGAAAAAGAAGATTTAACCAACGAAAAAGAAGAACTTGCTGCTTTAAAAAAATTACAAGATCAACAAAAAATTGATGTTGAAAAAACGAAAAAAGAAAGAAAAACTTTATTAGAGCAAACAAAGGGACAGGAAAATTTATTCAATCAATTGTTGAAAAAAACCAAATCCGATATTGAGGCGATTAAAAATAAACTTTATTTTTTAGAAGGATTAGTTTCTGACGGAGCATTGAGATTTGAAGATGCGTATAGATTTGCCAAATATGCCGGAACTTATACTGGAATAAGGCCGGCATTTTTACTTGCAATTTTGAGCAGAGAGTCGGAATTGGGGAAAAATATCGGTAAGGGAAGCTGGAGAGTAGATATGAAACCGAGTCAAAGGCAATATTATTTGCAAATTTGTCGTGAATTAGAAATTGATCCGGACAAATATCCGGTTTCAAAAAAACAATGGTATGGGTGGGGTGGAGCAATGGGTCCAGCGCAGATTATGCCGGCAACCTGGTTGGGGTATAAAGCAAAAATAATTGAAATAACCGGTAATGATCCGCCGTCTCCTTGGAATGTTAAAGATGCATTTGTTGCTTCGGCATTGTATCTGGTAAATAAAGGCGCTGGAGAAAAAACAACAAATGCAGAATGGAAAGCGGCAATGATGTATCTTGCCGGTGCGAATTGGAAAAAAGATTCATTGCGTTTTTACGGAGATCAAGTAATGGATTTAACAAAACAATTTCAAGAACAAATTGATATATTGGAAAAAGAATAGGATTCCCAAGAATTAAATATATTTAAATATGTTTTTAAAAAATTTAATTTATATTTTATGCCTCATTGCTGAAGAGAATAAATTAAATATGTTTATAAATTAAATATGTTTATATGTTTACAAATCAAGTGTGTTTTTGTGCGTAGTTCAGGTTATCGTGTTTAGTTCAAATTATCGTGTTTAGTTCAAATTATCGTGTTTAGTTTAGGTTATCGTGTTTAGTTCAGGTTATCGTGTTTAGTTCAAATTATCGTGTTTAGTTTAGGTTATCGTGTTTAGTTCAGGTTATCGTGTTTAGTATATTTATACCTCATTTATTGTCATGGCATAAAATGTGAGATAAATTTTTATTCTATTTTAGTGTTGTTTTGTCTCAATATTGCTCTGTTCCAATTAGTGTTGTTGTATCTCAATATTGCTCTGTTCCAATATTGTCCTACTCCAATGTTATTCTGCTTTAATATTGTTCTGTTTCAATGTTATTCTTAATTATAATATAAATTTTTATTCTGTTTTTTGGAATTTTTTAATGATTGGCCAAAGGTCGCCGTCTAAAATGCGATCTATGTTGTGCCAATCTTTTTTTATGCGGTGGTCGGTAATTCTGTCCTGTGGGAAATTGTAAGTTCTGATTTTTTCCGACCTGTCTGCTGTGCCGATTTGTATATTTCTTTCTTGTCCTAGTTTTTGCATTTCTTTTTCTGCCATAAACGCAAAAAGTCGTGAACGTAAAAGATTCATAGCCATTTCTTTGTTTGCTGCCTGACTTCTTTCTCTTTGTGAGGCAACAACAAATCCAGAAGGAATATGCGTAATTCTAATTGCTGATTCGGTTTTATTTACATATTGCCCGCCGGGACCGGATGAGCGAAAAGTATCAATTTTCAAATCGCTCGGCTTGATTTCAAATTCTTTGGGTTCAACATAAGGGAGTATTGCAACGGAAGCAGTAGAAGTATGAATTCTGCCATTTTTTTCGGTTTTAGGGATTCTTTGTACGCGGTGAACTCCGCCTTCTTGTTTTAATAAATTATAAGCTTCTGGGCCGGAAATTTGTATTATATTATCATCCAAGTTTTTAATTTTCCAGCTTTGTTTTTCTGCAAAGCGCGCATACATACGATATAAATCAGTAGCAAAAATAGTGGCTTCGTCGCCACCAGCTCCAGCACGAATTTCAATTATAATACTGTTTGGATTTGACATAAAATAGCGACACTAATTACCAATAACACAAGAATTTACCAATATCAGATTAGTAAATTAGTTTTAATCAGTAATTAGCGTCGAGCCTTGGCTAATCGTTTTTTGAATTTTTCAACGCGTCCTGCAGTATCAATTACTTTATCCTGTCCGGTATAAAACGGATGACAAGCACTACAAACCTCAACATGCATTTCCGGTTTGGTTGCGCCAGTTTTAAAAATTTTTCCACAGCTACAATGGACTGTCGCGTCTTTATAATATTTAGGATGAATATCTTTTTTCATAATATCTATGTTATAATAAAAATATTAAATAGTCAATTTGCAATATTTAAATTCTTGTGATAGGATAATTGATATGACAGAAAACAAAAAAACAACAATAGTTTCGAAGGAATCCGCTTCGCCGAATCGAAGCGAGTTGGCAAGACAAATGTTTGATGCCGGTGTTCATTTTGGTCACAAAAAAACCAATCATCATCCAAAAATGGAACCGTATATCTGTAGTATTAAAAACAACATTCAAATTATCGATTTGGAAAAAACAATAGAAGGATTGGAAGGGGCGTTGAACTTTATTAAAGAAATAATTAAAAATAACGGTAAAATTCTTTTTATAGGAATTAGACCACAGTGTTATCAAATTGTAAAAAGAACTGCGGAAAAATGTAAAATGCCGTATGTTGCTTTGCGTTGGATTGGCGGACTTTTGACTAATTTTAAAACCATCAAAAAAAGAATAGATTATTTTGTGGATATGGAAAAGAAAAGAGATGCAGGAGATTTGAAAAAATATACCAAAAAAGAACAAAAGCATTTTGAAAAAGAGATTGAAAAACTAAAGAAGAATTTCGATGGGTTGCGTGAGTTGGACAAATTACCGGAAGCAATTTTTGTACTGGGTGTAAAAGAACATCTTACGGCAATTAAAGAGGCAAAAAGGAAAAAAATTCCCGTAATTTCGCTTGTTGATACCGATAGTAATCCGAGCTTAATTGACTATATTATTCCCTCAAATGACGAGGCAGTAAGCGCGCTTAAATTTATGTTGGAACAAGTTGAGGTGGCTATTATGCAATAAATTTCGCGAACGAAGTCGCGTTTGACGCGACGAAGCATATTTCAGCCGAAATAAATAGAAATAAATAGAAATTAGTCCCGCAGTTGCGGGACGAAATTAAGTAAATATTATATTTATGATATTAGCAGAAACAGTTAAACAATTAAGAGAAAAAACTGGGGCTTCAATGATGGATTGTAAAAGAGCGCTAAAAGAAGCTAATGGCGATACAATAAAAGCCATGGAAATTTTGAAACAAAAAGATAAATTAACCGCTATGAAAAAATCAGAAAGAACGGCAAATCAAGGATTGATTGAAGCTTATATTCATGCCAATGGTAAAATAGGAGTTTTGTTAGAAATGAAATGTGAGACAGATTTTGTCGCAAAAAATAGCGAGTTCAAGGAATTGGTGCATGAAATTGCGATGCATATTGCTGGTATGGATTCGAAAGATTCGGAATCGTTATTAAGCGAACCGTTTGTAAAAAATCCTTCAATAATAATCAAGGATTTAATAGAGGCAAAAATTGGTAAATTAGGAGAAAACATCAAAATCGGTAGATTTATACGTTACGAATTATAATTATGATTTTGGTTTTTCAAATTTTATTAGGAGTGAGTATTGCAGGGTTTCTCTGTGTAGCAATTAAAAAGATCCCTGTTCTTTTAAATTATCCGCGTCATTCTTTTGAAGAAATTTCTTTGAAACAGAAAATTTATGAGAAAATTCAGAAGTTAAAAGAAAAAATTGTTCAGAATACTCTTTTAAGAGAGGCGATTATACCAAAAACAGAAAAATCATTAAGAAAATTTAATTTGTTTATTCTAAAATTGCATAATCTTTTAACTAAAATAACCAGTCATTTACGAAAAAATAAACAAGACGAAAATAAAGACAATCAAGATGACAATTTCAATTTGCCGACGTAGCTCAGTGGTAGACCTGTTCGCCATTGCTACGCAAGGCGTTGCAGGCAGGGCAACTGTTTTGTAAAAATTAATATATTCTGCCATCTTAGCTCAGCGGTAGAGCAACTGTTTTGTAAACAGTAGGTCCTCGGTTCGAATCCGAGAGATGGCTTGTTTGGGGGAGCGTCGCATAGCGGCAATTGCAACAGACTGTAAATCTGTCGCCTCACGGCTCCGGTGGTTCGAGTCCACCCGCTCCCACTTTCGTTCTGCGCTGCAGAGCTTCGGTGGATGGGCCTATTGTACCGACGTAGCTCCCACCTTCGCTGAAGCTTCGGCAAGGCAGGCAGTAGTAGACTTTGGCGGGGCACCTCTATGCCAAGATAGCTCAGACGGCAGACCTGCCCGCCATTGCTACGCAAGGCGTTGCAGGCGGGGCATCCTTTCGCCGACGTAGCTCAGTGGTAGAGCGCCTCCATGGTAAGGAGTAGGTCGTGAGTCCAATTCTCACCGTCGGCTCCATAAGTAAAAATAAAAAAATGAAAAAAGATTATACGGTAAAATTAGCATGCGACCAATGCAAACGCATTAATCATTTTACTCGCAGAAACAAAAAAACTGTTGAAAAAAAGTTGCAACTTTCTAAGTTTTGTAAATTCTGTAAAAAAAATACAACACATAAAGAAGCGAAGAAATAAGCGGTTTTCTTATTTGCCGAAGTTGTGGGGACATAGTTTAATGGTAGAACGATGGTCTCCAAAACCATTGATCAGGGTTCGATTCCTTGTGTCCCCGTCAGACAACGGCGGGCAGACAAAACCGCAGTTAGAGGTTTAATTCTTCTGTTTCCCACCCAAATGGATGATTTAATACAAACATTAATTCAAGAAAATTATTTAAAAACTCCTTTGATTATTGAAGCGTTCAGAAAAATAAAAAGGAAGGATTTTGTACTGGAAAACCTTAAAAAAGATGCTGATATCAATATGCCTCTAACAATTGGTTATGGCCAAACAATTTCTCAGCCATTAACCGTGGCATTTATGCTGGAATTATTGCAACCGAATCCGGGAGAAAAAATTTTAGACATCGGTTCGGGTTCTGGGTGGCAAGCGGCTTTATTGGCTTATTGCGTAGCCGCCCCGCAGGAGCGGGGCGAGCCTCGCCAAGAGGGCGGGGGAAAAGTTATTGCCGTTGAACGAATTCCAGAATTAGTTGAATTTAGTAAACAGAATATGACCAAATACAATTTTATTAAAAAGGGAGTTATAAAAATTATTTGCGGTGATGGAAGCAAGGGATTGGAAAAAGAATCGCCATTTGATAAAATAATTGCGGCGGCAAATGCAGAAGAAATTCCTGAAGCGTGGAAGAAACAATTAAAAATCAATGGTAGAATTGTGGCACCAATAAAAAACAGTATTTGGTTGTTTATTAAAAAATCCGAAAATAAATTCAGTGAACAAGAATTTCCGGGATTCGTTTTCGTTCCATTGGTTTTATGAAAAAAATATTTCAAGATTTAATTAATTTTTTAAAAAACAAAGCGCAAAATAGAAAATTAGTAATAATATTTTTTACTATTCTTTTTGTGTTAATTTTTATTTTAGGGCTAATAAATACAAATTGTTCGGGCGAAGATAAAATTGTGATTATTGAAAAGGGACTTGGTTCGGATGAAACTGCGCAGGTGTTAAAAGACAATGGTATTATCAATAATAAGTGGGGGTTTGTGTTTTATCTTTGGATTAGGGGGTATGTAAATCACATACAGGCAGGGGAGTATTTGTTAAATTCTAATATGGGCATGCCGGAAATTGCCAGAAAAATTGTAAATGGCGAGGTGAATAAAAATTATGTTAGAATTACTATCCCCGAAGGATGGGATATTAAAAAAATCGAAACGCGTTTAAAAGAAAACAGAGTAATTAATGAAGATGAAAAAATCCCGGTGGAAAATGAGGGATATTTGTTTCCTGATACATATTATTTCAATAAAAATTCGGGAGCAGATGTGGTTGTCAAAAAAATGCGTGATAATTTTTTAAAGAAAATAAGCAGTATTTCTAAGGATTTATTGATTGATTCAAGTAATAGATTGCGCGATGCAGTAATTATGGCAAGTATTATTGAAAAGGAAGTTAAAACCAATGAAGATAAAGTAATTGTTTCGGGGATTTTTTGGAAAAGAATTGAAAACAATATGCCTCTGCAGTCTTGTGCGACAATTGCATATATTTTAGGAATAGATAAGGCGCAGTATACTCGCGAAGATACACGCGTAAAATCGCCGTATAATACCTATCTTAATTTAGGACTCCCGTTTGGCGCAATTAGTAATCCGGGACTATCTTCAATCAAGGCAGCATTCGAACCTCAAAAAACCGATTATTGGTATTTTTTGAACACTTCAGACGGTACAATTATTTATTCTCGCACTGCCGAAGAGCATGCACAAAATAAAACGAAATATTTAGAATAGACGAAGTGTGCCAGAAATGAATAAACTTGACACTTGTATTTTATTATAATATTATAGATTTATAATTAAATAGCCGCAGACAGTGAGCATTCCTAAGTCTCACCGAGGTAGTTTGTCCCGACCATGTGTCGGGATTCCGACAGCGGTCGGAATGTCTGCGAAAAGGTCGCAGATTTTTGTTTAAAAATTTATGTTAACAAAAAAACAAAAAGAAGAAGTTGTAAAAGATTTAACTGACAAAATTAAACGTCAGAAATCTTTAATTTTTACCGATGCCAGTGGTGTTAAGGTAAAAGATATTCAAAAAATTCGTAGAGAGTTGAAAAAACTTGAAGCAGAATATAGGGTAGCAAAAAAGAGTTTAATGGAAATAGCGCTGAAAAAAGAGAAAAAACAAATGGATTTATCTCAATTCAGCGGTTCATTGGCGTTAAGTTTCGGCTACAAAGATCCGATATCTTTGATCAAAACACTTACCAAGTTTGCCAAAGAAAATGAAAAATTTAAAATTTTGGGCGGAATAGTTGAAGACAGGGTAGTGTCGATTGATGAAATCAAAGTGTTGTCAAAAATTCCTTCAAAAGAAATTTTGTTGGCGCAATTGGTTGGTTGTATTAAAGGACCAATATCCGGATTTGTTAATGTTCTAAATGGGAATATGAGAAATTTGGTAGGGGTTCTAAATGCGATAAAAGAAACTAAATAATAATTAGTAATTAGTAATTAATTTTATGACTGAAGAAAAAAAATCCTCCACCGCCGAGGCTAAGGCGGATAAGGAAATTAAAGTTCCGGAAAAATTCAAAAAACTTATTGATGAAATTGAAAAAATGAGCGTTTTGGATTTATCAGAATTAGTTAAAGTATTAGAAGAAAAATTTGGAGTTTCAGCAATGGCTGCGATGCCGATGATGGCTGGTGCGGTTGCTGGCGGAGAAGCTGGCGGAGTTGAAAAAGCCGAAAAAACTGCTTTTAATGTTGAATTAAAAGCAGCCGGAGATCAAAAAATTCAAGTAATTAAAATTATTGGTGAAATAACCGGACTTGGATTAAAAGAATCAAAGGCAATTGTTGATGGCGCTCCGAAAGTTGTGAAAGAAAATGTTAAAAAAGAAGAGGCAGAAGAATTAAAGGCGAAGTTAGAGGCCGTTGGTGCAACTATTGAATTGAAATAATTTGATAAAATCTTGTATAAAAAAACCCCGCAACTGCGGGGTTTTTTTATATTTAGTTTTACTATATTTGTATTTTATGAATTTCCAAGCCGTTGAGGAGATAAATAGTTTGTTCATCGGAATCCACCCAAAGATCGTGGAGATTTTTTAATTCGGAAACGGAAAACTGTTTTATCAATCCGTCAGTTTTATTATAACAAATTATTCTTGCATTTTGTGGGTCTGAAATGTAAAGATTTTTTAGGTTTGCAGAAGTGAATATTTGTCCGGCCCGCAATAATGGCGGGGTAATCTCAAATTTTAAATCTTTTGTTCTGATGCCTTTGGAATATTGAAAAACTCCACCGGAATCAGTGGCGACATATATATCGCCATCAACGGCTAAAGAAACAGCATTTGTTAATTCGTCTGTTGGCCCTTTAATAATCCATTGCGTGCCATTTAATATGTCTTCGGTTTTAGCGTATTTAAAAATATTTAATCTTTGCGTATCTAAAAAAAATAAATTATTGTCATAACTAAACATATCTTTAATATTAAATGTGTTTTCTAAATTTGGTTTTAAGAGATAAAGATTATATTTTTTATCATAATTATAAACAGCGATTTTTTCCGGATTTGCCAGAAGCAATATTTCGTTTGAAGTTGCCGCGCCGAGTTTAAAAGTGTCTTTTGAAGAAAGAAATGTCAATTCTGAAGAATTATCAATTAAATCGATTTTATACAGAAAGCCGGAAGTTAATTCATATAAATAAAGGAAATTTTCTAATTTCAAAATCCCGTTAGGGATAAAGCTATAAGTATTTTTTGAAAGATCGGCTATTTTTTCTGTTTCCACAACATTAATGATGTTGTCTAAACTATTTTTTTGTTTGTTGAATAAGGTTTTAATTGTTTGGAACTCTGTTGATATTTTGTTTTTTGCTTCTTCGGATAATTTTGCGAACAAAAAATCGGCGCTATCCATCAAGGTATTCGCGCGCTTGAAAAACATTCTTGATTCGGTTTGATTTTGATAGGTTAAAAATAATTGACTTTTTTCGATATTTTCTGTGATTCTTTGCATTAATCCATTTATTTTTCTTATTTTGATGTCGTAATTTAGTTTTGTCACCAAATATGGAGAAGTAATAATTATTAATCCTAAAAATAATATAAAAATGTATTTTATAATATGATGTTTTAAAAAGAAATCGGTTGTTTTGTTGGGAAGCGTTATTTGATTTTTGATAATTGTGTTAATTCGATTTGCCTTTAATTCTATTATTTTTTTAAAAAATAATTTTGTTTCTGGTGATTCTTCTTGTTCTGATTTATTGGAATGAAATCGATTTTCGTAAAGAGTGTCTTCTTTTTTTGGTGCTTGAGTTTCTGCATCTAATAATAAACAAGCTAAAGGTTTTTCTCCAAGGTTGTCTTTAATAAAATGATATAGTTTATTGGTGGTATGTTCGATAATTAATTCTTTAGTTTTTTGTGTTGACAAAACCTCTGATAAATTATTAGTTGCAATTAAAATTTTATCTTTTTTTTCAATTTTTCCACTGGCAATATCGGAAAATGTTTTATTTGGATCCGATTGTATGGCGGTTATAATGCTTTGACCGATATTTGATATTGTTCCGGAACGGAACAATTGGATAATCATATTTCCGGTTTTACCGATATGAATATTATTTCGCGAAAAAACCAAACATGCCAAATGCAGATTTCCAATCCACGCAGTGTGTCCTTTTTTTGTAAAGTCATTTAAATAAATATT
>JAKJED010000040.1 GCA_022705575.1 Patescibacteria group bacterium
AATTAAAACCCGGTTTTAACATTACTGTTTGAGCGGTTTGTGCGAATAATCCGCACGCAAGCAGAAACAGTATAAAAATCGATAGAACGATTTTTTTCAGCATTGTTGGCACTCCTTTATTTTTAATTTGAAAACAATGTTTAAATTCCATATTTTAAGAGATGGAATTTTTAATTGAATAATATTTAAAAGGGATTTATTGATAATGAAAAAATGGCCCATGGATAAAGAAATCAATGGAATAATTGAAAAGCATAATGAAATTAATAAAGCACGACACAAAACGAATTTATTTTTCATTTATATCTCTTATTTTAGGTATACATTGAATTATATTAAATCGTTTTGTGATTGTCAAGATAAACTTGAAAAATTGAAAGATATATAATTATGGTTGCTTTTTTTCGCGGTGGTGCGAGGTGCAACCGAGCGCGCCGCAGGGCGCAGCTCGCGCGGGCGAAACCCGGAGGCGGCCCCGAAGTGGGCCGCCGTAGCGCTTACGCGCTTGTTAGACGATAGGCCCGCTGCCTCTTGTTTGGGTTGCTGATATGTATGTAAAAAATGAAAAAGGTTGATTTGCGGCTGGTTATGAATGCTGTTGATTTTTTCAGAACGGCTGTGCGAGCTGGAAGCACGCGCGCCGTTCTGACATTTTGATTTGACTTGTGAAAGTTATATAATTGTTTTACTTTACGTTGTGATCAATTAAGTAATAATGAGAAATTAATCGTTTTAATCCATTAACAAAAACATTAAAACTATGAGACTTGTTGGTTGTGGTTGATAAATAAGACCCAATTTTTTTTGAACCTGCCATTTTTTGATATTTGTAATTTGTTAATTTTTCGAGTTCGATAGATGGTTTCACTAAGTTATCCGGTTGTCTATATTTTTCTTTATTTTGTTTAGCAGATAACCCTTTAATTTCAAAAGCTCGCTCGACCGCACTTAAGTCACCAATGTACCAACTTTCTAATTCGTGGCAAGCGATTCGAATTAAACATTCTTTTCCTGCATTTTTACATTTTTGAACTAAGGCTGATTTAATCTCACAACAATTACCGATATCTTTATCACGGAGAATTACGAATTTACAATTGGGCTTATTCCACCCTTTTAACCTCCGTTCAATTTGTTTTTCTAAGTCGCTTTTTCCTTCAAAAATAACATAATTAAATTCCAATTCAATGGTCATATCAGAAAATAAATTTGGTAAAAATTTTAATAGTCCATAGATTTTTTGTTAATTACTTTTTGTTTATGATACCATGCGTTTCGTTCTTCCTTGAACACCAAACTTTTTATCACTTCTACGTCAAAGTTTCAATTAAAATTGCAAAAGTGACATTAAAATTTAATATTTAAAATTTTTGATTTCATAAATTTATTTTTAGATAGCATAAAATACAGCATCAATGATCCGAATATATAAACAATGGACCAATCGCATGAAAATTTAATATTAAAAGAACTAAAATTGTTTATTGAATGTAAAAAATTCATTGGCGATGAGTGTCTGAAAAACAAAAATTTATAACCATACCTGCCGCTTAAATATTCATCAATTAAAGCACCCGGATTACAAAAGATTAAGATAGGATATAAACCACATACCATTAAAATCATTATGTCATTTCTAAAAGAAATTATTAAAAAAAGAATCAAAAGAATATTGAATATAAACCATAATGGTGATAAGGCCAAAAAAATTATTATTTGATCATAATAATCATGATTAGCGCAAAATCCATCATACAAATAAGCATATGATATAATTAATATAACCATCGGTAAAACTGCTAAAAGCGTTGCGGCAAAACTGATAATAATTATATTGTTTTTAAGTTGAATACAAGATAAAAACTTAATTAATTTTTCTGTAGTCCTTTTTTCATTGGAAATAATAGCGTAATATATCATCGGGTACATGCTCATAAAAATTGAAAACATAGTTAAAAATGAATCACGTATATGGCGATAAGCATCACTTTTATATTTAAAAGATAGATTTTCCAATTGATTATAATATGTAAACGAATAATAAGCAAAGTAAAAAAATAGCAAAAATACTGAAAAATATAATATTTTGTTAAACTTGGAAGAGGGATACAAAATAATTTTTAATGTTTTGAATAGTTTAAAATCAACCATTAGTCAACTCCATTTAGAATAGTGGTGTTATTATCAATACAGCAGAGTATCTTCATTTATTAATCGGAGCACTTTATAGTTTACATTTTCCAACGATAATAGTTGTTTATTTGGAAATGTGTAATGTGAATAATGTCATCTATTTAATGCTCCGGTTAATAAATCAAGTCCGAAATAGACCTCTATACCATCTGATGATCAAAATTTCCGTGTGTTTTCTACTTTAATACTGGTTGTATTCTGTTCTTCGTAACACGGTATGCCAGAACAATACGTACCTTTTCAAAGACTAATTTTTATTGCCGTTATCATAATTGCCTTCTATTTTTATTTTATCTATTGAACACCAAACCTTGTAATATCCATGATAATACAAAAATTGATTACCAAAATTTAATAATTCGATGCCTTGCCTTGGCGATCTTTAGCTTTAACGCATTAAGGGTCGGTAGTATTTACGCTTTCTTTGCCGCCTCATTTGTTAATTTTTAGGTCTTATCACTGTAATTTTAAATCGCGCAGTTAGAGTTCCGCTTGTAGCCTTAATATAAAAAATTGCATCATCTGAATACGTTCCAGTATAAGTCGGAGAAGTAAACATATATCCATAATCGCCACCGGGTTCTAATTTAGTTATTTCAGCACCATCCAGACTGTGTGAAAACAACGCTTTAGATTTTTGAAAAAAGTATATAAATATTTCGGCATATTTATTGACAGCAGATATTTTTGTGCTATAATATAAGCATAATTTTATATTTTAAAGGAGATTTCGA
>JAKJED010000001.1 GCA_022705575.1 Patescibacteria group bacterium
CCGATTTTAGACCATCAATTAGTGGAATTATCCGTAAAAATTCCAAGTAAATATAAAATGTTGAATAAAAATCATGGTAAGGCAATTTTTATAGAGGCAATGAAAAAATATTTACCAAAACATATTTCAGAATTAGATAGAAAAAAAGTTTGGATGACTCCTGCGTCGCAATGGCTAAGAGAAGACTTGAATCAAAAAGCAAAAGAAGTTTTATCTGCGGATTATTTTTCGCAAAATCAACAATATTTTAATTTTACAGAGATTCAAAAAATGTTTGACGAACATATTGATAAGACAAAATATAATCTTAATTTGATTTGGGCATTAATTGTATTTCAGATGTGGTGTAAGAAATATTTATAATATGCACTTACAATATTTAAAAAGATTTTACCCCGACTTTAAAAACAAAAAGATTCTCGAATTAGGTTGTGGTAAAGGAGAATTTCTATTAGAATGTCACAAAGAAAATTTAGATGTTGTCGGCGTTGATATAAATCCAAATTATATAGAAATTAGCAAAGAGAAAATTAAAAAATCTGGTTTTGAACCGCATATTATTTTAACAAAAGGAGAAAAATTGCCATTTAAAGATAATTCTTTTGATTTTATAAATTGTGTTGAAGTGTTAGAACATACCAATGATCCAGAACAGGTTTTAAAGGAATGTTTTAGGATGTTAAAAAATAATGGGCAAATATACATAACAATTCATAACAGACTTGGCTTTAAAGATGCTCATTATAATCTTAGGTTTTTAAATTGGATGCCAAGATTTTTAGGAGAAAAATATATTAAACTAAAAAAGAAAAATAAGGATAAATTTCAATTTCTTGATAAACAGAAGATTTCTGAAATGCATTATTATACGTATAAAAAATTTACAAACATAGTTACTAAGATTGGATTCAATATTAAGGACACAAAAAAGATACAATTACAAAACCCCGAAATAATTTTGAATAAAAAATTTAAAAGAATTGTATTCTTATTTCAAAGATTTAAAATAAGTTTTATTTTAGATTGGTTGTATAAATTATTAAATAAATTATATTTTAATACCTTTCATCTAATTTTAATAAAAAAATGAAAATTTGTTTTTTGAACGAAAATTTGAATATTAATGCTGGCGTAGGAAGATTCGGTTTGGACATGATTAAGGGTGTTCAAAATAGTAAAAATTTTGAAACAATTGTTTTAACCGAGAAAAAATTCAATAATTATGAATTTGAAAAACCAATTCTAAAAAAATCTTATCTTTTGCGTAATTTTTTAAATATTTTTATAAATGCTATAAGGGCAAGAAAATACATTAAGAAATGCGATATAGTTCATGCTCTAGATGGTTATCCTTATGGCGTTATTGCCACTTTGGCCAATATTGGACTTAATAAAAAATTAATTATAAGTGGCATAGGTACCTATTCTGTTCTTCCGTTAGATGAACCAATCAAAAAATGGTTTTTAAGATGGGCATATAAAAAAGCCGATAAAATTATTTGCATAAGCAGTTTTACGGAAAAACAAATTTTAAAAAGAATCAATTTACATAATACGGTTGTAATTAATCACGGCGTTGATTATAATAAATTTCAAATTGGCTACCGGGGGCAGAATAAAGAAAAAATTATTTTGAGTGTTGGTGCCTTGAAACTGAGAAAAGGCTATCATATATCCATACCAGCAATAGCCGAAGTTAAAAAGAAATATCCAAACATAAAATATTATATAGTCGGAGGGAGACCAACCGAAATATATTCGAAATTAGTAAAAGATTGCGGCCTAAAAGAAAATGTTAAGTTTTTCTATGACATATCAGATGAAGAATTAATTGAGCTCTATTATGATTCAAATGTTTTTCTACTTACATCGATAACCATAAACGACAACGATTTTGAAGGATTTGGTTTGGTATATCTAGAGGCGGGAGCATGTGGTAGGCCAGTTATTGGTGCTTATGGTTCGGGCGCAGAAGATGCGATTATCAATCAAAAAACCGGGTTTTTGGTTCCGCAAAACGATGTGCAAAAAACCGCCGAAGCGATTTTAAAATTATTAGACAATCCAGAATTAGCTGAAACAATGGGAGAAAACGGTAAAAAAAGAGCAGAAAAAATGAGTTGGGAGGATGTGGCCCAAAAGTATATCGAAGAATATAAAAAAATATAAATTTTAATTGATTTATTCTTATTATTTTGCGATACTAACCTATGTGGGGTTGTAGAATTTATTCATAATTTTAATTTAAATATGAAACTATCCATTATAATCCCAGTTTATAACGAAGAAAAAAACATAGAAGAACTTTATGTGGAACTTAAAAAAGTTTTAGATAATTTGTCTATCAATTATGAAATAATAGCGGTTAATGATGGTTCCAGCGATAATAGTTTGGCAATATTAGAAAAAATAGCCGGTTACGATTTTAATTTTAAAGTTATTGGTTTTAGGAAAAATTTTGGACAAACAGCCGCAATTTCTGCTGGAATAGATTATGCCAATGGAGAAGTTTTAATTTTAATGGACTCAGATCTGCAAAACGATCCAACTGATATCCCAAGGTTTTTAAAAGAAATAGGGCGTGGCTATGATGTTGTTTCGGGATGGCGTAAAAATCGAAAAGATAAATTTCTTACCAGAAAAATTCCTTCGTGGCTGGCAAACAAACTAATTTCATTTATAACAAAAGTAAATTTGCATGATTATGGTTGTACCATGAAGGCTTATAAAAGTGAAGCAATTAAAGATGTGAGGTTGTATGGAGAAATGCATAGATTTATTCCCGCCTATACTTCGTGGCATGGAGCAAAAATTCAAGAAATCATTGTGAATCATAGGCCAAGAAAATATGGGAAAACTAAATATGGAATTTCGCGAACGTTTAGAGTAATATTGGATCTATTAACGGTTAAATTTTTAACTGATTATTCTACTAAGCCAATGCACTTCTTCGGTAGGATTGGATTTTGGTTATTTAGTTTTGGTTTTATTTCTGGCGCACTGGCATTATTTTTAAGGTTTTTTAAGGGCATTACTCTTATTCAAACTCCGCTTCCTCTGCTTACTGTCCTTTTTGTGGTTGTTGGAGTTCAATTTATTTTAATGGGACTTTTGGCAGAAATTCTAATTAGAATTTATTATGAATCGCCTCAAAAAACGACTTATTTAATTAAAGAAAAAATTAATTTCGATAAATAATTATGTGTGGAATAGCTGGTTATATTGGGCAAGGAGATCAGAAAATTCTGAAAAACATGACGGACATGATAAAGTATCGTGGACCAGACGACGAAGGATTTCACACAGAAGAAGGAATTGGTTTGGGAATGAGAAGATTAAGTATTATTGATTTAATTGGTGGCAAGCAACCAATCTACAATGAAGACAAATCAGTCGTTGCGGTGTTTAATGGAGAAATATATAATTTTCAAGAGATAAAAAAAGAATTAATTGCCGTTGGCCATAAATTTGAAACTAATTCTGATACAGAAATAATTGTTCATCAGTACGAGGAAAGCGGAGAAAATTGTTTTAAAAAATTCAATGGCATGTTTGCCATTGCCCTTTGGGATAAAAAAGAAAAGAAATTAATTTTAGCTAGAGATCGTTATGGCGAAAAACCGTTGTATTGGAGCAAAATAAATGATACGTTAATTTTTTCTTCGGAAATAAAAAGTATTTTGTCTCATCCGCTAATTGAAAAGAAGCTAAATCACCTTGCAATCTATCAGTATTTCTCTTTCGATTATGTTCCTCAACCGCTTACTGTTTTTGAAAATATTTATAAATTGGAAAACGGATCATCTTTAGTTTTTAAAAATAACGAAATTAAAATTAATAGATTCTACGAGATAAAATCTAACGAAGAAAAAATTGATTTTAAATCCGCTCTCGTAAAGCTAGAAAAACTACTAGAAGATTCGGTAAAAAGACGCTTGATTGCTGACGTGCCTTTGGGAGTTTTCTTGTCAGGAGGGATTGATTCATCGACCATAGCGTATTTTGCTAAAAAACACCAATCACAAATTAAGACATTTTCAATTGGTTTTAGCGAAAAAACTTTTGATGAATCTATTTATGCCAAACAGGTAGCAAAATTGTTAAATACAGAACATTATCACAAAGAATTTGGACCAAATGATTTACTTAAAATCATTCCCGAAATCATTGATAAATTAGACGAACCATTTGGGGATTCCTCTATCCTGCCTACGTTTTTACTCTCAAAGTTTACGAAAGAAAAAGTTACGGTTGTTTTGGGTGGAGATGGAGGAGATGAGTTGTTAATGGGCTACCCCAATCATCAGATACAAAAATTGCTTTATTTTTTGAAACTCCATAATCTAAAGTTTAATGGTGATTTGGTTAGTTTCTTAGAACGAATCTTGCCTGTTTCCAATAAAAACTTGAGACTTTCTTACAAAATGAAAAGATATTGTCACGGTCTTTCGTTCCCCGGATTGTATCGTGATTTTTTAAACATTGGCGGTTATATTCGTGATCTTAATAATCTGTTTAAATTTCAGATTGACTCAAAAAAAATATTTAGTTTTGTGGACAATTTTCTCGGCAATCAACCAGAAAAAAATTATTTAAAAAAAATTAATTTATTATTTTTAAAATATTACCTAGAGGATGACATTTTATTTAAAGTGGATCGTGCTGGTATGTATAATAGTTTAGAGGTAAGAGCGCCGTTTTTGGATTTTAATTTAGCTGATCTCCTTAACTCTCTGCCGTTGAATTATAAATTACGGGGTCAAAGAACAAAGTATATTCTTAAAAAATTAATGGCAGGTAGATTGCCAAAACATATTATTAATCGCAAGAAAAAGGGATTTGGAATACCATTAACAATATGGTTAAAGCGGGATTTAAAAAACTATATGCTAGAAACGCTTAACCGTAAAGACATAGATGATTTTGGAATAATAAACTATGATTTTGTTGAAAAATTAATTAATGAACATTTGCAGAACAAAAAAGATAATCGAAAAATTCTTTGGAATTTAATTATTTTTCAAAATTGGTGTAAAAATTATTTATGACAGAACAAACAAATAAAAATTTTGTTCAATGGAATGAAGCCATGGCCCTAAAATATAATCCCGAAAATTATTATAAGAGTCATAATTTTATTATTCGATTTATAGAAAATTTACGAAAAAAAACAATTATTAAAATGCTTAATCCTCAAAATGATGATAAAATAATTGAATTGGGGTGCGGGGCAGGAAATTTAATGGAAGCAATAAAATCGGCTAGGGAGTTGGTGGGGATTGATTTGTCTGATTTTCTTTTAAATTTAGCTCGTAGCAAAAAATATTTTGTAAACACTAAACTTATTAAAGGAAACATAGAAAATTTGCCAGAAGAAATAGTCAACGATAAATTTGATAAAATTTATTGTAGTGAAGTATTAGAACACGTTGAGCATCCGGAACAAGTATTGAAAGAAATAAAAAAAATTATTAAAAAAAATGGAATATTGATAGTATCTATACCCAATGAAAATCTGATTAATAAGTTTAAAGATATTTTAATAAAATTTAAAATATTTAATTTATTGTTTCCGAATCTTTCTGTAAGAATGACCGATGAATGGCATATACATTTATTTAATTTGTTAAAATTCAAAAATTTAATTGCAAATGATTATTCTGTTATTAAAATAAGTCGAATTCCTTTAAAATTGATACCATTAAGATATGTGATAAAATTAAAAATTAAATATGCTTAATCGTCAAATATTAAATAATTTAATATGTATAAAATGTTCAGGATTATTGAATGTATATGACAATAAATTAATTTGCAGAGAATGTGCAAAAGAGTATCAAATAACAAACAATAAACTTTTTATCTTAAACGAGGACAATAATATTGAATCCACTAAAAATGATTTTATTTTTAATGAATTCAAAAAAATTTTTAAAAAACATCATCAAATTTTTAACATTTTATATTATCTTTTTGGGGCGTCATTTGTAGGAAAAAATGTTGGCAAATGTATTAATTGTAAAGATAAAAATAAAATAATTGTTAATTTAGGTTCGGGAGTAAGAATGGTTAAAGATAATATAATAAATATTGATTTTTCTCCATATAATAATGTTGATATGGTTGCAGATATTGCCAATCTTCCTTTTCCCAACAACTCGATAGATGTTGTAGTAATTGAATCGGTTTTAGAGCATGTTCCCAAACATCAGGCCATTATTAGTGAGATTAAAAGAATATTGAAATCGGAAGGGTTTGTTTATGTGACCGTTCCTTTTGTTGCGGCTTTTCATTCATCTCCTAATGACTATTATCGTTGGTCAAAAGAAGGATTTAGAGAATTAATGCATGATTTTGAAGAAGTTGAATGCGGGATTAGACACGGACCAACATCGGCAATGCTTTCAATTTTTAATGAATGGTTAGCGACGCTTTTTAGTTTTGGCTCTAAATATTTACATCAATTTTTGTTAATTCTGTTTACTATAATTAGTAGTCCGTTAAAAATTTTAGATTATTTAATCTCAAAATTTCCCAGTGCTCAAAATATTGCTTTTGGATTTTATTATATAGGTAAAAAGAAATAATTGTATGAATATAGCATTATTAACTCCGCCATACGATATCATGAAAAAGGGTTATGGTTCAAAAAGAAAGGTCCGTGGTGGATTATTTCCGCCACTTGGTTTGGCATATTTAGCTAGCCCACTATTAAAAGATGGTTATAATGTAAAAATTATTGATGCTTCGTCTTATCAATATACCAATGATCAAATATATAAAATATTATCGGATTTTAAACCAGATATAATTGGAATTTCTTCGGTAACCTCTTCGGCAGACGAATCTTATTCTTTAGCGAATCATTTAAAAGACAAAATTAAAGATGTTCCTATAATTTATGGCGGACCACACACGAGTTGTTTTCCAGAAATGGTATTTGATAATATCAAGCAATTAGATTTATTGGTTTATGGCGAAGGAGAAGTAACATTTAAAAAAATTGTCGATTTTTATCAAAAAGAAAAAAAAATACCCCAAGATATTCCTGGAACGTGGGCGAAAATTAATGGAAAATGGATTAAAAATATTCCAGCCCAACCAGTATTCAAGCTGGATGAATTACTTATGCCAGCATATGAATTGTTTGATTATAATGGAGTTTATAAACCACTTCCTCTGCAATATAAAAAATTGCCAACAGCAAACATAATAACATCGCGTGGCTGTCCTTATGGAAAATGTACATTTTGTTATGAGTCGGGCAGGGCTTCACAAATTTATCGTCGTCATAATCCAGAAAGAGTAATAGAAGAAATAAAGTTTTTAGTAAACAAAATGGGAGTTAAGGAAATTGCTTTTTGGGATGATAATTTTTTAATCAGCGAAGATTGGATTTTAAAATTTTGTGATTTATTGGATAAAGAGGGACTTAACATGCCGTGGAGTGTTGTGGCCAGGGTTGATACGATTAACAAAAAATTACTTGAACGCGCAAAAAAATCTGGTCTATGGAATGTTTTTTTTGGCATAGAAACCGGCAATCAGGATTTGTTGGACAGAATAAAAAAGGGAATAACCCTTGATCAGGTTCGTCAGGCGGTGCAATGGTGTAACGAATTAGACATAGACACGAGAGGATCTTTTATGTTGGCCTTACCGGGCGAGACACCTCAGAAAGCGATAAATACTATTAATTTTGCTTGCGATATAGGTGTTACCTATGCGCAATTTTTGCCGACTCATCCCGATTGGGGGACAGCACTATACGATGATGCTGTTGGCTCTGGAAGGGTAGTTCCTCTTTATCAGGGTAGAACATCTATTACGTATATACCAGATGGATATGAAAATGCTGATGAGATTAGAAGAATGCAAAAAAAGGCTTATAGAAGATTTTATTTTCGATTAGAATATATTTTAAAGCACCTAAAACGACTTAACGATATTGGTAAAATTAAACAATATTTTGATGCACTCAAATATATAATTGGCATAAGTACTTAATTATATCATTAAATGATTACAATATTTATAATTTTGAAATTAATTATTTTTTGGGCAATTTTATTTTTCTTCGGATATCAATTAGCTGAGAGAATATTAAAACAATTATCAAAAGAAACATTAATAGCTTTGTCGGGATTAATCGGAATCGGATTTTATATTTTTTTGATCAATGTTTTAGGTTATATTATTCCAATTAATGTGGCTTTTTATTTGGTTTTATTAATTTTTTTATTGTATGGAATGTGCTGTTTTTTAAGGCATAGATCAAATAAACGGGAGTGGGGAATTAACAAAAAATGGAGAAAAATTATATTGATTTTAGCGATTTTGTCAATAGTTGTTACTTTTATAGTTGATAACAGATATCCTCTTGGCGGAGATCAAGTTTTGTTGACATGTATTCCCACTGCAGCTACAATAGCCGAAGGTAATTTTCCGCCACAAGCTATTTGGATGCCACAATATCCATTAAGATATCATTATGGTGCACATCTTTTTACTGCTGCGATTTATAAAGTAACGGGATTGCCACTTTACATGTCGTATGATATCCAAATAGCGGTTTTGGTATGTGTATTGTTCTTATTGGGATTTATTTTGGCCAAAAAAATAGTTAATAATAATAAAAAAGCGTTAATTTCTTCAATATTAATGCTTGGCGTTGGAAATTTGGTTTTTTTAAAAGGTATAAATGGTATTGTTGTTTTGTATAATAAATATATTTTGGGTCATGAGATATTTGCACCCTTTAAATTTGTTTTTGAAATGATAGAGTCTTTGTTTTCTAGGCCGGTAGAGATGTGGATGGTTAATTTTCCGACTAATGCATTAAGCTTTGTGTTACTGATAGGTATAATATATTTATATTTTGATTCGATACAAAATAACAATAAAAAAGTTTTATTAATTACCATACCACTTTTAAGCGTTTTAGCATTATTCTCAGAAATATTTTTTATTGTTGTTTGTTTTTTATTAATTATCTATCCCATTGTTTTTGGCATAATAAGCAAAAACTGGCCATGTGCAAAGAAATTTTTAGTTGTTGCTTTGTTGATTTTATTAATTAGTGTGCCAATAGCTTTGGTTCAGGGAGGGGTTTTAACTCATTATTTGGGTCGAGATGGGCATAATTTAAAACTTCATCAAACTTATGGTTATACGAATATTGAGTTGATAAACAAAGGGTTCGAAATTAACGTCAGGCCATGGATTTTAATGACTCGCATAGGTCAAGACAATAGGTTGCCAATATATAGTTTGGAATTTTTATTACAATGGGGATTGCTATTAATTTTGATTTTTTGTAGCGTAGTATATTTTTGGAAGAAAAAAAATAATTTTGTTATTTTTTTAGAATTGGCCTTTGGAGCATTTTTTGTAGCGCCATTTTTTATTGTTTTTCCATTAGAATTGTGTTCTACTGAACGGTTTTTTTATGCAGCAAATTTATTTGGAGGATTGCTTATAGGATTGTGGTTATCGAATATTTATGTTGATGGTCAAAATAAAATATTAAAAAGATTTATATGGTTATTGATCGGGGTGTTGATGCTTCAAACAATAATTTTTCAGTTAATATTTTTAACAGTTGGTTATCCTGTTGGTAAATGGAATAATATAGACAAATTTTTTGCAAAAAGTAATTCATTTGATGTAAAAATTTATCAGTGGGTAAAAGAAAACACTACGATAAGTGATTATTTTTTAATAGTTCAACCGGATGATTATGAAATGGCACCTAATTTAAAATTTACAATTAATACCGGGAGAATGGCTCCGATTTATACTTATCATGCCAATAACGACCCCATAGACATTCCGCAATCCTATGCTTTTGTAGAATTGAAAAAGGGTTGCAATACAGATTTAATAAAATTATTGGATTATCATTATGTTTTAGTAAATAAAAATTGGCCGGATGGACTTGAAGAAAAATGTTTAGAAAATAATAAATTAGAATTAAAATTTGAAGAAACAGAAGGCGATAATTTTATTAGAATTTATAAGGTTTTATGAAGATATTATTTTTATCAGATGATTTTCCGCCAAATTCTTTTGGTGGTGCAGGAGTAATAGCTTATAATTTGGCTAAAGAATTTTTGTCTTGTGGACACGAAGTTATTATAATTACAACTGTTCAAGAGAAATTATGCGAAGGCCATGAAATAATTGAGGGAATCAATATTTTTAAAATTTATTCTAATTATAATAAACGTTGGCGTGCTTGGTTAAGTTTATATAATCCAAAAACTGTTAAAAAAGTTAAAAGAATTATTAAGCAAATAAAACCAGATATTGTTCACGTCCATAACATTCATTATCATCTCTCGTATGCTTGTTTAAGATCGGCTAAAAAATATTCTAAGGCCGTATTTTTAACCGCGCACGACGTTATGCTTGTGCATTATGGCAAATTAATGTTTACTCACAAAAATTTTCATGAAGATAGGCCTAAAAATTATAAAATTAGCATATTAGATCAGATAAAAGAGGCGGGAAAGGGATATAATCCTTTTAGAAATTTAATTATTCGCCATTATTTAAAATATATAGATAGAATATTTGTTGTCAGTAATGCACTAAAAAAAGTTTTAGAAATAAATGGAATTAAAAATATTGAAGTGATTCATAACGGTATAGATATTGAAAATTGGAAAGCAAATGAAGAAACAATAAATAAATTTAAGAGCGAATACCGACTTAATAATAAAAAAGTAATTCTGTTTAGTGGCAGAATTAGTGAGGCTAAAGGAATTAATACAATATTGCGAACAATGAAGCTGATAATTAATAAAGATAATAATGTAATATTGTTAATTGTTGGAAAAAGTGATCAAAAAACAATTGAATTGACTAAAGAATTAGAGATAGATAGTCGTATTATATTTGCAGATTGGCTAGATAGAGAAAGCATAAAATTAGCTTATCTCGTTGCGGATGTTTGCGTTATTCCGTCGATATGTTTTGATTCCTTTCCCAATACAAATCTTGAAGCGATGGCATGTAGTAAGCCAGTTGTGGGTACTTGTTTTGGCGGAACTCCCGAAATTGTAGTTGATAATCAAACTGGTTATATTGTTGATCCTGAAAATACAGAAAAACTAAGTGATAAAATTATTGATTTATTAAAAAATCCTCAAAAAGCAAAGCAATTTGGGGAAAATGGATACGAGAGAGTTAAAAAATATTTTTCTTTACAAGAACAAGCGAATAAAATTATTAAAAACTATAATCAATATATTTAAAGTTTTTTAAAATAAAATATTGCGATGAAAAAATAAAAGAATTGAGATGCTAATTTAGCGATTATTGCTCCCAAAATTCCTAAAATAGGGACAAGAATAATCGTTGAAATTAATTGGACAATTGGAACGTAGGTATTTATTTTATAAAGTTCTTTGGTTTTGTTTTTAGTGTAAAGTGTCAACGTTATCATAGACATGGGAAAAACCAAAAGTGTTAATGCAAATAATCTGGAATATGTTATAGAATCAGTGTATTGTGGATAAAATGTATTATAAAACCATGGCGCTAAGAAAAAATATATGCCGATACCGATTAAGATTAAAAATGTAATTTGAATTAATTTTTTTGGTAAATATTTTTTGATTTCTTCGTTCGATCTTGTGGTTAATTTGGGAACGGCAATTTCTTGAATTATTTGTAAAGGTGTTCGAGCATAATCTACCGTTAATACGGCATAGGAATATATTGCTAATTGTTCTGCTCCAATGAAATTAAATAGTAAAATACTATCTAATTGTCCGGCAATTGTGCCGATTGTTTCCATTAAACTCAAGTGTTTACCGTAACGAATTAATTGCGTATCATTGTTTGTATTTGGTTTGAATTTGCGTATTGTTCGCAAAAAGAAAAACAACCTTAATAAACTATAAGAGCAAAAATAAATTAATACTAAAATAATTAAGTTTTTGGTTAAAAGTAGTCCTCCAAATAATAAGAGAGAAGAAATAATTTGTATAATTGTTGTAAAACTTACTCTTTTTCCAAAAAGTTTTTTACCGTCAAGGTAAGATTGATATATTTCTCCGGCTTTGAATAGGGGCAAAAAAACAGCTATAATTAATAAAGAGATGGTTAATTCGGGTTGATTTTGTGTCCAGAAATAACCAGCAACAATTATCGATATTAAACTTCCGATAATTCCCCATTTTATTTTAGTTTTGAATGCTTGTTTAATAGTGTTTTCAAACCCTTTGGCTACGCTTGGAATAATGGCCTTATTAATGCCCTGAAGCGATAAAATGGCTATTATAGCTGAAATCGAAAGAATATATCGATATTGACCGTAGGTTTCTTTGGGTAATAATTGTGCAAAGGCAATTGATAATAGAAAAGACGCTATTATGCTTATAATATTTCCAATTAATAAATAGGTTCCGTTTTTGGCAATATAAATATTATCACTTCCGGTAAATTTTTGAGTGCTTTGGAGGAATTTAATTATCAAATTTTTTATTTTATTAATCATGTTTAAAAATATAATCAAAAATATTAAATTAAAATTTTATTTTTTACGTCGAAAATTTTATCGTTTATTTCGGACAAAGAAACAGATTGAAATGGAAGCGCAAAGAAAACGAGCTAAAGACATGGCAAGTCCACAAATACGCGATAAAGTAAATGATTATTTCAATAAATTTAGATTTTTACAGGAAATTATTAAAATAACCGGCATTAATGATAATTCTGAAATTTTAGATATTGGTTGTGGAATTAAAACAGTTTTACATTTTCTACCGGGAAAAATAAAAATCGGGGTAGATTCATTAGCTGATGAGTATATAAAAATTTATGATTATCCGAAAGATATAAAAATTGAGAAATCTTTTGGTGAAAATTTAAAATTCAAAAATAATTCTTTTGATGTAGTATTTATGACCAATGCTCTTGATCATACGAAGAATCCTCAAAAAGTTGTTTCAGAAATTTTTAGAGTTTTAAGATCGGGAGGTTATTTTGCCCTTACCAATGAATTAGTGAAAAAAGATTTTAAAAGAGATAAGGCGCATCCTAATAATTTACAAGAGCAAGATATTTCAGAATTATTATCTGGGAAATTTAATATTGTTTTTAAAAGATTTTCTGCGTGGTTTGGTTTAAGACAATATTATTTAGGATTATTGAAAGAAGAAGATTTTAAAAATAATAATCAAATAATAATTTTAGCTCAAAAAATATGAAGAAAAAATATTTAATCCCGATAATTGTTTTAATATTTTTATTGTCTATAGCCGTTCATTATTGGCCGGTTTATCATAAGGGCTTTTCTTATGATTTTGCTGTAGATAATTTAATATTAGCACGAAATTTAAATTTAAACGGCGAATATAAGATGTTTAATAGTAAGGACGTAATTCTGTCATCAGAAATAGTTGCCGAAAAGGGGATTGTAAATAAAACCAGTAATGAATTAACTCCTATTTTGTATAAATTATTGTTTAAAATTTTTGGTTTTAACAAAGATATTCCTTTGTTTGCCTCTTTGTTTATATATGGAGTTATCAGTGTTTTGCTGTTTTGTCTTGTTTTGAGATTATTTAATCTAAAAATAGCTTTAATTTTCAGTTTTTTGGAGATTTTATCGCCATTAGTAACAAAAGAAGCTATTAATGTCGGAACCTATGAATGGGCAATGCTGTTTTTAACTATTGCTCTTTTGATTTATTTTTGGAAAGAAAAGCCAACACTTATTAAGCTGTTCTTGGCAGGAATTTTAATGGCTACGGCGTCTTTGGCAAGAAATTCATTTTTAATTATCCCAATTGCTTTTGCGCTATATGAACTTATAAAAAACAAATCTTTTAAAAAAGCTTTCATATTTATTCTGCCATTGATAATTGTTTGGGGTGTCTATTTGGGGCCAGGAATATTGAAAGGAGGTGCCGACAATATATATTTGTCTTCAAGCGATAATACGGTGGGTGCATATATGCACATTTTCCCCGACCCCTACACTTGGCACTTTGAAAGAGATGAATATGTTAAAAATGTCATGGATTCTGATGCCTATAATTATGATTATAGTCAGTTTTTGGGGAAGTATGGATATGCTGTGGGTTTAAAAAATAAAATTTTAATGTATTGGGCTTCAATTATTTCATATCCTAAAGGATTTATTGCTCAAACAACTTTTGGTGGTCCGATTATAGTATTTTTATTGATTTTAGGGGCGTTTTATCTTTATAAAAATAAAAAATATTTATTAGAAGTATTTATTTTTTGGGGATTGTTAACTTATTTGTTTTTAATTGTTGCTGCAAGTAATCATTGGGGTCATTTTATAACTTTTCAGTTTCCGATATTTTTAATGTCGGCGTTGGGGATATATGGAATTATTCAGTTTTTTATTAAACAAGACATCAAAAAGTATCTTAAATATTTGTTTGTTGGTGGGTTTATTCTTGCATTATCAATTCATTTAATTCAATCAACGAAATGGATGTTTCATGAAGAATATGAAAACTCCGGGATGGAACAGACATTGTCTTTAATTGACATAATAAAATATGCGGAAGACCAATTAAATAAAAAAACAGACATAATAGCGGTTGGGGTAACCGGCAGAGCACCACAGATTCTTAATTGGTACACTGATTACAGTTTTGTTTATTTTGCCCCTGATACTGTCGGGAAATTATTAAATGAGAATAAACTTCAATGGGCATTTAATCAATTTGGGGTTACAAAAGTTATGGGTTACGATAATGAATTAAACGACAGCATAATTGAGACAACAGATATTGACATTTTAAAATAATAATAGTATAATTATATTAGATATCAAATCCTACAAAGGAGGAGCAGTTGAAAATATTTGCGTTGTTCGTTTTGGGTAAAGGGGAACCAGATAAGGCTCTGAATCGTGACGCTAAAATGAGATGTATGGCGGCACGAATGTTTCTCAAACATTACGGGTTGATGAGAGTGTATTTTGTGGGCGGAAAACCCGAAAGGAAAGAAAACACTCCTGTCTCCGTAAAGATGAAGGAGTATTTTGATTCGTTGATGGGATATCCGAGTATCTCGGAAGCTCTTTGTGAGTCAAATAATTCTTTTGGCAATGTTCAAGAAATAATTGATATTGCCGGAAGAAAAAATTCTATCCGGATTCTTGCGAACAAATACCAGATTCCACGGTTTATAAAGATCTTTTTGAAATTGGGAGTCAATCGGAACCAGATTATTCCGATTTCAGCCGAAGAAATGTTGATGCGCGATCCCAAAAACATCGAGGAAATTACGAAATATCGTAATTCCTTTAAATATAAACTGAGGATCGCTCTGGAAAAAATGTTAACACTCTGGATGATTTTCGACCCAGAGTATAGGATTATTACGGCTTGGAGAAAAATAAGGAGGAAATATTTATAACGAAAACAGGGGCTGACCAGCAATGGTTGGCCCCCTTACAATTTTATCGGTTTAATTAGCCAACAGACTAAGCCGATTAATGAAGTAAAAACGGTTATTGACAAAATTAATACAGATAAAGCCATTGCTTGTTCTTTGATAATTGCAAAAGGCGCAAGCAGTAAAATTAAAGCAGCGTCACGGGTTCCAATTCCTGAAATTGAAATAGGAATTAATGTAATTAATCCGGTAATGGTTACGATGAGCGCAAAATAAAAAAACGGAATATTTATATTTAATCCTATGGCCAATAGATAAATTTGGATATAATAAAACAAATAAGAGAAAATTGTAATAATAAAAATAACGATATAATTTTTAAAATTATAAATTTTAAAATCGTTAATGAATTCCTGGAAATTAATTTGCCAGGATTTTTGATAATTTTGTGGTATAAAAATATTAAATAATTTTTTAAATCCCCATTTGATTAAGCCGGTTTTCCAACATAATAATAGTAAACAAATTCCGATAAAAATACCTAAAATCATAATTAAAGCAGTTTTGTTCAGCGTGGTCAGATAAAATAGCGAACCCAGAAAAATAAAAATTATTAAAAACACAAAATCGCTTAATCGATCCATTATAACGCTAACCAAAGATTTTCCTGTTGAGCATCCGTCTTTTTTAAGGTATATCGCCTTTGTCAACTCTCCCAGTCTTCCGGGCGTTATTAATCCGATAAATAATCCGCTGGCATACATTAAAAAAGAGTTTTTGAAACTGTATTCAATGTTTTGTTGTTTTTTAATGTAATTCCAGCCAAATGCTTTTGTTCCGATTATGGGAACACTCATTATGAGCGCTAAAATTAAATATAGAGGATTAATTTTTTCAATGTTTTTTAAAATCTCTCCAAGATTTGCCTTAGAGAGAAGTAGCGCAAAAATAATAATTCCTATGATGCCGGAACATTTTTTAAAAAATAATCCAATTTTATTCATATTTTTTTAGTACAGCCACAAAACGATACCCCAAAACGGGTGGTGTTCTGTAAATTTTTTCCACTTTAAAAAAATTTTTGCAAATATCGTAAATGAAATTTTTATCAGCTTCATGGAGGTGCCATTCATAATCTTCTTTTTTGCGCGCAGCATGCAGTAATTTATCTAGTTGGAAAAAATGAATTATTTTCATTATTAATTTTAATCTTTTTTCATCCGGAACACTAATAATCACTAGTCCATTTTTTTTAATTGTGCGATGTATTTCTTTAATAACTTCGGTTGGGTTGGGCAGATGTTCTAAAACTTCAGAGCAAAGAATTTTATCAAATGTTTCGTTTGTGAATTCCAGTTTTCGGGCATCTCCCCATTGCAATTTAATGTTTTCTTTGTTTGCTAAAAGCTTTGTTGCTCTTTTAAGCGCAATATTGGAAATGTCTATTCCAAATATTCGTTTAATATTGGGCAGCATATTAATTAGAAATCCTTCACCACACCCCAAATCTAACACAATATCATTTAAAGTAAGTTTTGCAGATTTAATAATTTTTTTCAATCTCATTTTTTCCAGTTTTTGCAAAATTGAATTTTTACTTTCAAATAATGTTCCTTCTCGATGGTATTTTAAAACCATTTCATCATTCCATTTTCCCAATTCTTCTGAATTTGATTTTTGTAATTCTTCTTTGTTCATATTTAAAATAATTGATTAATTGCCGCCTTAATTATTCCGTTTATATCTCGTATATTTTTTAGTGATTTAAGAATTCTAATAACTGCTTTCGGTCGAAAATAGAATTTGCGATACGCTTTTTTTATTCCTTTGTTGATTTCTTTTGAAGACAAATTGGGATAGTTGATTGGTGCGGTGGTTCCTTGATTTATATCTTCCCATTTTTCCGATGTTAGCCAGCCGTTTTTTTTCACTTCTTCATAAAATTCTGTTCCGGGATAGGGCGCGGCAGTATGAAATATGGCAAATGTTATTGGTAATTCTTTTGCAAGATTTATTGTTTCTCGTATTGTTTCCTTGGTTTCTTTTATTAATCCGATTATAAAATAGCCGTATATTTTTATGCCAATTTTATCGGTTAAATTTATTGTGGTACGAATTTGTTCAAGAGTGATACCCTTTTTTGCTTTATCTAACACTTTTTGCGAACCAGATTCAATTCCGAATGCTATCATCCAGCACCCAGCTTTTTTCATCCAAGCAAGCATTTCTTCGTCAACAGTATCAACTCTACTATTTGTGCTCCATTTGAAGTTAAGTTTTTCATCAATCATTTTTTTACAGAGATCAATAACAATATTTTTGTCAACAGTAAAAGTATCGGACTGAAAGATAAATTCATTAATGCCTAAATTTTTTATGAATTTTAGCTCTTTCAAAATGCTTTCTACTGAACGTGATCTGAATTTTTTAGCCCACATTACGGGTTGTCTGCAAAAAGTGCAGGGGAACGGACATCCACGACTCGGAACCACAAAAGTAAAAGAAGATGCCATAAACGGAAAAACATATTTTTTTAACGGTAATAAATCGTGACGTGGAATTGGTAATTCATCTAAATTAATAATATAATCTCTTTTCTCGTTCATTATTACTTCGTCGTTTTCTTTGTATGCCAACCCTTTAATGGACTGAAAATTATTTTTAGAATTTTCTATGTTTGTGATTAATTCTGCAAATGTTTTTTCTGGTTCATATGTAAAAATAAAATCTAATTCAGAATTTTCCAATAAAGTTTTTTCGGTTAATGCAGTAGCGTGTGGACCCATGGTCATAGTAATAGTTTTAGGATTTATTTTTTTGATCTCCTGGAATATTTTTAAATCATTGTGCAGGGTAGAGGTTATTACTTGCGACGCTAAATAGCGTGGTTTTTTTTTCTTTAAAATATCTGTTAATTCCGGCCATTTTATATTTTCAGCGATACAATCTATTATTTCTACGGTTAAATTTTCTGGCACCATCGCTGCCAAGTATGCCAAACTGATTTGGGGCCAAACAATTCTTTCTTTGCTGGTTCTTCCTGATCTGTTGAAATCCCTGATAATAATAGAATTATCGGGCGATGGAGGATTGATTAGTAAAATATCTACTTGTTTTTGATTTTGGTTTTGCATGGCGTTATTTGTGTGTTTTTACAATTAGATCCGCAATCATACCAATTGCTAGTATTTGAAAGCTGGAAATGATAAAAATTGATGTAGTTGAATCTAAAATTTTGTCTGTAAATATAGCGCTGTAGGTAAAAATTATTATTCCGCATAAAAATAGTAATAAACCCAACGGAACGAAAATTTTTAATGGCCTAAAATAAAGCGCCAATTTCATAACTAATCCGGCAAATCTTTTAAAAGATTTTATTGGTTTTAGTTTTGATTTTCCTTGACGCTTTAAATAGTCTATTTTTATGTTTTTTAATGAATAACCGTTTGTTAGGCATACCATGGTTAGAGTTGAAGTAAAAGAAAATCTTTCTGGAAATAATCCCCAAAAATTTAATGCCATTTCTTTTTTGAAAATTCGCAATCCTGAATTTATATCAATTACTTTGGTTTCGGCAATATATCCGGCCAACTTGTTTAGAAAATATTTTGCAGGTTTTCCGTAAAATGGTTTATATTTTTTTCTTGCTCCAACCACCATATCATATTCTGGGATATTGTTAATCATTTCTTCTAATTTTTCCAACGGATATGTTCCATCAGCATCAATAATCATAATCCAATTATATTGCGCCTCTTTAATGCCAGTTTTAAGAGACGCGCCATAACCCTTATTTTTAAGATGGTTAAGTAATTTTATTTCATTTTGTTGTTTTAAAAGTTCTTCACTTTTATCGGTTGACGCATCGTTAATTACAATTATTTCGTATTTTAAGTCTGTAATTTTATTTAATTCAGTTTTTAAGTTATTTATAATTTGATTTACAATTTTTTCTTCGTTATAAACGGGAACAATAACCGATAATTGTTTTTTTGTGTCCATATATTTTTATCTTCCTCCTCCGCGGAGAATTATATTAATTGTTTTAAGAATTATGCTCACATCAAAAATAAATGAACGATTTTTAATGTAATACAAATCGTATTGTACTTTTTCAAAATTATCATCAATTGATGAACCATAACCGTATTTTATTTGTGCCCAGCCAGACAGACCGGGTTTGATTAAATATCTTTCTTGGTAAAAAGGAATGTGTTCTCTTAATTCTTGGTGAAATTCCGGTCTTTCTGCTCTTGGTCCGATGAAACTCATTTCTCCCTTAATAATATTCCATAATTGTGGAACTTCATCTAATCGTGATTTTCTCATAAATTTTCCAAATTTTGTAATTCTATTGTCTTTTTCTGTGGTCATTTTGGGTCCGTCTTTTTCGGCATCATTTTTCATTGATCTGAATTTTATCATTACAAACGGCTTTCCGCTTTGTCCGATGCGCGTTTGGGTATAAAATACATTGCCTCTGGATTCTAATTTTATAATCAGGGCGATTATCGGCCAGAATGGTAAACTTATAATCAAAATCAAAAATCCAAAAATAAAATCAAAAATTCTTTTAAATGTTTCGTATGATTGTTTTTGCTCTTGTGAGATATTTTCTATAAACCATACTTCGTTAATGGCGGTGAGCGGAACTTTCTGCGTTACATTCTCATAAAATTCCGGCAAATTTACAAAATCAATTTTGTATTTTATGCATTCAAAAAGATTTTGAATTAAATCTTGAGATTTATAAACTTCTGGCGTTACAATTGCAATAGCAATTTTTTCCTGTTGTAGGGTTTCTCGTAGATTTTTAAATCCTTGTGTAATTTTAATTTCCGGTAAATCGGTTTTGTCTATAGATTCGTTATTCTTTATAATCAATTTTAATTTATATCCCAGTTGAGGATTTTTGATTAATTCTTTCGCCAGTTCTATGGCTTGCGGATTGTAGCCGATAATTGCAACACCTGCTCCGGGTTTTAACGAACCGGCAATTAAATTAAACAAATATCTCCAGCCGTAAAACAAAACTACAAAGATAACAATGTTTAAAAATAAATTTGTTTTAGGGGTAATAGAATCAATAATAAACCCCGGCACAAGATAGAAGAATACAATTGAAATGATTCCACCAATTATTATTGTCCTTACCAAAGCAATAGAAAATTTAATATTATTTTTCGCAATATCCAGTTCGTAAAGATTGTGGATATAAAAAGTAATTATCCAAAACAAATAAATTACAGAAAAAGGAATAAAATGATTTTGGAAAATATTAAAATCAAATTCGCGATATCTGATCGTGAGAGTAATTGCCAAAGATAAATATAGTATGATTATATCTCCTAATAAAATAATAATTTTTTTAGTTTTCATGGTAATTATAATTCTATCGCAAATTATTTTAATTGACAACAGTTTTTTTTAAAAATATAATAAACTGTATAATATATGGAAACATCAAATTTTTATCTGAAAATATTGAAATGGGGGATTTATCTCTCTCTTTTTATTCCATTGATAATTTTTTCGCAATATTTATCGCCGTTTCATTTCGGCAAGATGATTATTTTTAGAATTCTTGTTGAATTGATGACGGTTTTTTATATTCCATTGATGATTGCGGATAAAAGATATAGGCCAAAGTGGAATTGGATTTTAATCAGTATTTCTGTTTTTGCGGGTTTATATGTTTTTACAGGAATTATAGGAGTTAATCCTTTTAATAGTTTTTGGGGTTCGCTTGAAAGAATGGGTGGAATGTTTAGTTTTATGCATTTTTGGGTTTATTTTATTATTTTGGTGAGTATTATCAAAACCGAAATTGATTGGAGTAAGGTTTTAAAAATTTCAACTTTTGTTGGTTTTCTGTCAATTTTATTTGCTTATGGACAGCTTTGGATAAAAGGAAGTTTTTTTGTTGGTTGGCAGCATGGAGAAAGAGTAATTGGAACAATTGGCAATCCTGCGCTTTTTGCGGGTTATTTGATTTTTGTAATTTATTTGGCATTATTTTTGCTATTTAAAAATCAATCTTCAAAATGGCAAAAATGGTTTTTTGCTTTCGTGATTGTGGCTGGAGCGCCGATTTTAACCATAACTGCGGTTAGAGGGGCGGTAGTTGCTTTTTGGGGATCATTGTTTCTTTTGGGATTATTTATATTATTTAAATCCGATAACAAAAAGATTAAAAAATATTTATTGATAGCATTAATGATTTTTGTTGCATTGATTGCAATTATAGGATTTAGCAAGAATCAGAATTGGGTTAAAAACAATAGTGTGTTAAACAGGATAACTGATATTTCTTTTGCCACCGATACAATTCAAACGCGTTTATGGTCATGGGAAAGCGCGTGGCAAGGAATTAAGGAAAAACCAATTTTCGGCTGGGGACCGGAGAATTTTATGTATTTGCATATGAAATATTTTAATCCCAAGCACTTTACCGGGCTTGGCTCTGAAACCATTTGGGATAGGGCGCATAACATGCCATTGGAAATATTTTCTACAATGGGAATATTCGGACTAGTAAGTTATTTGGCAATTTTCTTTTTTGTTTTCAAATTTTTATATAAGAGCTATAAAAATAATAGAATTAACAAAATTTCTTTCGGCGTTTTTACGGCAATGATTATTGCTTATCTTGTGCAGGATTTGTTTATTTTTGATACAGCCGCGAATTATTTGATATTTTTTATTGTGTTGGGATATGTTAATTATTTAAATTCGCAGTCCGTGAATCCCGAATCAGAGATTAAAAATGAACAGAAAACTATTAGAAAATCTCCTTCAATTGTTTTAACTGCCTTTCTTTTATTTTTATCTTTGTTTTTGATTTTTTCTATTAATATTAGAGCAGCAAAAGCAAATTATGCATGCACAAGAGGTATTCTTGCTGGATCAAAAAGCGCTCAGCAGGCATATAATTATTACAAAAAGGCATTAGATTATAATTCTGCGATTGGTGCTTATGAAATCAGACATAAATTTGCCACTTTTGCAATTCAATTAATTAATGCTCAACGAACGAATGATAAAGGAATTGATGTTAATTTATTGCATTATGCAATAAATGAAATTGAAAAAAATATAGAAAAATATTCAATGGATACTACGCCATATCTGTATGTGGGTCGGATGTATATTTTATTGATTAACAAAGAAGAAACTGCGGGAGAATTAGCCGAAAAATTTATTCAAAAGGCAATTGACATTAATAGTAAAAATCCGAGAAATTGGTATGAACTCGGACAAGCGCAGGTTTCCCAGCAAAAATATCAAGAATCTTTTGAAAGTTTTAAAAAAGCATTGGATTTAAATTCGGATGTCCCTCTTTCTTATTGGTTTGTCGGAATTAGTGCTTATTACCTTCAAAATTATACAGAAGCAGCAGATTATCTTAATCAAGCTATTTCTAAAGGATATTCCGAATATAAAAACAGTTTGACGGATATAATGAGAATGGTTTCAATATATGAAAAAGTAAAAAATTATCAGAAAGTTAAAGAGCTTTATGAATTGGCGGTTTTAGAAAAGCCGGACAATGCTCAGCTTTATGCTTCGTTAGCTGCAGCATATGCGATTACAGGTGATTATGCGCGAGCCAAACAAGCAGCATTAAAATCAGCGGAAATAGATCCGAATTTTGAAGCTGATGCTCAAAAATTTATTAATTCCTTGCCAAAGTAAAAATAAAAATAAGTGAACAAAAAAACATTAATCGTGTCGGCAATATTAATTGTAATATTGATTATTATAATTTTAGTTTATTTTTTGATTTTAAAACCGTCTGCGATTGACAATGGCTCTGGAATTCCAAAAAAAATAATAGAAAATAAGTTTTTTTCCGTTAAACTTCCGGAGGGATGGATAGAGGTTGAGCCAGTGTACGGATCGATTGCCACTGTTGTAAAAAATCAAGAATTGATTAACGATACTTATGCCCAAAAATTAAATTTTAGAAGTTATTATTCTGTTTTGCGCGATACTGTTGGAGATAAAACGGAACAAGAGTATTTGGAAGAAATAAAAAATTCTTTAAAGAAAAATTTTACCGATATAATGATATCGGATGAAGAGATAAAAGAATCAAATGGCGCGAAAATTTATTTTATGGAATCAAAACTTAACGAACAGAATGTCGATTTTACGATTTTGTTGGCAGTAAATATTAAAGATCAAGATGTTTGGACAATATCTTTTAATACCTTAAGTGAAAAATGGGAAGAATATAAAGATATTTTTTATCAAATTGCGGATAGTTTTGAAAGAAAATAATAAGTAATAAGTAAATATAAATTTGTATGGAAGAATTAAATAATAATTTCAAGGGGAAAAAATTAAATTGGCCGATAATTATTTTTTTAATTATTATTATTATCGCCGCCGGAATTTTTTTCTACATTGATTATCAAAAAACAAAAAACAATTCTCAAAATCAAATAACGCCGGAAGAAGAATATATGCCAGAGCCGGTATCTCGTGAAAATAATCCTCGAAGAGCGGAGGCGATTAAGGACAATTCAAAATATGGTTGCGCGAGTCCGGAAACAATTAAGCCGATAATAACCAAGGAAGCGGATACAAAATGGGAAATTCCTAAAGATGACGCAACTAAAACAATAAGTTTGGGAAAATATAAAATTAAAAATTCGATATACACTTTAATGGATGTCCCTAAACTTTGGGTTTATTTCAAAAGCAACAAGCTAAGCGATAGAGATGATGATTTGTATTCCTTGGAACAGTCTTATGTTTCTAAAATGAATTTGGTGGTGAATGGTTATAAAAAAGAAATAAAATTAGGCGGTTCGGAGTATATGTTGATTGAACTTGATAATTATCCTTTGGGCGATATTTATCCTTATGATAAAGCAACATCTTTGGAATTTGAAATTCTGATTGAATTGAAATGTAATAATTCAAAAAACGGAGCTTGTTTAAGTAATAATGATAGGTCATTAGAATTTTTAGACAAAGCAGATATTTTGCCACAAATCAAAATTTTTGCAATCGGATGTCAGGAATTTACGTATGATATTATTGTTGACGCAGAATTTTCTTATTGATAAAACTCGCATTATCCTTAAAAAGAAGACGTTTGTACTGCGTCTTCTTTTGTTTTTGTATTAAAATGACACTCAAACAAACATATAAATAATAGTTTTTAAATTCGACAAAATAATATTTTAGTGTATTCTTCTTATTAGAATTATCATTATTGCAATTTAATAATTTAAATATAAAAATATATGATTCCAAAAAAAATATTTTATTTTATTTTATTTATTATTTTAGTCGGAATTTTTTTATTCGTTTTTTTTCTCAGTAAAAAAAATTTCGCATGGGACGCAAGTATGCGCAAACTTTCTTCGCAAAACAGCGATTTTTCGATAATCGATATTCGGTATGGTAGTGATTCTCAGCAAAAAGGAGTGTTGGCAATTCCTAATTCGGGAAAAAATTTTCCTATTTTGATATTTTTCCCCGGAGGAGGATATACAAGCGCAACAATAGGAGATAATCCATTTGCTTTGGTTGACCTGTATGAGGCTTTGCATTGTAACAGGGGAAAGATTGCGGTTGCTAAATTTACATATCGACTTGCTCCTAAAAATCGTTGGCCAGCTCAATTAGAAGATGCTATTGCTGCGGTTAAAAAAATTCGAGAGATAGCTTCGCAACATAATCTTGATTCTGACAATATTATAATCATGGGACATAGCGCAGGAGCGCATTTAGCGTTAATGACCGGATTGCAATCGCCTTCGGTTTTCGGAAATAATTTTTCGGGTTTCAGGGGAATTATTAATTATTCCGGAATTACAAATTTTCAAGTTAACAATGCCACCATATTGAATATAGCCAAAAATTTAGGGTTAAATACAAAAGATAAAAAAATTAAAGCATCTCCTCTTTCAATTCTAAAAGTTTCCAGCCCCCCAATATTTACTCTTCATGGAAAAGCAGATAATGTAATTCCATTTGGCCAGGCAGAACAATTGGTTAATAAAATGGTGGTTAAAAAAGTAAAAGGAGCATTTCTTCCCGTAGAAAACGGAAATCATGTTTATCAACCGGGAAACCCTGCCCTACCAATGTTACCGGACAGAAAAACTATTGCCCAAAAGGCAATAATGTTCGCTAGATATAATTTCGGCACTATTCCTGCTTATGATGTGACTGGCGATGGTCATATTGATATATTAGATTATAATGAAATAGTTGCAGCGCAAGGAAGTTTCGGATTTAAAGTTACTAATCGCACCGTTATCGGAATGTCAAAAAATTGGAATCCGTTTGCAGATATTAATTACGATGGTTTTGTAAATAATATAGATGTTCAATTAATACTTTCAAAAATCGGAGGAATTAATGATCCTAATTAATTAGTAAATTTAATAATAAAATATTGACAACGGATTTTTTATCTGCTACTATATAGTTAGTTGAATGGGTAATCCCGCAAGGGAGAGCTCTATACTTGGGGAAAAACGTCTGGCTTTTAGTCGACGTTTTTCTTTTTAAATTTGAAAAATTTAACCCCTCGGTAACCTTGGTGGAGGAAAGTATTATACACTTATTTGACTTATATTATTTATTTTCGTTATACTTAATATATATATAATTGTGTTGCTTAAGGAGTTCCGGAACTAGTACCCATTCAACACCAAGCATTGGGGTTATACTTTCCGGACTCCTTTGGCTACGCAATTTAAAATATGATTAACTTAATTAAGAAATATAAATTATTATTAACCCTACTTATTTCAGGTTGGGTTTTTATTATTTTATTTTCATCAGTATTGGCCGTTGAAGAGTTAGAAAATAATCAAAAGTTTTTTTTAGACACATATTATGATTATTCCGCAAGAACAGAGATTACAGCTACATTAAAAAAAGTTTCTGATAATGCGTATTTTTATGTCGAAGATGACTATTGGAACTTGTTGACAACACTACAACAAACAGAATATATAGAAAATATTGATAAGTTGGCAAACGAATTTGATAAAACAATTTATCCTTCTTTGACATATTTTTATGGTTCAGAGTGGAATCCAGGGATTGATAATGATAGCAGGATGACAATTTTATTGACCAAATTAAAATCTAATGCCGGAGGTTATTTTAATGAAAAAGATGAAAAAAATTCTGCTCAAGAACCAATGTCAAATTCTCGAGAAATGATTTATTTGAACGCAACACAAATTACCAATCCATTGATTTATAGTTTATTGGCGCATGAAATGCAGCATTTAATCAGTTGGAATCAAAAAGAAAGATTGCGAGGGATTAGAGATGAGGTTTGGCTTAATGAATTAAGAAGCGAATACGCTCCTACTGTTTGCGGATATGATAGTGATTATGTTGGCAGTAACCTGGAACGACGAATTGAAGATTTTTTAGCAAATCCATTCGATTCCTTGACTGAGTGGAGGGGTGAAAGATTTGATTATCCGTCTGTAAACATTTTCGGGCATTATTTAGCAGAGCAATATGGAGAAGAAATTGTTGGAATGACCGCTAAAAACAATAAAGTTGGGACTGAAAGCATTGAACAAGCATTAAAAGATAAGGGATATAATATAGAATTTTCAAAATTATTTAATCAATGGACAATCGCCAGTTATTTAAATGATAAACTTTTGTATGGAGGAATATATGGATATAAAAATCCATATTTGAAAGGCAATCTTTTTGTGTCTCCGATTAGTTATAGTATTGTTTCAGCAAATGTGATTAATATTTCTCAAGATATTAAAGATTGGGCTCCGCATTGGTATCGTTTCATAAACAAGCAAGACGCTTATACTATCACTAAAGATTTGGAATTAGAATTCGAAGGAGCTATGGGTAATAATTTTAACGTTTTTTATATTATTGATTATTTAAATCAAGCAAAAGATCCTATTATCGGAAATTTAAATCTTGTAAATCAGCAAGGTATGCTTAAAATCCCTGATTTTAAAAATACTTTTGATTCAATTACAATTATTGTTTCTAATCAATCAAAAATATCAAATTTTACGAATAACGATCCCGTGAATCCATTTAATTTGTCTGTAGCAACAACATTATTTCAAGAACATGTTGGTTTGCCGGGTTCAATAGAACTTGTTAAACCGGAAGATTATGGATTAAAAGAAGGAGATTTAATTCGCGCTGAAGGAGATTTTGATATTTTTATTATTAATCAATATGGACACAAAAGATTGTTTTTAAATCCGGAAATATTTAACATGTATAGACATTTAGGTGGTTGGAGTGCGGTGAAAACTGTTAAACCGGCGACTCGAGATGCGTTTAGAACTTCAAATTATTATCGTTATGTCGATTCGCCGAAAGTTTATGAAGTAGAAGTAACTGGTGGAGATACGGGTATTTTCCATTGGTTGAATATGACCGGAGAACAATTTTTAGCAAAAGCAAGACCGGAGTCAATATTTATAATTAATAAAGCAGAATTAGATTGGTATCCAAAGGGAGCAGATAAAACATCGTTATAAAATTATGCTCCGTAGCGAATTTTTGACTGATGCGGGGCATTGTAATAATTTTTAATTAGTTAAAATCTACTACGGGGTATGTTGGGCAAATTATTCGGTGATCCGAATAAAAAATATTTGAATAAAATCCAATCAATAGTGGATAAAATAAATAAGCTTGAATTTGAATTCGAGCATTTTTCAAATGAAGCATTAAAACAAAAAACAGAAGAATTTAAGAATAAAATTAAGAATTACGGAGGACAGTCCTCCGTAATTCTTAATGATATTTTGCCTGAAGCGTTTGCTGTTGTCAGAGAGGTGGCCAAAAGAACTTTAAAACAAAGACATTTTGATGTGCAGTTAATTGGAGGAATTGTTTTACATCAGGGCAAAATTGCAGAGATGAAAACCGGAGAAGGAAAAACTTTGACCGCTACTCTCGCGTTGTATTTGAATGCGTTAGAGGGTAAGGGTGCGCAATTGGTTACGGTTAATGATTACCTTGCCAGAAGAGATATGGTTTGGATGGGGCAGATTTATAATTTTTTAGGATTAAGCGTGTCTTGTATTAATCACGAGAAATCGTTTATTTATGACCCCGCTTATGCTAAAACTGTTGCGGGTAAACCCGAATTAGAATTAGACGCAGAACGTGATGAGTTGGGTAAGTTTAAAATTGTAGAAGATTATTTAAGGCCTTGTACCAGGAAAGAAGCATACGAAGCAGATATTCTTTATGGCACAAACAACGAATTCGGATTTGATTATTTACGTGATAATATGGCCTATGACAAATCACAAATTGTGCAAAAAATATATAATTATGCGATAGTTGATGAAGTAGATAGTATTTTAATTGATGAAGCGCGAACTCCATTAATCATATCTGCTCCGGATGTTGAATCGGCTGATTTATATAAGAAATTTTCTAAAATTGTTCCTCAACTTAAAAAAGATATTGATTTTAAAATTGACGAAAAAATGCGTGCAGCGACCATGACTAATGAGGGAATGGATAAGATTGAAAAAGTTTTGGGCATAGGCAATATTTATGAAGAAACAAGTATTCAAATTGTGCATCACATAGAACAGGCGTTACGCGCAGAATTTTTATTTAAACGGGATAAAGATTATGTTGTTAACAATAATGAAGTGATAATTATTGACGAATTTACGGGCAGGATGATGCCGGGGAGAAGATATTCGGGTGGACTTCATCAAGCATTGGAAGCAAAAGAAAATGTATTAGTGCAGAAAGAATCAAAAACAATGGCAACAATTACTTTTCAAAACTATTTTCGTATGTACAAAAAATTGGCAGGAATGACCGGGACAGCATTGAGTAGCGCTGAAGAATTTGATAGGGTTTATAAGTTAGATACGATTGTAATTCCAACCAATAATCCGATGATCAGGCAAGATTTACAAGATCAAATTTATAAAACCGAACAAGGTAAATTTAAGGCGATTATTGAAGAAATTAAACAAAGACATAAAAATGGTCAGCCGATTTTGATTGGCACTATTTCAATTGAAAAAAATGAATATTTGGGCGCATTATTAAAAAGAGAAGGAATCAAATGCGAAATTTTAAATGCTAAACAACACGAGAAAGAAGGAGCAATTATTGCACAAGCGGGAAAATTGGGTGCAGTTACGGTTGCGACCAATATGGCGGGGCGTGGAGTGGATATTGTTTTGGGAGGTAATCCGCAAGATATCGAAGAGGCGCAAAAAATTAAAGAATTGGGAGGGCTTCATGTTTTGGGTACAGAACGCCATGAAGCGCGTAGAATAGATAATCAATTAAGGGGAAGGTCAGGGAGACAAGGGGATTCGGGTTCAACGCAATTTTTTGTATCATTAGAAGATGAATTAATGCAAAGATTTGGCGCAGATAGAATAAAGAATTTAATGGATATGTTGAAAGTGCCCGAAGATCAGCCAATTAAAAATAAAATGATTTCTTCAGCGATTGAAAAAGCGCAAGCAAAAATTGAAGGATATAATTTTGATATTCGCAAACATGTTCTTGAATATGATGAAGTAATGAATAGACAGAGAGAAGCAATCTACAATATGCGTAAAGAAATTTTATTTAATTCGACTGATGAAGAAATTCATAATAAAGTTAAGGAGTTGATGGATGATGAGGGGTTTAAAGAATATGGTGAAAAAATAAAAGGTTTGTCGGCAGACGAGATTGGTAATGTAGAAAAATTTGTAATGTTGCGCACAATTGATATGCTCTGGATGGAGCATTTGGAAACAATGGAATGTTTGCGCGATAGTGTAAATTTACGTGCTTATGGACAACGCGATCCATTGGTTGAATATAAAAATGAAGGTCATCGTTTATTTAAACAGATGATGAATGAAATTGATAATTCAATTGTAGAAATGTTGTTAAAGGTAGAATTAAAGCCGAACAATCAAGATACAAGAAACAAGATACAAACAAATAATAATAATCAAATTTCAAAATCTAAACATATCGGACGGAATGATCCTTGTCCATGCGGAGCGACCCATGCAGACGGTCGACCAATAAAATATAAACATTGTTGTGGCAAAAACGCATAATTTAAGTTAACCAAGCGGAGTCCCGCCGTAGCTTTAGCGAAGGCGGATGGTAGCGGTAAGAAATATAAAAAGTGTTGCGGGGAATAAATATATGAACAAACAAATAAAATTAATTAGAAAATGCGAGTGGGAGGAGGTATTTTTGGCGTGGTATAAAAACGAAGGAGAAAAAGAAAACTGGAATGCAATTGCCAAAGAAAGAGGATTCGCTTCGTGGGCTGATTGGAGATTAAAGGGTTATGCCAAACGCTTTAAATGCGCCAAAGCTGATTGGGGGTTTTATGAAATAAGCAATCCTTCAAAAATAGTTTCACAATGGTTTGGAGGACCGTTTAGAAGTTGGATAGAAAAATTTTATAATAATAAAATTACCAAATCTTTTGCGCAATTGGCAGTGAACCCAGATATTGTAAATTATCCGCCGATAAAATCAATGGCAAAAAATTATCCCAAAAATTCAATAATCACCGCATTGGAATTAAAAAATAAAAAGATTTTTGTTATTGAAGGAATGCATCGTTCGTGCGCCTTGGCGTTAATGCAAAAACAGGGAAAGTCGTTTTCCGGCAAGTTAATTTTTGCCATTGGCAAATCTAATCTTTCCGAACTTCCCCGTGCCGGCAAAAATACAAATAAAAAATGAAAACTTGCCAAAAATAAAATTTTGATATAGAATAAAAACTTATGTCATTTATCAAGAATCGACCAAATGTCCAAAAAACAGGATATGCGGCAAAACAAAAAACAAAAATCCGACTAGTTATACTAGGGATTTTTATTTTTGTTATTTTAGCCGGAAGCTTGGTTTATCCTAATGTGTGGGATAGAACAATAAACTGGATTAATTCTAACGCTCATTTAGGACTACCGACATTTCATAAATTGCCATTTAAATTAGGATTGGATTTACAGGGCGGAACGCATTTAATTTATTCTGTTGATCTTTCGAATATTAATGAGGATGACAGAGACAATTCTTTAAATGGAATTAGGGATGTTATTGAAAGAAGGGTGAATATGTTTGGTGTTTCCGAAGCGATTGTTCAAGTTAATAAAGCAGAAGATGCATATCGTTTGATTGTTGATTTACCGGGGGTTAAAGATGTTCATGAGGCCATAAAAATGATTGGCGAAACGCCGTATCTTGAATTTAAAACAGAAAGAACAACAGAAGAAACAAATATTATTTTAGAAAAACAGAAAGCAGGAGATCAAACTGCCCTGGCAACAGACGCTTATTTCGAATCAACACAACTTACAGGCAGGTTTTTAAAAAATTCTCAGTTATCTTTTGATCAAACCACTTATCAACCGTATGTTTTATTGGAATTTAATGATGAGGGTGCAAAGATTTTTGCCGAATTGACTAAAAATAATATTGGTAAAACAGTAGCAATTTATTTAGATGGCGCGCCAATTAGCATTCCGAGAGTAAACGAAGAAATTCCCAGTGGAAAAGCACAGATTAGCGGCAATTTTACACAAAAAGAAGCAAAGCAATTAGCAGAAAGATTAAATGCCGGAGCGTTGCCTGTGCCGATTATCTTAATTGGTCAACAAAGCATCGAGGCATCTTTGGGGCAAGATTCTTTAAGGCAGAGTTTAAAAGCGGGAATTATCGGATTTTTGATTATTCTTTTGTTTATGATTGTTTTTTATAGATTAAGCGGATTTTTTGCCGGTTTATCTTTAGTAATTTATATTATTGGTCTTTTAGCGATTTTTAAACTTATTCCGGTGACCTTGACATTATCGGGTATTGCTGGATTTTTACTTTCTATGGGTATGGCAGTGGATGCGAATATTTTGATTTTTTCCCGAACAAGAGAAGAATTGAAATCGGGAAGATATTTTGCCGATGCGTTGAATAATGGTATTAAAAGAGCGTGGCCGTCTATTCGTGACGGTAATTTCACAACCATTTTAGTGGGAGTTGTGTTGTTTTTGTTTGGAACCGGATTTGTAAAGGGCTTTGCGCTTACATTAGTTTTGGGAAACATTATTAGCATGTTTTCAGCAATTGTAATTACTAATTATTTAATTAAATTCTTTTTAGGATTAAGAGAAACAAAGAAAAAAATCTGGTTATGAATATAAATTTTATAAAATATCATAAATTAAATTATTTGTTTTTCGGAATTTTGGTCGTGGCGACAATCGCATGTTTAATAATTTTTGGTTTGAATTTAGGAATTGATTTTTTGGGAGGAACGTTGTGGGAGATTAATTTTTCCGTTCAAGATGAATTTGAATTGGTTGAACAAGTTCGTCCAAACAACGAGATTATTCAAAATGCTTTGAATAGTTTTAATTTAGGAGAAATAGTTATTCAACCCACAGACAATAACGGAATAATTTTAAGATTTAAGGACGTAGATGAAAATACGCACCAAGCGATGTTAACAAAATTGAATGAAATTTCTATTGTTAAAGAAAAAAGATTTGAAAGTATCGGTCCAACAATTGGTAAGGAATTAAAAGAAAAGACCATCGCATTGATAATCATTTCATTGATTGTTTTATTGATTTATATTGCTATTTCTTTTAGAAAATTAAAATGGCCAATTGCGAGCTGGCAATACGGAATTGTTTCAATAATCACCTTAGCGTTAGATGTTTTGGTAACTTTGTTGGTTTTAATTTTATTGGGAAAATTTTATAATGTTCAGCTTAATATTGCGATTGTAGCTGCGCTATTAACCATTATTGGTTATACAATCAATGATAAGGTTATTGTTTTCGATAGGGTGAGGGAAAATATTTTAAAAGAAAGAATGGGTAGTTTTTCGGAAACGGTTAATAAAAGTTTAAATCAAATATTAGGAAGGTCGTTAAGCACTGGTGCTTGTACATTAATTATTTTATTTGTTTTGTTTTTTCTTGGCGGGGAAACGTTAAAATATTTTTCTTTAACTTTAATTATAGGAATTATTGTCGGCACTTATACGTCTTTATTTGTTGCGAGTTCTATTTTAGTTTCTTGGGGGTTGAGAGGAAAGGGATAAAGGCGAGTAAATCCGTCAGAAGCGGATAAGCTTGACAGGTTATTTTTTATGTAGTATATTATTATCAATATGTTTAAAAAAACAACATTTCCAAAGGAGGTTTCTATTAAGATTGAGAGGGCTTTATCTTATTTAACGAATCCGCGAACAAGAGAAGTTGTTGAGCGTAGATTTGGTTTGAAAGATGGTAAAATTGAAACATTAGAAGCGATTGGTAAGAATTATGGAATAACCCGGGAAAGAGTAAGACAATTGGAAGAAAATGGATTAAAAATTTTAAAATCAGAAAAAGTATTGCCTTTATTCGGAGCAGCTTTTAATTTTTTAGGTGAATTATTTTCCGAACATGGACATATCATCGGTGAGAACCGTTTATATTTTACCGCAACCGGAACAATAGACCCCAATCCATTAAGAGGACAAATTTATTTAGCGTTAACTCTTGGAGATTCGTTTAAGAGAGTAATCAAAGATGACAAGTTTCATCCTTATTGGGTTAGTCATGAAACAGCTCAAGAAAAAGCAAAAAAGATAGTAGATTTTTTAATTGATTATTTCAAGAAAAACAATAAAGTTTTTTGTGAATCGGAAATAATGGATTTACTTTCTAAAAAACATTCGAACTGTCCAGCGAAAATGTTTGAAACAGTTTTGGAAATTTCCAAAAATATAGATAAAAATATTTTTAATGAGATTGGACTGAATTCTTGGCCGGATATTATTCCTCAAGGGGTTAGAGATAGAGCGTATTTAATGCTCAAAAAAGATGGTGCGCCGAAACATTTTACTAAAATTGCAGAAATGATTAATAATGTTTTTAAAAATAAACCCGCTTATACGCAAACAGTTCATAATGAATTGATTAAAGATCCAAGATTTGTTTTAGTTGGCAGGGGTACGTATGCTTTGACTGATTGGGGTTATGAAGCAGGCACGGTTGAAGATGTTATTTGCAAGGTTTTATCTCAAAACAAAAAACCATTGGATAGAAAAGAAATAATTGATTTAGTGTTGGCAAAGAGACAAGTTAAGCCGAATACAATTATTTTGAATCTTCATAAGTCTAAGAAAATAAGAAAAACAGCAGACGATAAATATATATTAGTTTAATCTGCTATTTAAAATTTAACAATCAAAATTAATGCTTGAAGATGCTTTAAGTGTTTATAAATATATAATCGTAAGCTATTGGTGGATTATCGCACCGGTGGCTCTTTTTTTATTTTCAAACAAATATTGGCTTGATTATATGACCAAAAAGTATTTAATGGAGTTAAAGTGGATTATGTTAGAGATAAAATTTCCTCGTGAAGTAATGAAGACTCCGAAAGCAATGGAACAATTTTTTGCTGGACTTCACGCAGCGCAAAAAGATCCGAAAAAGAAAGATAGATATTTAAAAGGAACTTTGGCACCGTGGTTTAGTATTGAAATTTTGGGACATGGGGGAGGAATTTATTTTTATGTTAGAACCGAATCAAAATACAGAAATTTAGTTGAATCGCATTTATATGCGCAATATCCACAAATAGAAATTATGGAAGTTGAAGATTATATATTTAATTTACCCTCTGAAACACCAACTAAAGAATTGGATGCTTGGGGAACAGAATTAATTTTAAACAAAGAAGATGCTTATCCGATTAGAACATATCCGGTATTTTTTGAAGACAAGGAAGCAGAAGAAAGAACCGATCCTATTGCTGGACTTTTTGAATTTTTAAGCAGTTTAAATCCGCAAGAAAGTATTGGCATACATATTTTAATTAGTCCTACTGATGATAAATGGAAAGAATCAGGCGAAAAATTGGTCGCTAAAATGGTAGGCAAAGAAGTGAAAACAGACAAAAAAGAGGGATTATTGGTTATTAAAGAAAGCAGTAGTTGGATTCATGCCATTATTGATGGAATTATAAAATTTTTTGTTGGAGAAAGTGGAGGCGTTAAAGACGTCAAAAAAGAAGAAAAAAGCGTTATCCCATTTTTGACTCCGGGACAAAAAGAAGTAGCTATGGCAATAGAAAAAAATATTTCTAAAATTGGGTTTAAGACAATGATTAGATTTTTATATTGGGCGCCGAAAGAAATTTTTGACAAAGACAAACCAACGGTTGCAGCTGGATTTTTTAGACAATTTAATACGCAAAATTTAAATGGTTTCAAAATAAATAAAAAAGTTACGCCCGGCAGAGGTAAAATATTTAAAAAACGAAGAGAAATTGGTCAGAAAAGATTTTTTGTGGGAATTTTTAAAAAACGATATTTCCCGGGACATAAAATTAAAACGCGAGGATTTATTTTCAATATTGAAGAATTGGCGACTATTTTTCATATTCCGGGAACATTTGTAGAGGCAGAAAAATTATCTAAGATTGGTGCAAAAAAAGGCAGTCCTCCATCTGACCTTCCGATGATATAATTTTATGACAAAAGAACAAGAAATTACAATTTTAGGAGAAACTAATTTTCGCAATCAGAAAGTTAAATTCGGCATAAAGACGAAAGACAGACGTCAACATGTTTATATTATCGGTAAAACCGGAACAGGAAAATCAGAATTATTGAAAAATATGGCAATTCAAGATATTCAGAACGGGAAAGGAGTGGCGGTGGTTGATCCTCATGGTGAATTTGCAGAAAAAATGTTGGACTATGTTCCTTCAAATAGGATTAATGATGTAATTTATTTTAATCCTGCTGATGTTGATTATCCTTTGACGTTTAATATTATGGAAAAAGTTGATCCAGAGTATAGGTATTTGGTTGCTTCGGGATTAATGGGCGTATTCAAAAAAATCTGGCCGGATGTTTGGTCAGCAAGAATGGAATATATTTTAAGAAATTCAATTTTGGCGTTGTTAGAATATCCGGGAGCTACACTTTTAGGTATTAATCGTTTATTGGCAGATAAGGACTATCGTCAAAAAGTGATTGAAAAAATTACTGACTCCGGAGTAAGATCGTTTTGGAACAATGAATTTGCTAAGTACCCTGATAAATTTAGAGAAGAAGCGGTTGCGCCGATTCAAAACAAGGTCGGACAGTTTATTACCACTCCGCTTATCAGAAATATTATTGGACAAGTTAAATCTTCGATTGATATGCGTGAATTAATGGATAATCAGAGAATTTTGATTGTTAATTTGTCTAAGGGTAAAATTGGAGAAGATGCTTCGCAATTGTTGGGAGCGTTGGTGATTACAAAATTGCAGTTAGCGGCAATGGGCAGAGCGGATATTGCGGAAGAAGAACGAAAAGATTTTTACCTTTATGTTGATGAATTCCAAAATTTTGCCACTGATGCTTTTGCAACGATTTTATCGGAAGCAAGAAAATACAAATTATGTTTGATTTTAGCGCATCAATACGTTGCTCAACTTGAAACAATGGGAGACAAAGGTAAAAATACTAAGGTTAGAGACGCGATTTTTGGTAATGTTGGGACGCTTATTGCTTTTCGTGTTGGTGCCGATGATGCTGAATTTTTGGAAAAAGAATTTTTACCCGCTTTTACAATTGATGACTTGGTCAATATTCCAAATTATAATATTTATATAAAATTAATGATTAATGGTTTTGCTTCTCGTGCTTTTAGCGCATTAACATTAAAAATTCCGTCAGCTCAGGAAAAAACACATAAAGACAAAGCAATAAAAATTTCAAGAGAAAGGTACACAATTCCAAGAAAAATTGTTGAAGAAAAAATTGCGCGTTGGAATGAAACTGATGATGAAATTGAGGCAAAAAAATTTGAAACTACTTGTTCAAATTGCGGAAGAAAGACAAAAGTAGCATTTGTGCCTGATGGTAAAAGGCCGGTGTATTGCGCAACTTGTTTGCAAAAAGAAAGAGAGAAAAAATCAAAAATATTCACACAGGCGCAGGTTAAAAAGAAAATGGAAATTGATTTAGCTGGCGTGCGCGAAGCAATAAAAAAGGCACAGGGAAAGAAATAAAATAAGAGAGAAGAAGAAAATGGGCGTTATTATAGATTTTTTTATTCTCATTTTTGATTTTAATGTTTGTTATTAATTATTATTATGATATAATGAAATATCATAATAATAATAATAAATTAATTAATAAATAAATAATTAATAAGCGTTTTAAATTTATTATATGATATGGCAAAATTTAATTTTTACAACATCTCAAAAAAAGAAAAAAACGAATTATTAAATGAACTGTATTCTATAGTTAATCAATTAAATACTAAAGAACAAATAGTTAATTTTTTTAAGGATATTTTAACTAAAAGCGAGGAAGTGATGTTAGCAAGAAGAATTCGTATAGCAAGAATGCTTTTAAAGGGTGAGTCTTGTATACAAATATCGAGAAAATTAAAAACTGGATTCGATACAATTACTAAAGTTCAAAAATGGTTAAAAGATGGACTGGGTGATTATGTTAAATCGTTAGATAAAATAAGTAAAAAAATAGAACAAAAAAATAAAGACATAGACCCGAATTCCTTACAAGGATTAGCCAATCGTTTTCCGTTATATTTTGGGTTGACCAATGCAGTGGTAAAAACATTAAAGGGTGAAAGATAGGTGACAATTATTATGATATAATGATATATCATAATAATTGTGATGATTAATACAATTAATTATCTGTGTTATAAAAATAATATAATAGTTTTTTAAAGGGCGTATATATCACAAGTTTATATTGTATTAGTGCTCAATTTACAAGCGGATGTTGCAAACTGAACGATCGAGGGGCGGAGAAGTTTTTGCCCTCTTTTTTTATTTTTTAAATATGATATCATAAAGATATGGATAATTTAGAGGAAATACGAAAAATTAGAATACAGAAATTGGAAAATTTTAAAAAAATGGGAATGAATCCATATACGGCCATTGCTTGTTTTACACATACAAATGCAGAGGCATTAGATAATTTTAAAAAACTTTCTGGCGTGCCCGATAAAAATGGTGTGGTACAAAAGAGTGAAGAAATAACATTGGTAGGTAGGGTGCGTTCATTAAGAGGTCATGGCGGTTCAACTTTCTGTCATATTGAAGACGGTTCGACTACGCTCACCGCAAGTGGAAAAATTCAGCTTTATCTTAAAAAAGATTTGATTGGTGATGCAAATTATGATTTATTTATCAATAATATTGATTTGGGTGATTTTATTGAAGTAAAAGGAAAACTGTTTTTAACCCAAAAAGGTGAAAAAACTCTGCAGGTTTTTAGTTGGAAAATTTTAACTAAAGCGATTTTGCCATTGCCAAGTGAGTGGTATGGATTAGAAGATGTAGAAGAGAGATCCAGAAAGAGATATTTGGATTTAATAATGAATAAAGAGGTTCGCGACAAATTCCTAAAACGTTCAAAAATTATTAAAGAAATTAGAAAGTTTTTGGAAGAAAATGGATTTTTAGAAGTGGAAACGCCGATGCTTCAAACTATGGCCGGCGGAGCGAAAGCAAAACCATTTAAAACGCATTTAAACGCGCTGGATATGGATTTATATTTGAGAATTGCTCCAGAATTATATTTAAAAAGATTGTTGGTCGGCGGATTTGACAAGGTTTATGAATTAAACAGAAACTTTAGAAACGAAGGTATGGACAGAGAGCATAATCCCGAGTTCACTATGCTTGAATTTTATGCTGCGTATTGGAATTATGAAATTATGATGGATTTCACAGAAAAACTATTGAATTCATTGAATAATAAATTGTTTCAAAGGCCGTTTAAGAGAATTGAATATGAGAAAATTGTTAAAAATGGCGACGAGAAAGGAGCATTTGGGAAAATTAAAGAATCGACCTTTGTAATCAATCATCCAGTAGAAATTTCGCCATTAGCCAAGAAATTAAACGAAAAACAGGCAGCTCGATTTCAATTAATCGTAAATGGCATAGAGTTAGCTAACGGATTTTCTGAATTAAATGATCCAGCAGATCAGGCAGAAAGATTTAAAGCGCAGGAGATTGAAAGAAAAAGTGGAAACGAAGAAGCGCATCAATATGATAAAGATTTTGTTGAGGCATTGGAATATGGTATGCCTCCGGCTTCGGGTATCGGTATTGGTATTGATAGATTAACAGTATTATTAACGGACTCTAAAACGTTGCGGGAAATAATTTTATTCCCGACAATGAAACCTAAAGAAAATGAATAGGGAGGAGGCATTTAAATTAATTCAAGAGAAAATTCAGAATCAGAATTTAATTAAACACTGTTTAGCTGTTGAGGCATGTATGAAAGAATTTGCAGCACATTTTAATGAACACCCTGCCTTTGGCGGAACAAGTATCGAAAAATGGGGGTTGGCGGGTTTGTTGCATGACATTGACTATGAATTGACTAAAGATAATCTACAACAACATTCAATTATTGGTGCAGAAATGTTGGAAAAATCTGGTTTAGATAAAGAAATTTGTGATGCAGTTAGAACACACAACGAAATGCACGGTATTAAACCCGAAACTTTAATGGCAAAAGTATTATTGCCAGTTGATCCATTAACTGGATTAATTATTGCTTCAACATTAGTGCTTCCGAGTAAAAAGATTATTGATGTAACTGCGGAGAATATTTTAAATCGTTTTAAAGAAAAAGGATTTGCCAAGGGTGCAAGCAGGGAAATAATTAGTAAGTGTTCAGAAACAGGTTTAACGCTGGAACAATTTGTGGAAATAGGATTGGAGGCGATGAAAGGCATTGCAGGAAAGTTGGGATTATAATTATTCTAATTTCTAATTATTCTAATCAAATCCCAATTTGGGTCAATTAGACTAATTAGGTCAATTAGATTAATTTTATTGATATGATAGACATAAAATTATTACGTGAAAATCCGGAAAAAGTAAAAAATGCCTGTAAAAATAAGCAGGTCAAGATTGATATTGATCAGGTAATTGAATTAGATAGAAAAAGACGCGAATTGATTCAAGAAATTGAAAAATTAAGAGCAGAACAGAAAAAATTGGGCAAAGACCAAATTGAGCAGGCGAAAGGTTTAAAAAATAAAATTAAGGAATTAGAACCGGAACTAGAAAAAGCGGAATTGAATTTTAATATTTTGTTTTCGCAGGTTCCGAACATTCCGTTAGACGATGTTCCTGTCGGAAAAGATGCTTTAGAAAATAAAGTTTTACGAGAAGTTGGTAAAAAACCGAATTTTAATTTTAAACCTAAAGATTATTTAGAAATTGCGGAAAAATTAGACATTATTGATATTAAGCGAGCAGGAAAGGTTTCTGGTTCGCGGTTTGGATACATTAAGGGCGAGTTAGCGATGTTAGAATTTGGATTAATTCAACTAGCGCTGGATATTACTAAAAAACAAGGATTTATTCCGATAATTCCACCAGTTATGATTAAACCGGAAATGATGAAAGCAATGGGTTATGTTGAAAGAGGGGGGGATGAAATTTATTATTTTGATAAAGACGATTTATGTTTAACCGGCACATCGGAACAATCAATTGGTCCAATGTATGCTGATGAAGTTTTTGAAGAAAAAGATTTGCCAAAAAGATATGTTGCTTTTTCAACCTGTTTTAGACGAGAAGCTGGTTCTTATGGTAAAGACACTAAAGGGATTTTGAGGGTGCATCAATTTGATAAAGTGGAAATGTTTATATTTTCAAAGCCGAAAGATTCGCAAAGAGAACATGAATTGATTTTATCAATAGAAGAAAAATTAATGAAAGAATTAAAAATTCCTTATCGTGTAGTGGGTATTTGTACTGGGGATTTGGGCGATTCGGCTGCAAAAAGATATGATATTGAGGCTTGGATGCCCGGACAAGATGAATATCGCGAGACTCACTCTACTTCAAATTGTACTGATTTTCAGGCAAGAAGATTAGACATAAAGTATAAATCTAAAAATCAAATTTCACATGTCAAAACAGAATATGTGCATACTCTTAACGGGACAGCGTTTGCAATTGGCAGAACTTTAATTGCGATTATTGAAAATTATCAGCAAAAAGACGGAAGTATTAAAGTACCGAAAATTTTACGTAAGTACATAAGATTTAAATGTATCACCATAAAATAAATAAAATTAAAAAAAAATCACGCAAAAGAGTGATAATTTGGATTATCTCTCTTTTTGTATTGGCGATGATTATTTATGTTTTATTTTTTTCTCCGATTTTCAAAATTAAGGAAATAATTATTTTTGGCAATAGAAAAGTTTCAGCAGAAGAGATTAAAAATAATTTGGTTTGCGAAAATATAATTTTAACAAACAATAAAAACATTAGAAATCAATTATTGAAAAAAAATCTTGCGATTTTAGAATTAAAAATCAGAAAAAATTTATTTAAAAGAAAATTGGAAATTAATATTGAAGAAAGAGAAGAAATTGGAATTGTTTGTTCTGTTGATAGATGTTTTTATTTTGACAAAGAAGGAATCGTGTTTCAAAAAGCGCCAATTACCAGTGGAAGTTTAATCACTATTGTACAAGATTATTCGAATCGCAACTACGAATTAGGTAATAAAATAGCGGATAAAAGTTTTATAGATATTATTTTGGAAATAACTAAAGATTTGTTTTCTGAAATTGGATTAAAAATTTTGAGCTTCAATATTAGCTCATATCCTATAAAAGAGTTAAAGGCTATAACTAGTGAGGGGTGGTATGTTTTATTTAATCTCGAGCGAAATATAAACAACCAACTTTTATTATTAAAAGTTGGTTTAAAAGAAAAAATTAAAAATAGAACAAATCTTCATTATGTTGATTTGCGGATAGAAAACAGAATATATTATAAATAATTATTGAATGCGATAAACAAAGATAGAATTACCAATGACCGTAACAGGTTGATATTGATTTAACCACATATAAAAGTCTGTTGGTTGAGTCCATCCTTTTGTTGGTTGTGCTTGGCCTTGTTGTTTGAATGTTGCTGAAATCGCCAGCCATTTTCCTTTTGCTTCTGCGGGATTTCTATTTCCCCACCATCTTTCTGCTTTATCTCCCAGGTAATAGGATGGTATACCTCCGCCAAAATAATCAATATAGATTTTAGGAATATTGTTTTTTTCGACCCACTCAGCTAACCTTTTTAAGTCTTGTCCCCAATCTAAATTTGAGTCAGTCACATAAACGTGGCCGTTTTTATTTCCTCCAGCCAATTCGTTAAAATAAGTCAAATAATAGGGGAAAGACAACAAAGAAGAAATCATATACCAACACAACAAAACTCCAAGTCCTACACCACAAATCCTAAACAGATTTTTGTTATGAATTTTTTCAAATAATTTCTTAATTTGTCCGGAAATAAGAATGTATACAAATGGGAATGTTGGCAAAATATGACGAACGCCAATGTTTAAATTGCTTGTTAAGCTTGCGCCCCAATATATGGCTAAAAAAATTAACATTGAAATTTCAACAAAATATTTTTTAAACCAATTTTCAATTTTTAATTTAAAATCTTGAAATTTGCGTAATCTAATTTGCCAAATCGCAATCAACAAAGCAATAATTGTAAAAATGTGAAGCGCTAAAGGTTCTTTAATGGCATATACAATTGGGAAGTAATTTCTCCATCCTTGATTGGTAACATCTCCTAAAAAGTATGTTGTATTTCCACCCGTTGCTCTTAAAAATACCATAAATAGTCCCAATGTATATTGCGCATAAGGGCGTAATATTGGTTGTTTTGACATCCAAATTACGGCTTCGCCCGCTTTTTTGAAAGGAAATTGTGAGGCGATATAAGTTGTATCAGATATTTGTTTTTCAATAGGATAATTGGCAATATGAAACATATATACGGGATAAACCAATAAATAGCCAATAACCAAAACAATAAGAAATAAACCAATGTTTTTAAAAAACGTTTTCCAGAAATGCTTGTTTTCGCGCCATTTAATATAAATCCAAATTAAAGTTAAAAGTCCAAAATAAGGTAATAACAAAAATAGGGAAAATTTTATAAGTTGAGCAATGCCGAAAGCAATCCCTGCCAAGAATAAATTTTTTGTATTTTGATTCTTTAAGAATTTTATAAAAAAATATGAAGCGAAGAAAAAGGCAAAAGCGGCCCCAACATCAGTGGTGACATATCTGCCGTGCGCTAGAAATGTAGGAGAAAAAACAAATAAAATTGTTGCAAATAATGCTGGAATTTTACCGTATAATTCTTTTGTCCAGCGGTAAATAAAAATCCCCAAAAGAATTAAAAGTAATAACATCGGAATTCTTGACCAAAAAATAATTTTATCAGCATTATTTCCTGAATTATATAAGAATTTAAATCCAAAATCCCATTGACTGTTTATTTCATCGGTCCATGATTTAATTTGATCGGGAAAATTAATATTTTGCTTACCAGCGGGCAGATTTTTAATAAATAATAGAGGAATTGCGGATAAGTCTTTAAGTAAAGGTGGATGTTCGGGGTTTAAGCGCATATCTTTTTGTGTCAAATAAGAATAACCAGCAGGAATATGGGCTACTTCATCCATGATTGCCGATTCTTGCTTTTGACTGATGGTTGTTAAGATAAGCATTAATATAATAAAAGCTATTGATAAGATGGGTGATAATTTTTTCATAATTTTACAAATTTCCATAACCAGGAAATAAAATTTGAATATTAATTATATTATAATTTAAATTTATTTAGTTGTTGTGTTTTGGCGTTTGGTTGTTTCTATTATACCATTTAATATGATATAATAAAAACATATGGAAGAAATATTAAAAAAATTTGAAGCAAAAAGAGCTGAAGAATTAAATAAACCGGAACAGAAAGAAAATGTGTTAAGTCCGGAAAAACAAAAAGAGATATTAAAGGAAGCCGTAGATGAAAAAATAGCGGAAACCCCCATTGTTTCTACGGTTAGGCAACAAGTTGTTCAACAAACAACCGTAAAGTTAAAGAATGAACCCAAAGAAAGACAAATAGAACTTTTGGTTCAGATGGTTTTTGATAAGGGAATTGTTGAAGCGATTGAGGTAGCAAAAAATCTCGATAGTCCATATTTATTGGATGAATTTCACGATACTTTAATTGATCATCTTTATGATAAATTGGTCATAGAAGGCAAATTAAAACAAATATAAATATGACAATAGCGCAATTTATTTATATCATTAGTGGTTTAGCGGTTTTTTTGGTATTGGGATTGATATTTGTTTTAATTATAGAAAAAAAACGCAGAGGAGGGTTGATTGTCAGAGCCTTGAATATGACTTTGTTTTCGGTTAGAATTCCGAAAGAGACAAAAGAAGATTTATCCGGAGAAGAAAAAAAGAATAAAATTGCGGTAATGGAACAGTTTTTATCGGGATTGGGAGCGCTTCATGATAAAGTGAGGAGATATGGACAGCCCTATATTGTTTTAGAAATGGCAGTTCCTTTTTCTGTCTCAGAAATTTCTTTTTATTTGGCGGTGCCAAAAAAATATGAAACATTTTTAGAAAAACAAGTTTATGGTTTTTATCCGAAGGCAATTGTTCAAAAATCAGAAGATTATAATATTTTTCACCCAACAGGATTTGTGTCCGGCGGTTTTTTGAAGTTGGAAAAACATAATGTTTTGCCGATCAAAACTTATCGGGAATTAGAAGTTGATCCGTTGGAAAATATTTCTACAGCGTTAAGTAAGATTATGGAAACCGGAGAGGGCGGAGCAATACAAATTGTTTTAAAAACAGCACTTAAAAATTGGAATAAATTCGGACTTTCAATGATCAAAAGAATGAATAAAGGACAGAGTTTTAAAGATGCTTTGAAAGGTAAAGAAATGAAAAAACCAAAAAAAGACGAACCGCAAATACAACCGCAAATCACTCCTGATGCCCAAGAAACAATAAAGTATTTACAGGCAAAAACTTCAAAAACAGGATTAGATGTAAATATCAGAATTTTGTTTTCGTCAACAACCAAAGAACGCGCTGAAGAATTGTTTTCTCATGTAAGCGGCTCTTTTCATCAATTTGGCGCGCCAAATTTAAATTCTTTTAAAATAGAAAAATCAAAAAGAAAAGGGTTAAAAAAACTATGTTTTGATTTTTCTTTTCGTTTATTCAATAAAAAACAAAAAATGGTTTTGAATAGTGAAGAAGTTGCAAGTATTTTTCATTTTCCATTAACCCAATTAAGTTCGCCGAGATTGAAATGGTTGAAAGCCAAAGAATCGATTCCCCCGACAAATATTCCTAAAGAAGGTATAATTTTAGGAAAAAATATTTTTAGAGGAGAAGAAACTGAAATTAGAATGACTGATAATGATAGACGCAGACATTTTTATATTATTGGTCAAACGGGTACTGGAAAAACTACATTAGCCTTAAATATGCTTCAGCAAGATATTTTAGCAGGGAAAGGTGTTTGTTATTTAGATCCGCATGGTCAGGATGTGGAAACGATTTTAGGCATGATCCCGCCGGAGCGCGCTGAAGACGTGATTTATTTTAATCCCGGAGATATTGAAAGGCCAATGGGTTTGAATATGCTTGAATATGATCCAAAATTTCCCGAACAAAAAACATTTCTTGCCAATGAAATGATAAATATTTTCAAAAAAGTTTTTCCTGAATCATTAGAGGCAATGGGTCCGATGTTTCAGCAGTATATGAGGGGCGCAATGTTGTTGGCAATGGATGATGTGGAATCTGGTGCAACGCTTTTGGAGGTGCCGAAAGTTTTAGCTGATACGTCTTTTAGAAAATATAAACTTTCGAAAACCAACAATGTTGTGGTTAAAGATTTTTGGGAAAAAGAAGCGGAAAAAGCCGGCGGAGAAGCATCTTTGGCAAATGTTGTTCCCTATATTACTTCTAAAACAAACATTTTTTTAGCCAATGACATTATGCGTCCGATTTTATGTCAGCAAAAAAGCGCTTTTGATTTTAGAAAAATAATGGACGAGAAAAAAATTTTTTTAGCCAATCTTTCTAAGGGGAGATTGGGAGATTTGAATAGTTATTTATTGGGTTTGATTATTGTGGGTAAATTTTTAATGGCGGCTTTTTCTAGAGTTGATACGCCCGAAGAACAAAGGCCCGATTTTTATCTTTATATTGATGAATTCCAGAATTTTACAACCGATACAATTTCTACGATTTTGGCCGAGGCAAGAAAATATAAATTAAATCTGATTATCGCACATCAGTTTATTGGACAATTAGAAGAAAAAATTAAAGATGCGGTTTTTGGTAATATTGGAAGCATGGCTGTTTATAGGGTTGGTGCTGAAGATGCAGAATTTTTAGTGAAGCAATTTGAGCCGGTTTTTAATGCTCAGGACTTATTAAATATTGATAATTTTAATGCTTATTTAAGACTTTTAATTGATAACAAGGTGAGTGTTCCCTTTAATATGAAAGCCAATCCAAAACCAAAAATCAATCCAGAAATTGTAGCAAAAATAAAAGAATTATCGCGTTTGGAATATGGCAGAGAAAAATCAATTGTGGAAAAAGAGATTTTTGAAAGATCAAGAATCTCAAGCAAAATTGCTTCCGCGGGAGCAGATAGCTTACCGGAAGAATTAACATTCAGATAGTAAAATATTATCCGAATGATGCGAATATTTATCCGAATCAACGAATATTCGTAGATTCGTATAACAATTTGTAGATTCGAATAATGCAAATTATGGGAAAAAAAGATTTGATTTCAGTTATAATATTAAGCGAGATTATCGCTTTATTTGTGTTTTTTATTTTATTGTCCACCGGTTATGGCGCATGGTCTTTGTTGGTTTTATTTATAATTCTTCCTGGATTAGGAATGTCGGCATTTTATATTGCTCAGCTTATTGGCAGGAAATTTAAAATTGTTTCTCAATTGGCCAAATATGCGCTTGTGGGGATTGCTAATACCGCGGTTGATTTTGGGATTTTGAATCTTCTGGCCTGGGTTATAGGAAAATATGAAGGTGGCATTGTTGGCATTTTGAATGTTGTTTCTTTTATAGTTGCAGTTATTCATAGTTATTTCTGGAATAAATTTTGGACATTTGAAAATAAGAAAAAAGTTAATACCGTAATTCAATTTATTCAGTTTGTCATTGTGAGTATAATTGGAATGTTGATTAATACAGTAATTGTTTATGCTATGAGTACTTTAGTCCAGCCAGCGTGCGGATTGGGTCCGAAAGCATGGCTTAATATAGCAAAAGTGATTGCGACAATTGCATCATTAATATGGAATTTTATTGGATATAAGCTGATTGTGTTTAAAGAAGTAAAGCCTACTCAAGATGAATTAATCTAAGGATTGAAAAATTTTATGGAAAATAGTCAAGTAATTTATAGAAAATATAGACCGCAGAGATTTTCCGAAGTTGTGGGACAGGAGCACGTGATTAAAACTTTAATTAGCGCCATTAAAAATAGTAAAGTTGCACATGCTTATTTGTTTTCAGGTCCAAGAGGAACGGGCAAAACAACGATTGCTCGTCTTTTAGCAAAGGCAGTAAATTGTACAGATACTTCTAGTTATGAACCGTGCAATAAATGTGAATCTTGTACAGAAATTATGGAAAATAGAGCAATGGATTTGATTGAAATTGATGCTGCATCAAATCGTGGGATTGACGAGGTTAGGGAGCTGAAAGAAAGAATCAGGTTTGCGCCCACGCATAGTAGGTATAAGGTCTTTGTGATTGATGAAGCGCACCAATTAACCAAAGAAGCTTTTAATGCGCTTTTAAAAACACTGGAAGAACCACCGGCGCATGCAATTTTTATCTTGGCAACTACGGAAGCGCATAAAATGCTTCCGACCATTTTATCACGTGTACAAAGATTTGATTTTAAAAAACTTTCTTTGACGGATGTGATTAAAAAATTAGAAATGGTTGCAAAAAAAGAGGGGATCAAAATTAGTGATAAGGCGTTAAGAATTATTGCTTTAAATTCTGAAGGGTTTATGCGTGATGCGGAAAGTATGTTGGGGCAAGTGATTGCGTTCAGTGGCGATAAAGAAATTACAATTGAAGATATTGAAAATATTTTGGGAATTGTTGATATCAATTTGGCGATTAAGTTTGTAGATTTGCTGGTAAAGAAAAATTCCAGCGAAGCATTGTCGTTTATTGATAAATTTGTAAATCAAGGATATGATTTAGTGCAGTTTATTGAATCATTAATAACTTATTCCCGAAAATTGATGTTGGTGAGAGTGGATAATAATCTTTCAAGATTGGTTAAAGATGAATTGAGTGCGGAGCAATTGAATACTGCGTTAAAGCAGGCGGGAGAATTTTCTTTAGTGGAATTGTCTAAAATCATTGAAATTTTGCTTCAAACATTATATGATATGAAACGTTCCTCTTTCCCGCAAATAAATATGGAATTAGCAGTAGTGGAGGTGTGTAATAGATAGTCTATTGTGAATATTGATATTTTTGAACTACGGTTATATAATTAAAGTAATGGTAATCGTAGTTCGATATGTCTAAACAAAAAGAAAAACAAAAAGCAATAAAATTAAGAAAACATGGATATTCGTATTCCGAAATTTTAAAGCAAGTTCCAGTGGCCAAATCCACATTATCCCTATGGTTGCAATCTGTAGGTTTGTCGAAACAGCAAAAACAAAGATTAACTAAAAAGAAACTGGAATCGGCATTAAGAGGCGCAAGACGAAAAAGAGAACAAAAAATTGCTCTTATTAATAAATTACATCGTGAAGCAGAAAAAGATATAAAAAAAATTACAAAACGCGAATTATGGTTAATTGGAATTATGCTTTATTGGGCAGAAGGGTCGAAAGAAAAAGATACCGCGGCCAATATTCAATTTTCAAATTCGGATCCTGTAATGATAAAATTGTTTTTAAAATGGTTGATAGATATTTGTAATATTGGTTATAATAAAATTAATTTTTCAATTTACATCCACGAAAACCACAAACATAGATTGGAAAAGGTTATAAATTATTGGGTCCAAAAAATTGGTCTTTCAAAGAAATTTCTTACAGGGGTTTATTTTAAAAAAGGGAATCCTAAAACAAAAAGAACAAATGTGGGGAATAATTATTATGGAGTGGTAAGGATCAGAGTTAGAGAAAGTTCTGATTTGAATCGTAAAATTGTTGGTTGGGTCCATGGAGTAGCAAAATATTACCGGGTCGTCTAACGGTAGGACAGGTCCCTTTGAAGGATCTAATTGGGGTTCGAATCCCTACCCGGTAGTCAATTCGTAAGTAAATATTTACGTAAATATTTACTTACTAAATAAAATAATATAAATTAGGCTTATATGTCAAAATCACTAAAAATATTAATAATAATGACGTTGGTTGTAGTTGTGTTGGGGGTTGTGAGGGTGGTGATTGGGGGACCGGAAGATGCTTGGATTTGCGATAACGGGCAATGGGTAAAGCACGGCGCTCCGTCCGCCCCAATGCCAAGCGAGGCTTGTAAATAATCTTATGACAAAGAAAATATTAAAATTGGTGTTATGTATTGTGATTTGCGAGGTGATTGGAATTGGCGGGGCGGTTTTTACTGGTCCAGCCGTTGATTCAAGTTGGTATGCTGACCTAATTAAACCATCATTTCAACCTCCAAGCTGTCTTTTCGGTCCAGTTTGGACAGCTTTGTATGCGTTAATGGGTATTGCCTTGTATTTGATTTGGCAGAATAAATCTTTGGTGAAACTTTTTATTGCGCAGTTATTTTTCAATTTTTTATGGTCAGTTTTGTTTTTTGGATTAAAAAGTCCGTTTTTCGCATTTTTGGATATTCTGATTTTATGGATTTTGATTTTAGTTTTAACAATTAAATTCTTTAAAATTAAAAAACCAGTAGGATATCTCTTTTTGCCGTATTTGCTATGGGTAACTTTTGCCAGTATTCTTAATTTCAGTATTTTTATTTTAAATTTGTAGGTAAATTGCTATAATTAAAACAATGAATATTTTAGACGATTTAAAATTTAGGGGATTGCTGAATCAGTTTACTGATTTAGATGTGTTAACCAAGCGGTTGGAAAAGTCGTGTGTTTTATATTGTGGTTTTGATGTAACCGCAGATAGTTTGCAGGTTGGCAATCTTTTAGCGCTTTTAACCTTAAAAAGATTTCAATTATTTGGTCATCAGCCAATTGCGCTTTTAGGCAATGGCACAAGTTTAATTGGCGATCCGAGCGGGAAAAAATCAGAAAGAGTTTTAAACACTAAAGAGACAGTTGCCAAGTGGTCTAAACAAATTGAAAAACAAATAGAAAAAATAGTTGCGATTAACGGCAAGGGCAAAACAAGAGTCGTCGGTAATCTTGATTGGCTGGGCAAAATTAAAATGATTGATTTTGTCCGTGATATTGGCAAGCATTTTTCTTTAGGATACATGTTAGACAAAGAATCCGTGCGTTCAAGGTTGGAAGCGGGCATTTCTTTTACCGAATTCAGCTATATGCTTCTTCAGTCGTATGATTTTTGGAATTTAAATAAAAAATACAATTGCGAACTACAGATTGGCGGAAGCGACCAATGGGGGAATATTACTGCAGGAATTGATTTTATTAGGAAAGCCGAACAAAAAGAGGTTTATGCTTTGACTATTCCATTAATAACTAAGTCTGATGGTTCAAAATTTGGTAAGACCGAAACTGGAACAATTTGGTTGGATGCTAAAAAAACCACGCCATACCAATTTTATCAATTTTGGATAAATATTGATGATAAAGATATAATTAACTTTCTAAAATATTTTACTTTTCTTTCGCATGAAGAAATTATTAGATTGGAAAACGAAGAAGTTGCAAAAAACCCACAAAATAGGGTAGCGCAGAAAGTTTTAGCTAAAGAATTAACTAAAATGGTGCACGGAGAAAAAGAATTAAAAAAAGCAGAGGAGATTACCAATGCTTTATTTGGTGGAGATATTAAAAAATTATCAGAAAAAGATATTGAGAATGTTTTTCAAGATATGTCGTGTTTTGAAACAGAGAAAAAAGAGCCGATAGATA
>JAKJED010000017.1 GCA_022705575.1 Patescibacteria group bacterium
GGAATGATGAATATAAAAAACAAGTCTGGCAGCCGGTAGAAATATACCTGTACCCGCATAATATCTTCCTCAACTTCTGGACAGAAATCGGTTTGTTCGGCGCCCTACTCTTCACCTGGCTCATCGGCCGTTATTTTTATGAGTCAATACGACTGAAAGATAAATTAGAACGATCGGCAAAAATGATTAATCTTGGCCTCATCGGCGCAATGAGTACCATTGTTATCCATGGATTAGTCGATGTTCCTTATTTTAAAAATGATTTAGCGATTATCTTCTGGCTGTTAATTGCTATGTTTGGATTACTGAAAATAAAACAAAAACAAACGGAATGATTGCTCTAACCAAATATCTGGCTCAAACCGGTATTACGAGCGCCGTCAAGCCGAAATTCTAAGACAAGGTGTTAATGGCAAACGAGCAGCTTTAAACAATATGGTGGCGGGAGATGAAGAAATATGAGTCAAAAAAACTGATAAACGGAAAAATAGCATCAGCGATGAAGATAATATCTTCAGCCTGTTGCCGCCGCCATATAAAAATCTATTATTATCACCGGCCGCCTTGACAAAAACAGTCGCGGTTTGCTTTTATTAACTAATGATGGCGAATCGGGCGTGATAAGAAATATTTAGTGCGCTTCGCCGGCGAAGACCGGATGAATTTGAATGAACATAATCTCTATGCTCGCGCCAAAGAAGGTGTCTACTCCGAAGATGGAGAAAAATTAAACACCAAAAATATCCGCAAAGAAGAAAACCACTAAGCAGTTACTTGGACGAAGGCAAAAAGGTATAGCCACCGATTGTTTGCCAAAATGAGCCTGAAAGTTACCGATTTACAACGTATTAGTATCGAAGACTTAAGTCTAAACGGCTTACCTATAGAAACTTTTAGGGTATTATCCGAAAAAAATATTAAGAAGATAGTAAAATAATAATAAGGAGAGGTGACTGAGTGGTTGAAAGTACCGCTCTCGAAAAGCGGCAAGGGTGAAAGCCCTTCGGGAGTTCGAATCTCCCCCTCTCCGCCCAGCGTTTTGATATTCCGCTTTTGGCGGAATGGCGGAAACGCTCCCACCCCAACCGCGCCTTCGGCGCGGAAAGCGGCTTTAAAAAAAAGGAAAAGGATAGTCGCCCTTGACCCACCCAACCCATTCGCGGGCTTTACACCTAATTTTACACCTAATTTTACACCTAATTTTGTTGAATAAAAATTGATTTCATGTTAGTATATAAATGAAAGATAAAACTACCTCTCATACTAATACTATCATACTTTGGAAATTATGAAAAGTCAAAACAATAATCAATCAAATATCGGGGATAAAATAAAACAATTACGGCACAAAAAAGGTTTAACACAGGACGAACTCGCCAGAAAAGCCGAGCTTCCCTATACAACGCTGACAAAAATTGAATCAAATGTGATAACAAGACCAACGATTCAAACTGTGGTAAAAATTGCCAAAGGGCTTGGAGTTAGTATTGATGATTTAATAAAATAGTTATGGACAAAAAATACTTAAACAAAATAATCAAGGGCGATTGCATAGAGGAGTTAAAAAAACTTCCTGAAAATTCGGTTGATTTAATTTTTGCCGACCCGCCTTATAATCTACAATTACAAGGCGAGCTTTATCGTCCAAATCAAACAAAAGTTTCTGCTGTAAATGATAAATGGGATAAATTTTCTTCTTTTGAAGAATACGATAAATTTACTTATGACTGGCTGAAAGAGTGCAGAAGAGTTTTAAAAAAAGACGGCGCTATTTGGGTTATTGGTAGTTATCATAATATTTTCCGTGTCGGAAAAATCATGCAAGATATTGGATTATGGATTTTAAATGATGTTATTTGGATTAAGACAAATCCAATGCCTAATTTTAAAGGCACTCGTTTTAATAACGCGCAAGAAACATTGATTTGGGCATCCAAAAATCAAAAATCAAAATTTACTTTTCATTACAAATCAATGAAAGCGTTTAGTGACGACAAACAAATGAGAAGCGATTGGTATATTCCTATTTGCAACGGCGGAGAAAGAATAAAAGTAAATGGCGAAAAAGCTCATTCTACTCAAAAGCCGGAAGCCTTGCTTTTTAGAATTATTTTATCAACTTCGAATGTTGGCGATACGGTTTTAGATCCGTTTATGGGAAGTGGAACAACTGGAGCCGTAGCTAAAAAATTGAAAAGAAATTTTATCGGGATAGAAAAAGAAGATTTTTATATCAAAATAGCAAATGAGAGAATTAAAAAAGTTAAACCGCTTGACGACGAACTATTAACTTATCCCGTTGAAGAAAAAAAGCCAAAAGTTACTTTCGGCAACCTGCTCGAAAATAAACTAATAAATATTGGCGATTGTTTATATTCTAAAGATGAAAAGTATAAAGCCAAAATTTTAGCTGACGCAACTTTATTATGGGGTGATAAAGTCGGCTCAATTCATAAAGTAAGTGCCGAAATCTTAGGCAAAGCTTCAAATAATGGCTGGATATACTGGAATATAAAAGATAAAAATGGCAATCTAATTTTAATTGACGAAATAAGGAATGATTATATTAAAAAATATTTAACATAAATTTATGCGATACGAAAAATTTAAAAACATTTTTAACGAAACTATTTTTGAGGAATCAAAGGCAGTGTTGATTGAAAAAATAGCGAAATATCCGAGTAGATATATTGGACTTTTTAGACCGACAAAACCAAAGGCAAAAATTTTGCAGAATTTGCTCCAGTCCCATGAAATCCGTTTTGGCGATGCTTTTGAGGAAGCAATTGAAGAATATTTTAAAGAATTTGGTTATGAAATTTTAGAGAAAAAATTTGTTAATGGCGATAATGACGAATTGAATCTTGATCAGTGTTTTAAATTTAAGGATAAGGTTTATTTTATTGAGCAGAAAGTTAGAGACGATCATGATTCTACTAAAAAGCGGGGGCAGATAGAAAATTTTGAGAAAAAATTAAACGAAATGATTAGTAAATATGGCGAGAAGAATCTTGTCGGAATTTTCTATTTTATTGACCCTGATTTACAAAAAAACAAAAATTATTATAAAGCAGAACTTGAAAAAATGTTGCGAGATTATGGCGTTGATATTTATTTATTCTACGGCATTGAGTTATTTGATTTTTTGAAACAAAAAAATATTTGGGACGAGATACTGCAATATTTAGAACAATGGAAAAAAGAAATTCCAGATTTTCCTGAAACAAATTTTGATATTGAGGCAGAAAATTCGTTTGAAGAAATAAAAGATTTGTCGCCAAGCCTTTATAGAAAAATTTTTCAAGATGATGTTATTTTCAACGAAATAATTTTAACGATTTTTCCTGAAAAGAAAACATTAAAATTATTGCTTGATTATTTCAAAGAAAAATCTTCTGAAAAAATTATTTATAAGACCATTGCCAATTTGCTTGAAGAAAAATTGGAAAGTTAATTTTTATGCTTCCTCAAAACGAAATTATTCATGGTGATTGCATAGAAGTTTTGAAAAATTTTCCCGATAATTCTTTTGATTTGATTTTTGCCGATCCGCCGTATAATTTACAATTGCCTGAAAATAGAAAGCTTTTGCGAGAAAATGGAACAGAAGTAATTCCCGTAAATGATGAATGGGATAAATTTGAAAGCTATGAAGAATATGACAATTTTACAGAAAATTGGATTAAAGAATGTCAAAGAGTTTTAAAGCCAACAGGAACTGTTTGGGTAATGGGTATGTATCACAATATTTTCCGTGTCGGCAAAATTATGCAAGATTTGGGATTATGGTTTTTAAATGATGTGATTTGGGTAAAAATTGACGCTATGCCTAATTTTAACGGCAGAAGATTTACAAATAATCACGAAACGCTAATTTGGGCAGTAAAAAATAAAAACTGTAAAAATTATACTTTCAACAATGATTTTTTAATGCAAATGAATGGCGGACAGCAAATGAAAGATACGGATTGGGTTTTTAAAATTTGTCGTGGGCCAGAAAGATTAAAAGATGAAAATGGAATAAAAGCACATCCCACGCAAAAACCGCTTAAATTAATTCAGCAAGTTTTACTTTCCGCAAGTAAAAAGGACGATTTAATTTTAGATCCTTTTCTTGGAAGTGGAACAACAGCAGTTGTTGCAAAAGCTCTTGGTAGAAATTGGGTAGGGATAGAGAAAGAGAAAAAATATGTTGAGTTAGCAAACAATAGAATTAAAAAATATGGAGAATAAAGATATTATAAGGGGCTCAATTTGGCGAAAATGGGATTTACAGATACATACGCCATTTTCATATCTCAATAATCAATTTGGAGATAATTTTGATAATTATGTTAAAAGTGTTTTCAAAAAAGCATTAGAGAATAATATTTTTGCTATTGGAATAACGGATTATTTTTGCATAGAAGGATATAAAAAAATAAAAAATGAATATTTATCGTCTTCAAAACTAAAGGAATTAAGTTTTACAGATGAAGAAATTGAAAAAATACAAAAAATTCTAATTTTGCCAAATATTGAATTCAGGCTCAATAAACTTGTAGGCACAAACAGAATAAATTTTCATGTTATTTTTTCAAACGATGTTTTAATTCAAGATATTGAGGAAAGCTTTTTGCACGAACTTGATTTTGTTTATGAGGGAAATCCGCAAGACGAAGACGAGAAACAAAAACTAAAAATAACTAACTTGGAAAGTTTGGGTAAAAAATTAAAAGGGGAACACGAAAATTTTAAAACTGATACAGATTTATTTGTTGGAATGAAAACCGCTGTTGTAGATGATAAAGATATAATGGCATTGTTAAATAACAAAAAAACAAAATTTAAAGAAAAATATTTAGTTTTCGTTCCCGCTGATGAAGATTTAAGCAAGATTGATTGGGATGGGCAAGATCATTTAGTTAGAAAAGTTATAATTCAAAAAACCGACGGATTGTTTTCGGCAAATGAAAATACGATTGCTTGGGGACTTGGGAAAAAACATAATTCAAGAAAAGATTTTATAAAAGAGTTTAAAACATTGAAGCCGTGCATTTGCGGATCAGATGCTCATAAAGACGATGAATTATTTAAAAGAAACGACAATAAATTTTGTTGGATAAAAGCAGATCCAACATTTGAAGGATTAAAACAAATTATTTATGAATTAGACGATAGGGTAAAAATTCAGCAATTAGAACCCGAGGATAAGTCGGATTATAACATAATTGACAGAGCGGAATATAAAAATGGCGCGAAAAAAGAAATTGTCTATTTTAACCAAAATCTAAATTCTATTATAGGCAGTAGAGCGACCGGAAAATCAAATTTGTTAAAAAATATTGCTTATTCAATAGATTTTTCTCAATGTAAAAATAAAAGAATTACCAAGGAAGATTTTTTTGCTTTTGAAAATTTTAAATTATTTTGGAAAGATTCAATAGCGAATACTTTAAATGAAAACGAAGAAAAAGAGAAAGGTGTTTTATTTATTCCGCAAGGTTATTTGGGGAAAATAGTTTATGACAATGATCGATATTTTGAAGAATTCGTCATTGATTTATTTGGAAATAAGGACGATTTCTCAAATGAAATAAAAAAATATAAGAAATTTGAAGATAATAATGCGTTAGAAATTTCCGCTATAATTAAAGAACTGATTTTAATTAGAAATTCTGGCAAAAACACCGTTGAAAAACTTAAAAAATTAGGAAAATCTGAAAATTTGGAAGCAGATATTAAAAATTTAAACGAAAAAATAAATTCCATCAATAAGATAATAGGTCAAATTACAGACAAGGAAATTGGCGATTATCAAAAATTTGACAGAGAAAAAATAGAAAAAGAAAAAGAGATTTTAACTATAACAAAAAATATAGATTCGTTTACTCTTTTAAAAGAGGAGGAAGTTATTACAGCAAAAAATATTTTTGAGTTTGAGTTTTCCGAAGTGTATATTAGAAAAATTCAAGATAAAATTAAAGAATCTGATAAAAATTTCAAAACAGAGTTTATTGACGAGGAAATTAAAAATTTAAAAGAAGATAAGAAAGCAAAAGAAAAAGATTTATTAGAAATTAGTAAAAAGCTCAAGCCACTAAAAGAAAAGGTTGAAAAACACAAAACAATATTAGAATTGACAGAAAAATTGAAGGATAAAGAAAAAACTAAGCAAGAAATTGTTAAATTAACTGAAGAGAAGAATAGATTAAGTAATGATTATGCGGAAAAGAAAAACAACCTCGTTGATAATTATATGAAATATAGTAGTGAGTATAAAAATTTTGCCATAAAAATTGATAATTTGGAGTTTTCAACTTTTAATATAATTTCTGATTTTAATACCCCCGATTTTTTGAATTTTTTAGAGGAAAATTTAAATTATCATAATTCCATAACTTTTAAAGAAGAAGGAATTTCAAAGGAAAATAGGAAATACGAACAAGCCAACGCAATTTTTAAAAAACCCAATGAATTTAAATTTGACGAAAAAAAATATAAAGAAATACTGAAACAATTAATGACTGGTATATTGGCGAATTCTTTATTATTAAAAGCTAGAAAAGACGAGGAAGCGATTTTATTGGAATTATTTAAAAATAGATTCAAAATAAATTATTTAAAAAGTATAACTAAAGACGGGGTATATTTTAATGATATGTCTGACGGAGAAAAAATGATTGCCTTGCTTGAATTTATTTTTAAATTTGATGATTACAATTATCCAATAATACTTGATCAGCCAGAGGACGATTTGGATGTTCGTGCAATTTCAAAATATATTGTTGATTTTCTTAGGAAGCAGAAAATTAAAAGACAAATTTTTATAGTTTCTCATAATGCAAATTTGGTTGTATGTGGTGATAGTGAAGAAGTTGTAGTTGCAAGAAAAAAGAAAAAAACTGAATTTGAATACAGGACAGGAGCCATTGAAAATGATATGATAAGAAAAGAAATAATTGATGTTTTGGAGGGCGGGGGAGAAGCAATAAGAAAAAGAAAAAATAAATTAGGAATTATTTAAAAAAGCCGCCGCCGCGCCCGCCCTGCGGGCGTTGAAGCAGGCGGGCAAAAAGGAAGGGGGTTGGGGGGAAGGAATTTTTGCCCGCTGGGCGGGATTCAATCCGCAAAATCCAGAGGGTTTTGCTCAAAAAAAGTTCGAACATCAATCAAAAAACACCGCGTTCGTTGAAAATTGAACTTTGAAACGACTAGTGTTAATATTAAAACAAATATGAATAATTTTGAACACAATATACAAAATGATAGGGTAAACAAAAACATCTTGAGCCAGAAAGAAATCGGTTTGAGAGAATTATTTAGAAATTCTAAAAATCCAGTTGAGGTTATTTTACAAGAAATGGACAGCGATAAAATTAAAGAATTTATTGACGAGTCTTTGTTAAATGATACCAAGAGCAAACTAAGTGAGTTAGCCTTTAAGGACGAGGACGACTTTGTTAGTAAAATATTAGAAATTGGAGAGCCTATTTGGGAAATAACGCAGAAAGATAAGAAAGATTTATTTAAACAACCTAATCGAGAAATGTTTACCGCCGAGGATGTCCAGGAAATAGTTAAAAATATTCAAGCCACTAAGGCGCAAAAGATTTATGTTGTCGGTAATGTTGGTTCAGGAAAATCAACTTTTGCCAGAGAATTAGCGGGGCAGACAAATTTTAAGAATATTGACCTTGATTATTTTTTTCAGATTTATAGACAAGAAAAAAATGAAGAAGCTAATTTATCGGAATTGTTGAGTTTTGTTTTAGAAAGAGAAAAACCGCCTTATATAATTAATCATGCCGATTTACTTAGTCATAACTTGAGCGATAAGGCCGATATGGTTATTTTGCTTAATCCGAAGAAAGAAGAACAAATAAAGAGCAGACAAATTAGACAAGAAAATAAGACTGACGGAGAATGGCAACATGTGAATATTGACGATTATAATAAGATATCTCGAGACAATCTAGATAATTTCGATAAAATAAAAGGTAAAATAGTTTATAATAACGATAAGTCCGGAACTCTTGTAAAATCATTAAAACCTACCGAGCCTTGACGGACTCGGTATTTTACCACTCTAGCTCTCTTCCGAGGCCTAACCCCGGTTTCCCCGGTAGAGCACAAAGTAAAAGACGCCAATTAGGCGTCTTTTTTAATATATAATATTACTGTTTCTTCACATACAAATCCAGGGGAGAAAACCGATCTATAGAAAAGATGGCATGGCGCCAGCCGTTGGCTTCTAGCCAGCGTTTAAGACCGTAGTCTTGATAATCGGCATAAGCCAGCCAGATACGTGTCGGCGATGTTTGCCTGATAATATAATTCATTTTCAAATCAAGAGCCTCCCCCGATACCGGCCAAATCCGAGATTGAGCATCATTCTCTAAAAGCCCTAAAGTATTTCGACTGGCATAAATATCATTTTGCCAATCAAATAATTGCGGCGGATAGAAACCATAAGCAGAAATATGGGGGTGTAAATAATAATTGAGATTGCTGCGGTCATAGGAAAAATTATCAATCACAATATCGCCCGGCAAGAATCCATCATTTATCTGCTCAGCAATCAGTTTTTGTGCCCTATCGGCGTCAAAGCTATTCTGACTCAATAAAATTTTCGCATCAAAAGTGATAAAGCTGACGATAAAAATACTAATTAAAGCGGCGGCCGCTTTAGTTTTCAGCCTGGAAGCCAAACCGGCTAGAGCTAAAGCCAGCAAAATTGACAGCCAAAAAACGTGCTTTTCAAAAATACTAACATAGTTTTCTGAGGCTGGAGAAAAAAGAAAGATGACTAAGGATATAATCACCAAGAAAGATATGTGTAAAAAGGGGAAAATAATCTCTTTCTCTTTTTTTAATAATAGCCAGAGTAAAGCGGCGGCAGCCGCAAGCTTGGAAACTAAAATCACTAAAATTTCCAAAGGCAAGACTTGTTTGTCTTTTACCGTCCAAATTAATTGGTTAAAAGAAGCTTCAAAAAAATATAGAGCACGATGAGAAAAAATAGTGCGCGGTAAATTCATTAACTCATAATTACCCAATAAAACTTTATACAACATCGCCGGTAACCACCAATAGAATCCTAAAAATATAGAGGCTAAAACTAAAACTAAACGAAATAAATCTTCACGACGCTTATCAATAATTATCTTAAACAACCACCACGCCAACAGAGGAAACAAAATTAACAAGAAAGAATAGTGTAGATAAAGACCAAAAATGGCAAATATAGAAAAATAAACTAACTGACTCCAATGTTTTTTGTCTAAATAGGTATTAAGCTTATACAAACAAAGAAGTCCTAAAAAAGAAAAGATTATATAGGGACGAGCCTCGGTGCTAAATATTATTGGCATCGGCATCACAGCCACCAGTAAGGCCGCCAGCAAACCGGCGCGAGCGTTTTTCCACAACTGTTTTCCTAAAAAATATGAAAGCGCCACCGTAGCTAAACCAAAAATTAAAGACAAACTTCTAACCGCCATCTCGGAAAAACCAAACAATTTTGTCCAACCAATAAGTATTAAATAATATAGAGGAGGGTGAACTTCCACCGCCCGCAAATATTGAAATAAACCGCTAATATTATCTTGAAAATGTCTAACAATCTGTAAACTTAAAATTTCATCGCCCCAAAAAGGCTGGCTCAAATTGGGTAAGCGTAAACAGACGGCCAACACTAAAATTAGCGCTAAAAAAAAATAATGCTTGTGTAATAATTTAGAAATCCTCATATCTTGATATATTTTATCATTAAAATTATAGCTAGTATAGGCAATAAAAAGAAAAATTAAATATCTAATCACTATAAAAAATAAGGAAAAAGAATAAAGAAGTCTTTACCTTACTTAATTGAATTACTGGTCGTTATTGCTATTATCGCCCTTCTTACATCGCTCTCAGTAATTGCAACCAACCATTCTCGAATGTTAGCACGCGACGCCAAACGAAAAGCCGATTTAAAAAATAGTTATTGCTTGAGAATGGGGGGTAACTATAGCGGACAAATAATATGCGCCACCGTAAAACTCAAAAAACTTTAACATAAAAAACCTATATATTATTTATTGTCATAAAATATTTGACATTTATTTAACAAAAGATATATAATTATAACTATATAAAAAAAGAATTATATGGATATTACTATTTTAAAAAAACTTGGTCTGTCAGACAAAGAAATGACAATATATCTAAAGCTTTTAGAAGGCGGCCCCATTTCGGTCAGGCGTCTGGCGGAAAAGGCTAAACTTAATCGCGGTATTGTCTATGAAGTTCTAAAGACCCTACAAGAAAAAGGTCTAGCTAGCTATTACAATGATACTACCAAGCAGAAATTCGTAGCCGAAAATCCAGAAAAACTGCGACGTTTAGCTGATATTGAAGTAGACAGAGTAAAAAACCTACAAAATAATATCAACTCTCTAATTCTTGAATTAAAATCCATCCGTGGTCAAGCCGATAATCAACCGGTTACCAAATTATATGAAGAAGACGCTGGCCTCCGGACTATCCTCAATGATTTATTAGATACATTAAAAGACAAAGAAGAAAAAGAATACTATGTCTATTCCGCTAAAGACTCCAGTAGCGATATTGGTCGCGCTTTCCCAGGTTTTAATAAAGAAAGAAAAAAAAGAAACATATACGTCAAGGCTATTTCTCTGGCTGATGGCGGAGGCACCCATGGTCTTGATGAACGCCGTTGGCTGGGAACAAACGACTGCTCGGCTACTTTTATCATCATTTATGCCGGAAAATGCGCTTTTATCTCCCGTGATAAGCAAGGATCACCGGTGGGCGTACTGATTGAAAATCAAATGATTTATAATACGCAAAAAACGATTTTCCTCAATCTGTGGAAACGCTTAGCATAATCTTATGTGTGGCATCGCTTCTTATGTCGGTCATAAAAACGCTTACCCCCTAATTTTGGAAATGCTAAAACGTTTGGAATATCGCGGTTATGACAGTGCTGGTATTGCTCTATACTCCCACGGAAAAATGAAAATATATAAAGAACAAGGAGCAATTACCGCTTTAGCTGAACTACTATCAAAACAAAAACCTTCAGGCAGTCTTGGCATCGGCCATACGCGCTGGGCGACTCATGGATCTGCCACCAAACTTAATGCCCATCCTCATCATTCTCAAAACAATACATTAAGTATTGTCCATAATGGCACCATCTTAAACTACTATAAATTAAAAGAAGAGTTAGAAAAGGCTAACTATAAATTTTATGGAGAAACAGATACAGAAATTTTAGTGAATTATCTTGATTATAGGCAACAACAAAGCAAATCTTCATTATTAGAAGTAATTACTGATGTCGCTCCTAATTTAGAAGGGCGGTCTGTTTTTGTAATCCATAATAGCCAGAGCCCAAATAATCTTTATGCCTGCAATCTTGGCGGCGAACTATTTATTGGCCGCAGTCAAGAAGGAGAATATTTTATTTGTTCTGATAAAAACGCCTTAGCTGGCTATGCTGATGAATATTTTGCTCTAGAAAATAGGCAAATTGCCATTGTTCAAAAAGAAAAAAATTGTCGCCTCTTAAATATAATCTCCGCAGAAGAACTGCCTTGTCCCTGGGAACAACTAAAAATCAATTTCGAAACTTTAGAAAAAGGCAGCTATCCCCATTTTATGCTTAAAGAAATTTTCGAACAAGAAAAGGTAGTAGCGAAAACAATTGACAGCCTGATAGCTGACAACGGCCAATCATTAAATTTAATGTTTAATCATTGGCGGCAGAAAATAAAAAAAATAAACAAACTAGTAATAATTGCCTGCGGTACTTCTTGGCACGCGGGCTTGGTAGCCAAATATTTTTTTGCTGAATTAGCAAAACTTCCCGTCTATTGCGAATATGCCTCCGAATTTCTTTCAGAGAGCGTCGGGGCGGAAGATATCGTCATCGCCATTTCTCAATCAGGCAGTACCGCCGATACTTTACAGGCGGTTCAAGCGGCGAAAGAACAAGGCGCCAGCGTCATTAGTATCTGTAATGTAGACGGCTCCACCCTAACCAGAAATGCCGATGTATCCCTATTGACGAAAGCCGGACCGGAAATCGGGGTTGCCTCCACCAAGGCTTTTACCACCCAATTAGTTATTCTCTATATTCTATCCACTAAATTCGGCCGCTGGCGCAACCGATTAAACGAAGCCGAAGAAAAAAAATTATGGCGGGAATTAAAAACAATACCGAAGAAAATAAAAGAAATTCTTCTCTCTAGTCCAGAAATAGAAAGACTAGCCAAAAAATATAAAGATTATCCTAATTTTCTCTTTCTCGGACGCGGACAAAACTTTCCCATTGCCTTAGAGGGGGCTTTAAAATTAAAAGAAGTCTCATACATCCACGCTGAAGGTTTATCGGCGGGAGAAATGAAACATGGCTCGATTGCTTTAATTGACGACCAGATGCCCTCTTTCTTTATTGCTGTCAAAGATAAACAATACGACAGAGTGATTAACAACTTGCTGGAAATTGGCGGGCGTAAAGGACGTATAATTGCCGTGACAACCGAAAAAGACCAGGTTATTATCAAACGCACGGATGACATTATCTCTATCCCGCCATGCCCACCCCTTCTCTATCCTTTTCTCACCGTTATTCCTACTCAGCTCTTTGCCTATTATGTTGCCAGAGAACGCGGCACCAATATTGATAAACCAAGAAATCTAGCAAAAGCAGTGACGGTCGAGTAAAAAATAAAAGACCTTAGAATAGAGGTCTTTTTTCATAATAAATATATATTTAGTGTTGCTGTTTCTGGCGATATAGTTCCTTGGATTTTCGGGTTATTACTAAAACCACTTTAGCTCAAACTCTTTATTACCAACATAGATCGCCAAAAATACTGATATACAATCATCGCCACTGCATTTAATCTTTCTTGATATAAATTGCCGTGAATAAAGTCAGTAATAATGATGGTAAAAAAGAGAAAAAACAGACATTAATTAATTGGCGTCAAAAACGAAAATCATTTTTCAATAAAAATTTTTTCATATTATCTTGCCTAGAGTCCAAGTAGATTTAAAATGGGAGCAGCTAGAGGATCGG
>JAKJED010000041.1 GCA_022705575.1 Patescibacteria group bacterium
GTTTGAAGAATGCGGTAATAACCTCAGCAAAAATTATCCACTTCGAAGGACAAAGTTCAACATCAATGGAAAAGAAAAAGTTTTACTATAAAAGCCAGGATTATTACTGGCAAAAGCACTATGGGCTGGCGATGACCCAATTAATGAAAGTCCTTCGAGCCCCATATATCTGGTGGCAAAAAATTAGTAACTAGCAGAAAAAGCTAGTTGTGTCTCTTAAAATAATCATCAATTTCACTTCTTAACTCTATTCCTACTCTTTCAAAACATTTTAATAAATCTTCATATGCACCTTCACCACCAAGAAAATCCCAAAATTCATTGGCAACTTTTAGTTCATTTTCTAAATCAAGCATTCCGCGTATTGTCCAGCGATTATATGGTTCCGGGTCATATGGATTGTAAGGAATAGCAATTAAAGTTTGAACTTTTGTTTTTGGATTTTCTGCTAAAGTAGTTGCTGTCCATTCTAATAACGTTCTTTTAAATTCTTTAAAACCGCCGGCATTTGGTTTTGCTGTTTTAATATCGAATAAAAATAATTCTCCTGAATGGCTTTCAAGTAATACATCAACTTTTGTTGGTTTAATTCTTCTGAACTCTCCTTGTTGTGCTACTTTTCTAATGATTTCAGTTTCATTTTGTTTGTTTGGTGAGGATTTTGTTGTTGTAAGATCATCCATTATGTTTTGAATTTCCATTTGAGCTCTTGGACTAATTTTATCACCAGCTACTGCTTGAGATTCTGCTCGTTTAAATTTGCTTTTGGCTAAAGAAATTGCAACTGGTTCAAAAATACTTGTTCCAAAATTGGTATTCAATGAGTGAATAAAAGAAAACAGTGCCATTCTATCTTTACCAAGCAACCTCGAATGAAAAGGCATTGCCGCTGGTTCTGGTTTATAGTTTTGGAATTTATGCCTAAGCGCATTTTTTAAAACATTTTCTACATCTATAATTTGTTGTTTAGTTAAGCTCATATTTTTGGTTTTAAATGAAAAATAATTTCTGAGTAAGGATTTTTATCTCGTTCCGTTCGATTTAATACGGGTCGCTTGTATTGATTGACAATTTTCATACCTGCTTTTTCTGCTACTTTCGGATATAAATTCCATTTATCATTTGCGACCAAGAAAACATCAAAATTTTTAGCAAGGTACTTTTTTGAATTTAATAATACTTGTGATACTCCCTCTACATAAGAATTTTTTGCTTTTTGTCCTTGACCTTTGTACAAAGGTCCAATTTCTAGCTCATCATTTCTTTCAAATCCAAAAAGATCATAGGCGTAGGCGTGTTGCTCGTGGTAATTTATCTGCCCTACATATGGGGGTGATGAAAAAATACCTTTAATTTTTTGTTTTTCAAAAAGATTATAAAATTCTTTACTTCTTGATTTTATTTCTTTTGCTATATCAACAGTTCTAGAATCCCCAGTAATAGTTACCCAGTAAGCACCATTTTTTATTTTTTGAAATTCTTTTATTCGAGCTATTGTGTCATTGGCATAGCGACCAAACCAATATTTTATTGAAAAAAGAGGCTTGCAAATTTTTTTATGCTTCCAGCAATAGTATGTAGTTGTCTGTGGTTCTTTTAGTGTAGCAAGATCGGAATGTGTCGTTGCCCTACAAGAGCGGATTGTTCGGCTTAATATAACCGCTAATACTCTTTTATTTTTTTCATCTTTAATTTTCTTGATTTGTTCAAAAGCAAAATCAATTTCTTTTCGGATATTTTTTATGTACCACTTATCAAGGAAAGACTTGTTCTTTTCTTGCTTTAATTCAATTTTATACTTTTTAACTAATTCATTATAAATAGCTAAAAACTCTTTTTCTTTGGTTATTGAATATTTATTTTCGTCAATTTCCTTTTTGTAAATTTTTCTTTTAAAATCAGGAGACGGAAAGTTTTTATTGTTGAATTTTGATAATTCAAAATATAATTCTTCTTCAAATTCTTGTATTTTTGCGTCAGTTTCAAATTTAGTGATTGCTAAATTTATATTTTTGATGTCTTGAATTAGCAAATCTAAGTCATAGTCTAATAGTTTTGTATCAGTTATCATGCAATTAAATCGCGAAATATCTACGCCCACTGCATGAATACCAAGCTCATTTGCCTGCACTAGTGTCGTCCCTGACCCAGAAAAAGGATCTAATATAATATCACCTTTTTTAAAAAAAGTCTGTTGTTTAAAATTATCTGTATGACTATCTATAAAATATTCAACTAATTGTGGGATAAATTTGCCCTTGTATGGGTGTAATCTATGAACATGTTTTGTCGTGTCCTTTTCTCTTAAACTATCAAACGACAAACTCCAATTTAAATCATTACCAAGCTTCTTTTTCCACTCAACCTCTCTTTTCCCATTAAACGATTGATAATAATTTTTCAAATCATTGATATGAATTTGAGTACTGCCATTCTTTCCATATTTTTTTACTTTTCCGTATTGTATTAAATAGGAAATATTAGTTTCACTAATAGCACGACCCAAAAATGAGCTTGCCCATTCACAAGCCTCTTTAGTTGATAATAGTTTTTTCGAAGCGATTATCTCCATATTAATATTTTATTACTAGAGTGAACAAAAAGCTATAGTCAATCCTCCGGGCCGAAATCGGACCGCTCACCCTTAGGCTGTTTCGCTAGATCGCGGAAGCGCATCTGCTCAGCATTAAAGTAGAGGTCAACATTGCCAATCGGCCCATTTCTGTGCTTGCGAATCAATATCTCCG
>JAKJED010000018.1 GCA_022705575.1 Patescibacteria group bacterium
CATCTCCTATAAAAATATCTTGTGAACTCTTTTTTCTATAATAATCAGCAATCAAATTTCTTGCTACGCGATATAATAATGCCTGAAAACTTTCTTCAACTTTGTTTTCTTTATCAATTAAATATTCGTAAATTTTCAAAAATAATTCCGAAGATAAATCTTCTGCCAATGCCTGTGATTTTACTTTAATACGAATAAAACGAAAAAGCCTCGGAGCATATAAATCATAAAGTTGGCCGAATGCCTCTTTATCTCCCGAAGCAACTCGCAAAACCAATTGTTTCTCATCATCAATTATTGCACCCATATTACAGTTGTAATTATAGCAAAAAAAATATGGGTCGGCAACCCCGTAACAGCGATGGTGCCGACCCGAAAAATCAGAGAACGATTGTGCGGATTTTTTGAGTCCGCACCACCAAAAGAACATTGTTTTTCTCCACGACAATGTTCTCTTGGTCACGAATAAACTTTTCTGTTCTTTCAATGCCTCCGCGCATGCGGAGGATTTCTTCGCTGAACCAGAGACGGATGCTCTCTTCGGCAAAAGAGAGCCCCTGCCCCACCGATACTGAGCTCTTTATGGAGAGCTCCGCACCAACAATCAAAATTTTTCCCAACGATAATCGAACTTCTATTGGCGGAACGTGCCATCGCCGTATGGCATCTTTTGCCGTTTCAATGGTTTTAACTTTTCCGTTTCCCTCAACAAAGTTCATTAGATCCTCCTTCAACAAATTTAAAATACCTAAAAAAGTATTTTATTGACTTTATTATATCTTTTAAGTATTATTTTGTCAAATTTTTATAACAATTTTTTCTTTTTCCGCGTCAACCTTAATTTTATCTCCATTCTTGACTTTGCCATCAACAATCATTTTTGCCAATGGGTCCAAAACCAATTGCTGAATTTTTCTTTTCAATGGTCTTACGCCATAATCCGGATCAAATCCTTTTTCAGTCAAAAAATCCTTTGCCAAAGCCGAAACCGTAATTTTGATTTTCTTGCTTTTCAATCTCTCTTCAATAATATGTAATTGCAAATTAACAATTTTTCTCACTTCTTCTTTTCCTAAGCCATTAAAAATAATGATTTCGTCCAAACGATTTAAGAATTCCGGTCTGAATTGATTTTTTAATGAGTCCATAATTCGGGATTTTATTTCTTCCTGCTTTTGCTCTTTTTCTCTGCCTGAATGTGTAAATCCAAATTCCGCCATCTGTTGAAGCACTTCGCTTCCTACATTTGAAGTCAAAATAACAATTGTATTTTTAAAATTAACCAACCTGCCCTTGGCATCGGTAAGCCGGCCTCGGTCTAAAATCTGTAATAAAATATTAAAAACTTCAGGATGAGCTTTTTCAATTTCATCGAATAAAATCACACTGTACGGCCTGCGCCTGATAATCTCTGTTAACTGTCCGCCTTCTTCATAACCAACATATCCCGGAGGCGAACCAATAATTTTGGAAACAGTATGCTTTTCCATATATTCAGACATATCCAATCTTACAATTGCATCTTCAGTATTAAACATAAATTCAGCCAATGCCAATGCTAATTCGGTCTTTCCCACGCCCGTAGGTCCAAGAAACATAAACGAACCAATCGGTTTATTTTCTTCTGAAATACCCGCTCTACTGCGCCTGATTGCATTAGAAATAATAGATATTGCTTCATCTTGTCCCAATACTCTTTTTTTAAGTTCATCCTCCATATGCGACAACTTTGCGGTTTCCTCTTCAAGCATCTTAAATACCGGAATTCCTGTCCAGCGCGAAATAACTTTAGCCACATCTTCAGGTCCAACTTCTTCTTTTAAAATTGATCTTTTTTTCTGAATTTCCTGTAATTTTTTCTGTTGATTTTTAGTTTCTAATTCAATATGAGGAATTTTTCCATAACGCAATTCCGCAACTTTTTCCAAGTTACCATTTCTCTCCGAAATATCCGCTTCCTGTTTTAATTTTTCAATTTCTTTTTGATTATTTCTGATTTTTGAAATAATTTCTTTTTCTGTTTTCCACTGAATTTCCATTTCACTGCTTTGTTCTTTTAATTCAGCAATTTCTTTTTTAATCACTTTTAATTTATCTTTAGAATCTATATCTGTTTCCGATTTTAATGCCCTTGCTTCAATTTCTAATTTCATCTGTTTTCTTTTTGCTTGATCTAATTCTATCGGCATTGAATCTATTTCCATTCTTAAAGCAGACGCAGCTTCATCCATTAAATCAACCGCCTTGTCTGGCAAAAATCTGTCTGAAATATAACGCGAAGATAAATTCACAGCAGAAACAATTGCCGGATCGGTAATTCTTACTCCGTGATGGACCGCATATTTTTCTTTAATTCCACGGAGCATAGCAATCGCATCATCTATAGACGGCTCTTTAACATAAATCGGCTGAAATCTTCTTTCTAGCGCAGGATCTTTTTCAATATATTTCTGATATTCTTTTAAGGTGGTTGCGCCAATAGCGTGCAATTCTCCTCGTGCCAATGCTGGTTTTAACATATTTGAAGCATCAATTGCCCCCTCGGCCGCACCAGCGCCAACCAAAGTATGCAATTCATCAATAAACAAAAGAAATTTACCTTTGGCGCGGTTTATTTCACGCAAAACCGCTTTTAACCGACTTTCAAATTCTCCTCTGAATTTTGTGCCCGCAACCATTCCTCCTAAATCCAAAGCAATCAATTCTCTGTCTTTCAAATTTTCCGGAACATCGCCAGAAACAATTCTTTGCGCCAAACCTTCAACAATCGCAGTTTTTCCCGTGCCGGCTTCACCGATTAAAACCGGATTATTTTTTGTTCTCCTGGATAAAACTTGCATCAATCTGCGAATTTCATTGTCTCTACCGATTACCGGATCGAGCTTTTCTTGTTTTGCTAATTCGGTTAAATTACGCGTGTATTTTTCCAGTGCCTGATACTTTGCTTCCGGTTCCATGTCTGTAACCTGTTCGCCTCCGCGCAATTCTGCTAAAATCTTCAAAGCATTTTCATAATTTATACCGTTTTTATTTAAAACTTCTTTCACTTTTGAAGAAACTTGAAGCATGCCCAAAAGAAAATGTTCCGTTGAAACAAATTCATCTTTCAATTTATCTGCTTCTTTAAACGCTTGTTCCATGGTTCTGCCCAAATCCTGTGTCAAATATGCTTGAAAAATTCCCGGAGCAGGAACAGAAATATTCGGAAGTTGCATTAACCCCAAATCAATATCTTTTTCTAATTTTTCCAAATTAATTCCGATTTTTTGAAACAATGCCAAAACCAATGATTCTTCCTGAATCAATAAGGCTCTTAATAAATGCAACGCATCAACTTGCTGATGATTTTTTTCCGAAGCAATTCCATGCGCATCTTGCAATGCTTCCTGCGCTTTAGTTGTAAATTTGTCCATTCTCATAATATTATATATAAATTATAACATATGTTTCCATTATAGAAAATTAGCACTCCCATGTCAAGAGTGCTAATCAATTTAATTTTATAGATACTTGTTTTACACACATTCATGAACATTTATTGTATATACGCCCATATACGCTTACGAGCACACACCCTGCGCATGTCCACAGACGTTTACTCTATATATATGCCTACACACATGCGAACACACACCCTGCGCATGTCCACAGACGTTTACTCTATACAGACGTTTACTCTATACAGACGTTTACTCTATACAGAGCATATGCAATATATATAATATAATTATATGCAATATATATAATATGTGCCTATACACACTTTTTCACGATCGTGAAAAAGTGTCCATAATATAACAAAAAACAGGAAATAAAAAATAAAAAATAAAAAATAAAAATGTAGCAGAAAGAAATATAACAAAAAAAACACAGTAGAAAGAAATATAAGAAAATATAAAATAATCTTAATTACCCTAAACCAATTTTATTAACCAATAATAATTCTACCCAATTTTCCAATCTATATCTTTTAATCAATGCTTTAGTTTCTTGCAGTGTGTCGTATGGACAAACCCAAATACTTTTTTGAAAATTTTGATATCCCAAATATTTTAACTGACCCCGAAATAAATCTCTATTCCTCCGTTGATTCTCCGGAATATCGAATAATATCATTTGCCATTTGCCATCTTTTCTTTTTCTTTTGTCTAATGATTTTAACTTAATTTTTAAAATTTTTTCTAATCCTTTCGAAGTAATAGTTATAGCTATATTATCCTTAACTTTTAAAGTTTTCAAATATCCATGTTTTTTAAATCGATAAATTAGTTCTGTAAATTTTTTACGGCTTTGTTGTTTTTGATACTTTTTCTTGTTTTTATCAATCCATTCATCTCTAAAAATATTAAAATCTGAAAATGGTCGATTATAATACTGTGAAACAGCCCTGCTTGTTATTTCGCCCGTCTTGCTTAAAAATTCATACAAATCCCAAAGGAATTTTTCGGTACACGGCAATTTTAATAATGTTCGTAATTTCATAATATAAAATAAAACAAAATACAAAATGGACACTTTTTCACGATCGTGAAAAAGTGTGTATATTTATATATTTATGTTTATACATGTTTATATATTTATATATTATATTTACATATTCATACATATTTATTTATATATTCATTATTCATATATTCATAATTTATATATCATGTATTCATAATTTATATATTCATACATATTTATAATTTATAATTTATTCTATTATTTTATTTATAATTTATGCTTATTGTTTGTTTTATTTCGCATTATTTTTTGCGTTTTCAATACTTTGTTTAACCCTGTTAATGGGGATTGCAAATCCGATATTTTCGGCATTGGTTGCAACGGCGGTATTAATACCAATAACTTCTCCGTAAAGATTCAACAATGGTCCGCCGGAATTTCCTGAATTTATTGCTGCATCAGTTTGAATAACTTCGTCTAATTTCTCACTAAACCCTGCTCCTCCGGCGGTTATACTACGCATTAACCCCGAAACAATACCTGCGCTTACAGTATTTCTGAATTCTCCCAATGCATTGCCAATCGCAATTACTGTTTGTCCAACTTCAATTTTATCCGAATCTCCGAATTTCACAATTGAAAGATTATTTGCCTCTATTTTCAAAATTGCAACATCCTGCGCCAAATCACGCGTCAAAACTTTAGCAGAATATTTTTGCCCATCGTTAGTTAAAACCATATACTGCGCATTTTCATCAACCACCACGTGTTGATTAGTAATAATCAGGCCATCCGAAGAAACAATAAAACCACTGCCACCGCCAACCTCTTTCAATTCTTTCCCTTTTTCTACGATTCTAGGAATTAAAATATGAAACGGGCTATTCTCCCCAAAAGGATTATAATATTCTTGTCCCAAAATAGATACATACTTGCTCACAATAATGCTTACGACCGAAGATGAAACTTCTTTTACGACCTCGGGTACTGTTTTAATCTCCGGCAATATTTCTGTTTTAGATTGTTCAACAAATTCTATCTGTGTTTTCAGCCAAGAACCAAAAAAAATTCCGCCCAAAGAGCCGAAAATTAAACTAATAACAACCGATATTAAAATTACGACCAAAAATAATTTTGTAAAATTATCTCTCTCCATTTTTTAATATGTCAATTCAACAGCTCTTCTTATGTCGCCATAAAATCCTTTTGCGGTAATTGTCCTATAAAATGGAGCCGGACCATCTATTCCCTCTGCCCTAAAATAAACATTTGTCGAAATATGAACATAACTACAATTAACACCCTCATCCGGCCATCTGTCAGCATACATCTGACATTCAGCTCCAGAATCTGCGGCATAATAAGCGATTAATGTTTTTGAAATATCACGCGAAAGTTTTGTTTCTCCAAGCGCCAATTTTGATAATCCAAAAGCAATACTCATTAAAGCAGCAATAACAAGTATAGTAATCAACAACGATGAACCTTTTTTATTGTTTTGTTTCATAAATTTAGAAATCAAGAAATCGCTGACAAAGTGTGGCTTGAGTATTTATTTCAATTTCTTCTTCTGTTTGTCCACCCAATCCTTTCAATTTCATAGTAATCGTCACTCTTGGCTGGGCATTATCATTATCAACAACTCCCGAAATATAAAAACTTCCAGTTACGCTAATATCGCTAGAATTCATTATCACGTTATTTCGCGTAAGACCTCCTTTATCAAAAGTATAAACAACGCTAGTTTTATCAGAAGAACGAGTCATTCTTAGACTGTTTGAAATGCCATCAGTAACATTATCAATTATGCTCATTCTGGTTTCTTTGGTCATAAAATCCAATATAAATTTGGCGTTATCTTGAATATTCTGTATAGAAATCACTCTTTTTTGGGCCTTTATTGCCATAGAAAAAGAACTCATAATAATTACAATCACTATCGAAAATATTCCTATGGCAACAATAAATTCTATTAATGTTACGGCTTTTTTCATAATTTTAATCTTCTTTTAACCAATTATAAAGACGACTTTCGGCGGTCATTTGCAGATTTCTCCCTTTTTCTTGCCAAGAAACTTCTGCTACAACCTTAAATTGATTATCATCAACATCGGAAATTGTTATTTTTCTGTAAAATTTTGTAGGAATTCCGCTGTATCTATAAAAACCATCAACATCTATTCTTAACGGAGTATAGCTGTATGACAAAAGCGATGTGGAATTATATTGGACTCTATAATCTCCCGCGCTTAATCCGTCACGCCAATCAGCGGATGTTCTTTTATAATTCAACCAATTATTATCTCTAATACTTCTGACAATTTCCAGTCCCTCTTGAGCAAGTCCGAACGCCGTGGTTTTCGATCCGTTTGTTACAATTCCAGAAATACTAAAAGAAATCAAAGAAATAATAGAAATCAAAGCAACTGTAATTATTGCTATAGATACAATAACCTCCATCAATGTAAATCCTTTATTTTCAAATTTGATTTTTTTCATTTGAATTTTATTCTATTTTTATTTCTCCGGTTTTGGTTACGGTTATTGTTTTACAATTTCTAACTTGAGCGCATGTTGTTCCGACTTTTCTAATTTTAATTACCGCAGAAGTTATTATCGAATTATTATTAATAGTCACAAATCCATCAGGAACAGAAAACACAATATTTAACACATTTCCCGATACCGGCGATAAAGAATAAATTTCTATACCGGGGTCTATGACAATCGTTTCTATAAACAAATCTGACGGTGGTTCTTGATAAGTATTATTGTTATTTTTATCGCCAAAATTTATATAATTATTTTTTGTACTCATAGAAAAATTAACCCCATAAGAATAACAAGGAACAGAAAGACAAGTACCGGTGCCAGAGCCAAATGTTTTTCCAGCCAATGCCATATCCTGCACAATACGAATATTTTGCGCAATCTCTTGCGCCGTACGCTGAATAAGATACATTTTTTCATTATTACGCCAATTAACAACTAAAATAGCAGACAACAATCCGACAATAAAAACCACAACCAATATCTCTATCAACGTGAACCCTCGCCTGCCGACAGACAGGCTTGCTTTTTTTATTTTCATAATAATTTTAAATACCAATTTAATAAAACATTTCCCCAGAATATAGAAATTGCCGTGCCTAAAATTAAGAAAGGACCAAAAGGAATTTCTGATTTCATGTTTTTCTTTTTAAACGCTACCAGGATTAAAGAAACAATCGCCCCGATTAAAAACGCTAAAACCAAACCAACAATTATCATTGGCATGCCTAAAATTAATCCCATTAAAACCCCGATTAAAATATCTCCCTTGCCCATCCATTTTTCTTTAGAAATCAAAACTAAAATCAGAAAAAACCCTCCAACAGAAAATCCAGCAATAATTGATGAAATAAAAATATAAAAATTATTCGTAATAAACCAAACAAAAATGTTAAACAAAAAAGCAAAAATTATGGCAGGATATATTATTTTATCTGCGACCAAATAATGTTTTAAATCATAAACAAAAATTATAATCAAAAAACAAGAAATAAGAAATAAAAAATAAGCATAAACCGTATATGGAAATTGCCAATTCTGTCCGAAAAAAATAAAAATCAATAAAAATATCAACCCCGTAGATAATTCCACCAACGCATATTGCCATGATATTTTTTTCTTACACTTTCTACATTTTCCCAATTGAATTATAAAACTTATAAGCGGTATAAGCTCATACCAATTCAGTTTTTTTTGGCAATAATTGCAATGAGAACGATTTTTTAATATTGTTTCGTTAGTTTTCAAACGGAAAATCACGACATTCAAAAAACTGCCGATTATAGTTCCTAAAATAAAAATTAATAAATGAAATAAAAACATTGTTTCAAAAATTAGCCCGACAAACTACTCTGCTCAAACATCACGAGCTTAAGCAGAGTCTGTTTGCAGGACTAACAATCTGTTTTACGGACCAACGCAATAAGCCGCTCCATCGCAAGCACAAGTATTAGATGTGCCATCTATATCATTATCTAATAAATCACTACTAGCATTTTCAAGTGTTGCTTTTAACGTGTAATCTGTTTTCGCCGGTGCTCCGTAAGCGTAAAAATAGGTAGCATCAGGCGCTGGATCTGCCGGAACTGACGGTAAAAAATCCGCAGTTACAAGCGTACCAATTGCGGTTGTAAATGTGGCGGCAGTACATGTTGCCGAAACAGGATATCCGCCTTGTTCACTGGCATACATTTCAAGCGCTAAAGCAACTTGCCTTAAATCGCTAACCCTGCGCGCATCTCTTGAGTTTCTTCTTGCTGTATTCAAAGAAACCAAAATTACAGTCGCTAAAATACCAATAATCGCAATAACAACTAAAAGTTCTATTAATGTAAAACCTTTCTTTTTTGTTTTCATATTTTTTTTTACAATTTTACGACCTTTTAAATTTTAATTATTAATTACTAATTATTAATTATTGATTATTAACTCCTACATTCCCGATGTGGCGCTATACATTGGCATTAAAATCGCAGCAACTAAAAACCCCACTCCACCGCCTAAAAACAGAATCATTATCGGCTCAATAAGCTGAGTCATATTTCCCACCATTCTATCAACATCTTGCTGATAAAACGAGGCAACTTTATCTAAAATATTATCAATTTGCGCTGTTTTTTCGCCCACACCCACCATTTGCGTAACCAGTGCAGAAATTTCTTTAGGGTGATTTTTAAACGCCCCACTAATTGTCTCTCCAACCCTAACTTTCTCTCTCGCTTCCAAAATTATTTCTTCGTAAACTTTGTTGCCAACAACAGTTGCCGTAATATCCATTGCTTCCAGAATTGAGATTCCGCCCTTCAAAAGAGTTTTTAAATTTTCTGCAAACCGCGCCAAATATATTTTTTTAAATAATTCATTAAAAATCGGTATTTTAAGTTTTAATGAATCAAAAAATAACTTTCCTTTTGGCGTTGCGTGCATTTTTTTAAACCCTATTACCAAACCAATAATAATTATCCCAATTAACCAAAAAAAGTTTCTTAAAAAATCACTAAAAGCAATCAAAATTTTTGTGGTAAACGGCAATTTAGCCCCCATTTCTTGCAATACGGATATCATTTGCGGAATCACAAATATCAACATCCCCGCCCCAACAACTATAAAAAGCGAAAAAATAACTATTGGATAGGTAAACGCACTTTTTATTTTACTAGTTAGGTTATAATCTCTTTCGGCATGGTCAGCTAAATATTTCAAAACATCTTGTAATGCTCCAGTTTCTTCTCCGGCCCTAACAACATTAACATAAAATGGCGCAAAAATTTTGGGATGTTTTCCCATCGCCGAAGATAATGATTCTCCGCCACGAATATCATTTCCGACATCAAACAAGGCTTCTTTAAAAACCGAATTTTTAACCTGTTCGGCCAAAATTCTTAAAGAATCAACAGGGGAAACTTGTGCTTCAAACAAAACTGCCAATTGCCGGTAAAAAAGCGTAATTTCTTTGATTTTTACTTTTTGAAAAAGCTTGATTTGTCGGGAAAAAATAGATTTTTTTATTGTTTCTTCCAAAAAAATCACCGTCAAATTACGGTCATGAAGAATATTTATAGCCGATTCTTTGCTTCCGGCCTCTACTGTCCCTGTTTGAATTTCACCATTTTGTGTTTTTGCTTGATAATCGAATTGCATTTGCCTTGTTAAATCAAAATTTATATAAATCAAACTTTGACTTTATTTATTATATTTTTATTAATTTCGCCTTATTAAGTTTAAAATTATTCAACAAAACGAATTATCTCCCTAGCAATAATTTTAAATCCGATTTATCCAAAGAATAGGCCTCAGCACTTTCCATAGAAATCAATCCCCTGTGAACTAGATTAGCCAATGACCTATTTAAAGAAATCATGTTGTCGTCACTACTGGTTTCGATTACCAAATCTAACTGATAAATTTTGTCTTCCCTGATTAAGCTTCTCACGGCTGGAGTTGCTAGCATTAATTCAAAAGCAGGAATTCTGCCCCCTCCTGGCATGGGAATCAATCTTTGTGAAAATACGCCCAAAAGCGATGATGCCAATTGCGCCCTAATTTGATTTTTTGAACCCATGGGGAAACTATCAATAATTCTATCAATTGTCTGTGCAGCACTGTTGGTATGTAATGTTGCAAACACCAAATGCCCGGTTTCGGCCGCAGTTATTGCTGTTGCGATTGTTTCCAGGTCTCTCATTTCGCCAACCATAATTATGTCAGGGTCTTGTCTTAAAACAGACCGCAATGCCCTTCTGAAACTTAATGTATCTTTTCCAACTTCACGCTGGTCAATAAGGCATTTGTCCTGATCAAACATATATTCGATAGGATCTTCAATCGTAATAATATGTTTTGTGTAATTATGATTAATCAAATCAATCAAGGCAGCTAAAGTCGTGCTTTTGCCCTGTCCAGACGGTCCTGTAACCAAAAAAAATCCTTGCGCCGGTTTAACAAATGTTTCCAAAATTTCCGGTAAATTTAATTCCTTCAATGTTCTTATTTTCGGCGGAAAAACTCTTAATGCCGCAGAAAAAAAACCTCTTTGGCGGAAAACATTAACCCTAAACCTAACTTTATCTTTATAATTATAGGAAAAATCAATTTCTTTTTTTAATAAAAATTCTTCTTTGTGCTCCGACGGAATAAGAGCGCTAACTAATCCCTCGGCAGTCTCGGCAGTAATAATCTGGTATTTGTTTAATGGAACTAATCTGCCATCAATTCTTAGCGTTGGATATCGTCCCACAGAAATATGGATATCCGAAGCATTATGTTTGGCCGCTGCTTCCAATAATTCGTCCAATTGTATTTGATAGTCTTTCATAAATTATTTTTATCCCTCAACTTCATTGCGCACCTCTTCCAACCCAACCATTCCTCTTAATGCTTTTAAAATCCCGTCTTGAATCATTGAAGTAGCCCCTTGCCTTCTTGCTTCTTCCTTAATTTTTGATTCTGAAGGATCTTTAAGAATAATTTCTTCGAGCTCTGAAGTCATTTCTACAATTTCAAAAACACCAATGCGCCCCTTTGTTCCCTTGGGACAATTTTTAGAAATTTGCGGCTCATACAAGACATACGGTTTTTTAATATTATGTTGTTCTAAAATACTAGGATTTAATTCTTTAAGATTAGTTTCAATTAATTTAAGAATTTCTTCAGATGGTTTTATTTCTTTTTTGCTTTCTGGACAAAGTCGCTGCACTAATCGTTGAGCAATCGCCAAAATTAAGGTTGAAGGGATTAAATATTTATCTACGCCCATATCAATAAGACGCGGAACAACACCAATTGCGTCATTGGTGTGCAGTGTTGCCAAAACCAAATGTCCGGTTAAGGCCGCATGCACAGCAAGCATTGCTGTTTCGCTATCGCGAATTTCTCCCACCATGATTTTATCCGGATCCTGACGCAAAATAGAACGCAAACCATTAGCAAAAGTGTAGCCAATCTCTGGTCTAACTTGCGACTGACTTACGCCATCAATATAATATTCAACTGGGTCTTCTAGGCTAATAATGTTTACTCCTTCCTGATTTAAAATATGCAAAATACTGTAAAGGGTTGTTGTTTTTCCCGAGCCAGTCGGACCAGTAACCAAAATCATTCCATTCGGTCTTTTAATTGCTTCGTTTAAAACATCAAGATTTCGTCCTTCCAGGCCTAAATCAGACAAACTTTTTAAACCAACAGTTGGGTCCAAAATTCTCATCACAACCTTTTCTCCGGAATAAGTAGGAAGAGTAGAAACACGAAAATCAATTTTTTTCCCATCAATTTCTGTAAAAAATCTTCCGTCCTGCGGTTTTCTGGTTTCGTCTATTTTCAAATTAGAAAGAATTTTTATTCTGGAAATAATTGCCGGATGAATTCGCAATGGCAGGGTTAAATTAACATGTAAAACCCCATCAACCCTATAACGCACTCTTGTTGTTTTTTCCCCAGGCTCAATATGAATATCTGACGCTCTCTGCTCAAGCGCATGTTTAATAATTAGCGCCACTACTTTAGAAATCGGCGCTTCTTCTGCTATTTTTTCAATTTGCTCTTTGTCGGTTGTGGGGGTTTTTTGTTTTTCCTGATCTATTTCTTGCTTTAGCTTATCAAGAGCTTCTTTCACCTCACCTTTCAAGGTGGCATATTTCTTGAGAATATTTTGAAAATCAGTGATTCCAATAATAAAAATTTTGGGCGTTAAA
>JAKJED010000019.1 GCA_022705575.1 Patescibacteria group bacterium
CCGAGCATTGTTTCTGGGCGGGTTGTTGCGACCACGATGTATTTCGGATTTCGGATTTCGGATTTCGGATTTTGACTAAGCGGATATTGTAGATACCATAGCTTAGTCTTATGTGGCGTGTATCTTATTTCAATATCAGAAATTGCAGTACCACAGCGCGGGCACCAATTCACAATTCTTGGGCCCTGATAAATCCAGCCCTTTTTATAATAATGTAAAAACGCAGTTTCAACTGCTTTTGCATAACCCTCGTCAAGTGTAAATCGTAATCTTGACCAATCGCATGAACAGCCGAGTTTTTTTAATTGATCCAAAATAATATTTCCGTATTTTTCTTTCCATTCCCACGCTTTTTCAATAAATTTTTCTTTACCTAAATCGTGGCGGGAAAGTCCTTGTTTTTTCAGTTCTTTTTCAACTTTATTTTGCGTGGCAATTCCTGCGTGGTCGGTTCCCGGAATCCAAAGCGAAGGAATTTGATTCATTCTATTGTATCTAATCATTGCATCTTGAATAGTGTTATTTAGGGCATGTCCCATGTGCAGCGAGCCGGTAATATTTGGTGGGGGAATGGCGACAACAAATGGCCTGCCCTTGCCCTTGGGCGCAAAAAAATCACCCTTTTCCCAGAGTTTATAAATTTCGTTTTCCGTTATTTTCGGGTCATACGTTTTTGGTATCTTTTGTTCCATAGAGTTATTTTAACATTTTTTATTTAATTCGTAAATTTGCGTTGGCGATAATAGAAGAATAATTTTTAGTCTGTTTGTTTTTATTTAACCATCCTGCCATGGCAATCATGGCGCCGTTGTCCATACACAAATTTTTAGTTGGCACTAAAAATTTAATTTTCAATTTACAATTTTCAATTTTCATTAAATTTTCAATTTTCAATTCAAACTGCTTACGTAATTCTTCGTTTGCAGCTACGCCACCGGATAAAATTATGGTTTTTGCTTTATATTCTTTTGCCGCACGTAAAGTTTTATCAATTAAAACATCAATTATTGCTTGTTGCGTCTCGTGGCAAACATTTTGAATAAATTTTTGACTTTTGATTTTTGATTTTTGACTTTGAATTAGGTAGAGTACCGCTGTTTTTAGTCCGGAAAAACTAAAATCATAGTTTTTATGTTGAATCATTGGTCTTGGTAATTTGATTATTGGGATTTGACCCGCCTGCCGGCGAGGCAGGTTAGAAATTAGAAATTTGGATTTAGAAATTACTTTTGAAGCTTCTTTAGAAATCGCAGGGCCACCTGGATATCCGAGCTTCAAAAGCTTGGCTACTTTATCAAAACATTCTCCAGCCGCATCATCGCGTGTTTCGCCGATGATTTTGTATCGGCTGAATTTTTGCATCAATATTAATTGAGTGTGACCACCAGAAACCAACAATGCAATTGCAGGAAATTTAGAAATTGAATTATTTGAAAATTTATTGGAAATTGAAAATTGAGAATTGAAAATTGAAGCCAATATATGTCCTTCTAAGTGATTAACTGGAACAATCGGAATATTGTATTTATACGCTAATGCTTTTGCAAAATTGACCCCAATTAAAAGAGAGGGGATTAGACCGGGACCGACTGTGACGGCAATTAAATTTATATCTTTTATTGTTTTATTTGCTTCTTTTAGTGCGGTTTTTAAACACGGTCCAATATTTTTTAAATGTTCGCGCGCAGCCAAATTTGGCACCACTCCGCCAAATGGCGCGTGAGTTTTGATTTGCGAAGAAACAACATTAGAAAGAATCTTAAAACTTGCCCCGACCGCTTTGCGTGTCGGGATTGTTTCTAAAACTGCGATTCCCGTATCATCACAGCTGGTTTCAATTCCGAGAATAATCATATTTTTACTCTACCAAGAATCTTTCTTTTTAGCAATTAAATTATATGATAATATAAAACTATGAAAATCGGTTATCCTTGCATTAATTTAAGCGTGGGTTGTACGGCGAATTCAACCTTTCGACTAAAATCTTATTCCGTCCACAATTTGATTAAAAAAACTAACAAAAATTTAGAGTGTTTACAAAAGATTCTTGAATTTAATGTGGCAAATAAAATTTTCTTTTTTAGGATTGGTTCGGGTTTGATTCCATTTGCTTCACACGAATTTTGCAAATTTAATTGGCAAAAACATTTTCAAAAAAAATTTCAGAAAATCGGAAAATATATCAAAAAACATCGCATCAGAATTTCTATGCATCCTGATCAATTTGTTTTAATTAATGCAAAAAATCCTAAAATTGTTGAAAAAAGTTTTAAAGAATTAAAATATCATTGTGAAATTTTAGATTTGATGAAACTTGATTCAAGCGCAAAAATACAGATTCATATTGGCGGAGTTTACGACAATAAAAAAGAATCAATGCAAAGATTCATTGAAAAATATAAAAATTTATCTTTGAATATTAAAAAAAGATTAGTGATTGAAAATGACGATAAATTATATGGATTAAAAGATTGTTTAAAAATTTATCAAAAAATTAAAATACCGATACTGTTAGATGTCTTTCATCATCAATGTTTTAATAATCACGAATTAATAATAAAAGCTATTTTTTTGGCACAAAAAACATGGAAGAAAAAAGATGGAATTTTAATGGTTGATTACAGCAGTCAAAAACCAGGAGCCAGAAAAGGGGCGCATATTGAGCACATTGACTTAAACCAATATCAAGAATTTATTAATCAAACAAAAAATTTTGATTTTGATTTGATGTTGGAAATAAAAGACAAAGAAAAAAGTGCGCTAGAGATTTTGAGCTTGAAATAAAAAAATTAAATATGTTATCATTAATAATTAATTATTAAATTCATTGTATTTTATGAAAACGAAAACAGAAAAATGCCATGATTGTGGCAAAGAAATAAAAGTTGTTGGCGACGAATTAAAAAACGGTAAAATTTTAGTTTATGATGATAATGGTGAAAAACTAACCATTATTAAATGTAATAAGTGTTATGAAAAAAATACCGGATTAACCAATTTTAAATCATGCGAAGTTTATTCACGTATCGTCGGTTATATTAGACCGGTTCAGCAATGGAATAAAGGGAAGCAACAGGAATACAAAGAAAGAAAAGAATTTGCGTCGTGTTAAACATGTAATTTTAAAAATAAAAATATCCCTTTATCGGGATATTTTTATTTTTATTAGCGCTACCGGGAATCGAACCCGGATTGACAGATTGAAAATCTGCTGTCCTGACCATTAGACGATAGCGCCATATTAATTTTTAATATAACAAAATTATTGAAATTTAGCAAGAAAAAGGTTAGAATAAGATTGTTGCGGGTATGGTATAGTGGTATTATGTAACCTTCCCAAGGTTGAGACACGGGTCCGATTCCCGTTACCCGCTTGTGCTTGTACTGCGTAGCTTTAGCGAAGTAGTGCCGCCTTAGCTTAGCTTGCCCCGTTAACTTTGCCCAGATAGCTCAATTGGCAGAGCAATGGTATCGTAAACCATAGGTTATCGGTTCAACTCCGATTCTGGGCTTAGAGTTAACGGGGTGAAGCAGAGCAATTGTTTTGACATTAATTTTTTTAGTGTATAATTGATATTAGAATGACGATTAAAGAAAAAATCGCAGATTTAAAAATTAAAACCCGCCAAATGCGGGACTGTCTTTGATTTAGAAAATAAAAAAAAGAAAGTTGAAGAGTTGGAAGCGCTTACGCAAAAAGAAAATTTTTGGAAAAACAGTCAGAGAGCAGGGAAAATAAATCAGGAATTATCGGATTTGAAACAAGAAATTAAACTATGGATAAATATAGAATGTGAATTGTTTGAGTTGTCTGAAATATTTGAATTGTCCGAAAACGATAAGAGCTTGCAAAAAGAAATTGAAGAAAAATTAATTTTAATTGAAGAAAAATTCAAAAAAGAGGAATTCAAGGCGTTTTTTTCAGGAAAATACGACAATAAAAATGCCATTGTTTCAATTTATTCCGGCGCAGGCGGAACCGAAGCACAGGATTGGGCGAATATGCTTTTAAGGATGTATTCGCGCTATGCGGAAAAACACAATTTAAAATCTAAATTAATTGATATAAATTTAGGACAAGAAGCGGGAATAAAAAATGCAATTTTGGAAATTGACGGAAAATACGCTTACGGATATTTACGGGGAGAAAATGGCGTACATCGTTTAGTTAGACAGTCGCCGTTTAATGCAGATAATTTAAGACATACATCATTTGCATTGGTGGAAGTTTTGCCGGAAATCGGTGGAGATGTAGAGAAAGAAATTAAAATTAAGCCTGAGGATTTAAAAATGGATACATTCCGTTCTTCTGGGCCGGGAGGACAAAATGTAAACATGCGTTCAACAGCAGTGCGTATTACACATCTTCCGACAAAATTAGTAATTGCTTGTCAAAGCGAGAGAAGTCAGGCGCAGAATAAAGAACAGGCAATGAAAATTCTTTATACAAAAATTTACCAAAAAAAATTACAAGAAGCAACGGAAGCAAAAAAAGAAATACGCGGAGAATTACCGTCGGTTGAATGGGGGAGTCAAATTCGTTCTTATGTGTTGCATCCCTATAAAATGGTTAAAGACCATAGAACCAATATAGAAATTTCAGACCCCGATGCGGTATTGGATGGGGGATTGGATGCTTTTATAGATGCCGAGATAAGAATTTAAAATTAAAAGTCAAAAGTTAAAAGTTAATTTTGAATTTTTCATTTTTAATTTTTAATTTGAGCGAAGCGAACTATGATAGAATTTAAAAATGTATCAAAGCTTTATGATGATTGCGCCGCCTTAGATGGCGTGACATTTAGCATCAAGCCAAAAGAGTTTGTTTCTATTGTCGGACGTTCCGGTGCCGGCAAAACTACGCTTTTAAAAATGTTGCTAAAAGAAGAATATCCGACAGGAGGAGAAATAATTGTTGACGGAATAGATATCAGCAGTTTAAAAAAACACGATACTCCGGTTTATCGTAGAAAAATTGGTTCGATTTTTCAGGATTTTAAATTATTACCAAATAAAACCGCTTACGAAAATATTGCTTTTGCTATGGAGGCGGCAGGAAGAACAGAACAGGAAATTGCCGTTGATGTTCCGCAGATTTTAAATTTGGTAGAATTAACTGACAAAGCAAATAATTTCCCCGCCCAATTATCCGGAGGAGAAAAACAAAGAGTGGCAATAGGCAGGGCATTAGTTCACAAGCCCGATATTTTAATGGCTGATGAGCCGACTGGTAATCTTGACCCCTTGCACACATGGGATATAATTAGATTATTATGTAGAATTAATGAATTGGGGACTACGGTTATTCTTGCGACTCACGATAGGGAAATTATTAATGCATTAGGCAAAAGAGTAATTAGTTTTGATAAGGGTCGTTTAATTCGCGATGAAGAAAACGGCCGTTATATTGTATAAATTTATGATGGAAGTATTTAAAAGAGTATTAAAATGGGGATTAAAGAATTTTTGGCGAAACGGCTGGTTATCTACTGCGACAATCAGTATTATGATTTTAACGTTGCTGGTAATAACGGTTTTAATTATGTTAAATGTAATATCAAATGCGGTTTTATTGAACCTAGAGGATAAAATTGATATTAGCGTTTATTTTAAATTGGGGACGGTGGAGGAAAGTATTTTGGATGCAAAAACACAACTTGAAAAATTAGCGGAAGTAGAATCAATAGAATACGTATCCCAAAATGATGCCTTGATAAGATTTAAAGAAAAACATAAAGATAATCCTGTATTACTGCAAAGCTTGGATGAATTAGACAATAATCCTCTGGAGGCAAGTTTAAACATTAAAGCCAAAGAAACCTCGCAATATGCAAGTATCAATCAATTTTTAGAAAGTGTCCACTATAAAGATATTATTGATAAAGTAAATTATATGCAGAACAAAGAAGTGATAGAAAAATTAGGTAAAATTATCACTGATATTAAAATGTTCGGATTGATTTTGAGTTTGGGATTAGCATTGATTGTATTTCTTGTGACTTTTAACGCAATTCGGTTGGCGATTTATAGTTCTAGAGAGGAAATTAATGTTATGAAGTTGGTTGGCGCAAGTAATTGGTTTATTAGAGGACCTTTTATAATAGAAGGTTTGATGTATGGGATAATCGCAACAATTATAACCGTAATTCTTTTATATCCTGCGTTTTATTTTGTTTCACCTAAAATTTCAAATTTTTTACCGACAGGAGATTTGTTTTCATATTTTAAAGAAAATGCATTTATTTTATTCTTTATGCTCTTGATAATCAGTTTGGTTTTGGGCGCATTAAGTAGTTTGATTGCCGTAAGAAAATACTTAAAAGATTAAATTCATAAAATTTTAGAAATCAAAATCCCGCTTTAAAGCGGGATTTTGATTTGGCTGCCAGGTAGGGATTCGAACCCCAATACCATCCTCCAGAGGGATGTGTCCTACCATTAGACGACCTGGCAATAATTTTATCCTATCAAAAACTTATGTTATAATCAATATAGACTACTGAAAGGAGGAAGTTATTAAAAAACAAATTATTTCAATTCAACAGTGGAGTATTCGGGTTTTGTGTTCTTTGGCAATAAGGAGGCGCTGTTTTTTCAGGTCCAAGGCTTCAAAAAGAATTGGCTACAGAAAGTAGCAAAATCAAAATGCCCCCGATTTCAGTTAAAATCGGGGGCGAATTTTCTTCTTTTTGTTTTTTTTCTCATCCCCGCAACACACGCGGTAGACAAATATCGCTATGACGCCTACTGCAATCATAATTACGGACAAAAATAAAAAAAACTCTTTCAGTGTCGGCATTCTATCCTCCTTTATAATGAACTTGATTAAAGTTTACTACGATTTTGACAAAAAGTCAATTAAAAAGTAGGATAAAGTTATGATGAAAAAAGTAATAATTTTTACAATAATAATCGGATTGAGTATTGCTGTGTTTTTTGTTTTTAGAAATACGCGGAATTTTGATTTTAAAAATCAAAATTCCGCTCAACTTGTCGCGCCAAAAATTAAAAAAGTTTCAATTTTGGCTTTCGGCGATATGATGTTGGACAGAGTTGTTTATTCCAAAACGCTGAAAGCGGGGGATTATAATTTTCCGTTTCAAAAAATTGATGATTTTTTAAAAACCGCAGATATTAAATTTGCCAATTTAGAGGGGCCGATTACAAATTTCAAATCAATTTCTAATGGCAATACCAGAATGCGTTTTACTGTTTCGCCGGAATTTTTGCCGGTCTTAAAAGAGCGTTTTAATGTTTTGTCTTTAGCGAATAATCATATGCTGGACTTTGGCGAAGCAGGATATATTCAGGCAAAAAATTATTTGTCAGAAGCAAATATAAATTATTTTGGCAATTATCATAATCAACAAGAAAATTTATCAACGATTATTGAAAAAAACGAAATTAAAATCGGATTTATCGGTTATCACGGATTAATTGAAGAGGGTTTTGAAAATGCGCTGGAAGAGATTAAGAAAATTAGACCGCAAGTTGATTTTTTGATTGTGGTTCCGCATTGGGGCGCGGAATATAAAGAATTTCCCGCAGATAGCACAATTAAAAAAGCGAAACAATTTATTGATGTTGGCGCGGATCTGATTTTGGGTGGACACCCGCATGTTGTTCAGCCAAGCGAAGAGTATAAAGGCAAAAAAATTTATTATTCGTTGGGTAATTTTATTTTTGACCAGTATTGGTCTGAAGAAACGATGCAAGGCTTAGCAGTTGAAATTTTATTGGAAAAAAGCGATAATAAGATTAAGGCGGAATATAAAGAATATAAAATAAAAATTAATCAAGATAGCCAGCCGGAAATAATAAATTAAATATGGAAGATTGTATTTTTTGTAAAATTATAAAAGGAGAAATACCAAGTTTTAAAATTTGGGAAAACGAAGAATTTTTAGCCATTTTAGACATTAATCCGAACACCAGGGGGATGACTTTGGTTTTGCCTAAAAATCATTATGAATCAGATATGTTAAAAATACCGGAAGATGTTTATCAAAAATTAATGTTGGTCAGCAGAAGCGTTGCGGAAATTTTGCAGAAAAAATTAGAGCCAAAAAGAATGGTTTTGATTATGGAGGGATTGGGGGTAAATCACGCTCATGTAAAACTTTATCCTGTATACGACGGGCACGAAGGCGAGATTTCAACTACACTCGGTCCTCAGGCTAACTTTGAAGAATTAAAAATTTTAGCGGAAAAATTAAGAGATAACAATTAAAAGGAAAATGTATTTACCCTGTTAAATAATTTTAAATTTATCTTTTTATGTTTTACACATATATATTAAGGTCGGAGAAAGATAATAAATTTTACACAGGGTATACTAATAATTTAAAATTAAGATTTGAGTTGCACCAAAAAGGTAAAGTAGATGCGATAAAGGACCGAAGACCGTTAAAATTGATTTATTATGAAGCATGTTTAAATCAACAAGATGCTACTCACCGAGAGAAATATCTTAAAACCCATCATGGTAAATTATTTCTCAGGAATCGACTCAAATCTTATTTAACAGGGTGAAAGGATATCATACAAATATTGGAAATGACGTTAAAAATAACGAAAATTTCCGAAAAGTTCTTTATACGGGGAAACACTCACAATTGGTTTTAATGACTCTACAACCAAACGAAGAAATTGGTATGGAGACCCATCCCGACAATGACCAATTTTTCAGATTTGAAGAAGGGGAAGGCAAAGCGATTATTGACGGCAATGAATATAAATTGATCGCTGAAGATGTAATTATTATCCCGGCTGGGGCAGAACATAATATTATCAACACTTCTGATTCAGCGCCGTTAAAACTATATACGATTTATTCTCCTGCGCACCATCAAGATGGGGTTGTGCGCGCAACCAAAACAGAAGCAGAAGCGAATTCGCCGGAATTTGACGGCAAAACAACAGAGTAAGCAAATATTAATAGATATAAAAAAGAGGGTTCTTGTGAACCCTCTTTTTTGTGTTGTTAAGGTTAAAACCGAGTTTTTTTCATTAATGATATTTTATGCTTTTAATACTTATTTATTAGCAAAATATTGTCTTGAAAAAATAAAACACATTTGCTATAATAACAATATCTTGTTAAGGAGGAAACAATAAATGAAAAATTTGCTAGTGCTGGTATTGTTTGTTGGGTTGGGAATTTTCTTTTGTTTGGTGGATCGAAATATTATTCAACGTGGAGATATGTCTATCGTGATTATTCGGATTCTGGGAGGGGTTTTGCTTGCTTGGGGTGTTGCGACTTTTCTGGCTCTATGGAGAGACTGGAGAATAAGTCGGAGGTCTCGAGACAAAAAAGGTGGAGCATAATTGTGTATGGGCCACGCGGCATTGCCGCGCGGCCCACTTTTATTTGTTGGATGATTTTTGCTATGCTATAATTTATCTTGTTTTGTCTATTAAATTAAGTAAAAATAAAATATGGAAAAAAATGAACAATTGGGATTGGAAAATTTAGAAGAAGGTGAAAAAGTTGAATTAGAAGAAACAGATATCAGAAAACATCGTACTCCCGAGGGATATTTAAAAGCACTTGAAAAAAAGGCTAAAGAATTGATAGCAATGGGAGAAAATTATTCAAATTCTGAACAATCAAAAAAAGCACAAGAAGAATTTTCAAAAATAGCTCCGGAAATAGCGCGAGTTAAAAAATTAATTGAGGAAAATAAAAAATAAAAGTATATGAAATCACTTATTAAAGCGCAATTTATAGTTTTATTGATTGGATTTTTGTTCGCTTGGACAAATTTTATAATCGAATTAATTAATTGGTGGAACAAAAAGAGTTGTTCGCTTGGTTGTGCAGATGCCGGAACAATTCCATTTTTAACTCCTTGTTTCGGTGGAGCAATTTTTTTTACAATCGCATTTATATTGTCTATAGTAATCATGAAAGCGTATAAAAAATGCAATTACGACCCAAAATGTAATTGTTGCTAAAATTTCTGTTTTGCCGCGTTAATCATAGTTCTCATATAAAAAAATCGCTTAAAGGCGATTTTTTGTTTGGTCTACACTTTTAAAAAGAAAGGTGGTATGATGAAAACGTATGCAAAAACCACATTTTGAAAAAGATGGAGTGGCGATTTTTAACGAAGATATTTTGAAGATTACAACAATTCCAGAAAATTCGATAGATTTGATTGTCACTTCGCCGCCTTATAATATTGATATTCATTATAATTCTCATAGAGATGATTTGACTTATGAAGATTATTTAGAATTTACCAAAAAATGGATTAAAAAATGTTTCGATTTAGCAAAACAAGATGGGCGATTTTTATTGAATATTCCACTCGATAAAAACAAAGGCGGTCAAAAATCCGTAGGAGCAGATATTACAAAAATCGCAAAAGATATTGGCTGGAAATATCATTCTACCATTATTTGGAATGAGGGAAACATTTCTCGTCGTACTGCATGGGGTTCATACATGTCGGCTTCTGCTCCTTATGTTATCGCTCCGGTTGAATTAATATTAGTTTTATATAAGGAAAGTTGGAAAAAACTTGGCGGTAGCAGAAGAAATGATATTACAAAACAAGAATTTATGGATTGGACTAGTGGTGTTTGGACATTTAATGGGCAGAGCAAAAAAGGAGCGGGTGGCCATCCAGCACCATTTCCGGTTGAGCTGCCAAGACGATGTATAAAATTATTTAGTTTTGTTGGAGACACAGTTTTAGATCCATTTGTTGGTAGCGGATCAACGCTTATTGCGGCATACTTACACAAAAGAAAGGGGATTGGGGTTGATATCGATAAAGATTATTGTAATATAGCCATAAATCGTTTACAACAAGAAACAAAAATTAATCAATCAAGTTTAATAAAATGATATTATGAAACAAAAAAACAATAATTTAGTACAAAAAGACTTACTTATTGAATTTTTTAAGAAAAATCCGAATAGAGACATTGAACATCCCGAAGTTGTTGATTGGGTTGTGGCAACATACAAAAAAAGAACCGGAAAGGTCTTTCGTGATCCCGATAGAGCAATTCGTCAATTGTCGCAAAGTGGATTTTTAATAAAAATTGCCAAAGGAGTTTATAAATACGATCCTAAAAAGGAACATAAAAGAGAATTAGAAGATTTTACTTCCGCTCAAAAAGAAGCTATTTTCAAAAAAGACAATTATAAGTGCGTTGTTTGTGGGATGGGAAGAAAAGAAGGACTAGAATTGCATGCAGATCATATAAAGCCCAAAGATTTAGGCGGAGAGGCTACGCTTGAAAATGGACAAACTTTATGCTCAAAGCACAATTTTATTAAGAAAAATCTCAAACAAACCGAGACAGGCAAAAAAATGTTTATTCATTTATACGAATTGGCAAAAAAAGAAAATAATAAAGAATTAATAAAATTTTGTGTTGATGTTTTAGAAGCTTATGAAAAACACAATATAAACGGACATATTGTTTGGGAAAAATAATAATAAAATTAATAAAATAAACTTATAAAATCGGCAATATTTTTAAATAACAGAAAATTTTTAGAGAGTAGCTTTGACTCGGAAGAAAAATTTGAAAAAATTGTAAAAGACAATTCAAATAGACTTTTTGGTTTCAAAGCAATTTATTTGGACTTAAAAAATAGAATTGACACTTATGCTTTAGGATCAAGTATTCCCGATGGTCTTCTTTTTGATTTTAGAGATAAAGAAAATCCAGAATTTTATCTCGTAGAGATTGAGTTGGCTAAACATGATTTTTATCGTCATATATTTCCGCAAATTACTAAATTTTTTGCATTTTTTAAAAATTCAGAAAACAGAAATAATCTTATTGATAAAATATTTCATTTTATTCAACAAAATTCGGAAATAGAAAAAAGATTTAAAGATTATTCGGGAGAAAAAGAAATTTATAAAACGATTAAAGATATAATTGAAAATAGTCAGAACATTTTAATTATTATGGACAGAGAGAAAGAAGAAATTTATGAACTTATGAAAACATATACAGATACTTGGGATAAAATGGTAACAGTCGAAATTTTAAAACAATATACATGCGAAAACGAAATAATTTTTACATTAGATCCCGATTTCGAAGAGATTGAATTTATTAAACCTATTTTACAAAATGATAGCGAAAATACATATTCTGAAAATTTTCATATTGAAGGAATTGACCAAAAAATAGTAAATCTTTATGAACAAATTAAGGAGTCTGTTTTGATGTTTAATCCAAATATAAAAATTAATCCACAAAAATATTACATTTCGCTAAGAGAAAATAAAAATTTTGCTTATCTTGAAACAAGAAAAAGAAAAATCAGGATTGTAATAATGCTTTCACCTGAAGAAGCGGAAAAAATAATTAAAAAACATAAAATTAATAAACTCAGCGAAGGTGTTCAAAATTTTTATAACGGACCATGTTTTTACATAAATCTAGAAAACAAAAATGATTTAGAAGAAATAATAGAAATCCTAAAATTAGCACGTGAAAAACAAAAATAATAATATAAAAATTAAACCAAACCAACTTTTACAATGAACAAAATTAAAGTGAGGGAGAAGCGATAAGATAAAATAATTTTATGGCAAAAAAAGAATTTACAACCGAAGAGGCGAAGACGATTGGCGATAAAATTAATATTGACTGGACCAAATAT
>JAKJED010000042.1 GCA_022705575.1 Patescibacteria group bacterium
AATCCTCCATTGTATCTTATATATTTTCCATTATGATAGTACATATATAGTAAAAGAGAAGTGACTGTCTTATAAATTTTATCTTGTAAATTTAAAAGCCCGCAGGGCGATACAATGATAGCGATGGTGGCGTAAGCCCCTCGTAAGTTTAAACATATAGAGATTTTTAAACCTTTTCAAACTTTTTTAGAGCCCCCAAGGGCGACACTTCTATTTTGAACTTGTTTTGGCTCTTGGGAAAATTTTAAGTGTCGCCCTTAGGGGGCTTTTTTGGACAAGGTTTTGAGAAATAAATTAATAATGATATTACTCTTTTCCCGAGGGGCTTACGCACCCATCGCTATAACTGTATCGCCCTGCGGGCTTTCTTGTTGTTTAACTGTTATGTTCTGACTATATAGCTTTTTTTTACAAATTTTCTATTTATTACTAATTTATCAATCTGGATATTGTATTATAAGTTTATCTAAGTAAGAAAATATAAAACTTATAATTTGCCTTTGGACAAAGTTAAAATTGGTAAAAATCTTTTAATTTACTACCTGATATGTTGTTATTGTTTGTTTTCTTCCTGCGTCTTTCTTAAAGTCACCTCCAAAAAATGATTAAGCGTCGCTCTGGTACTGATAGAAATATCGGCAAATACTTTTATCAATTCAGAAATTGCTAATAAAATCAAAGCATTTACTATTCCTACTAATAATACAACTAAGCCTGTAGTCCAACTTATAAAATGAGTTGATAAAATAACTATAGCACCAACTAAACTGGCAGCAAACACTAAGATAGCAAATACTTGAAGGATTACAGAAATCGTTCTTAATCCAGGATAATGAACTGGTTGATAGAAAGATTGCATGGGGTACGGATTGAACTGAGCATTCATATTAGGTTGTTGATAATAACGAGGGGGTTCCATATTTTTATTTCTCCTTTTTGTATGTTTTTCTTCTTAGGTCTATAGAATGTATCTTTTACGAGGATAGCAAATAAAATTAAGACAAATACGATACTCATTAATTTGGTTAACAAATCCATAACAATCACCTCATATTTTCTGATTTACATCATATGAATGTATTAAAAGATGTCAAGTAAAAAATTTACTTTTTCTCTTATCTCTTATTTTTTTAACTACAGGAAAAGTTTTGAGCCACGATTTTCAACTGCTTTCCCAAAATTTATCTACATTTCTTTGGTTTATTTCACTGGTCTGCTCCAATAATTCCATCCCCGGTTAGGGTAAGATTAATTCCATTGATGGATAGAACAACATTATTGGGACTAAAATCCGCTGTAAAGAATTTGTATTCGGACAAACTTTTTTGTCCGCGAGCATTGGTTGTATACATAACGAGCTGATATTCGCCATCTTGCTGTAAATGAACAATGCTTGCTTCCAAGGCTACTGTAATGGGTTTGTCTCACAACCTTTCAAAAGTCCATTTTTTGCCATTTTCAGGTATACAAAGATGTATCGTAAAGAGTAGATTGTTCTTTAAAATGGCTTATGTTTACCGTTTCAATACTAACTTTTAGTTTCGGGACAGTCCCATAATCGCATAATTCAGACGAGTTACAAGCGAAAAGTAAGTCATTAAAATATGCAGCTATTCCGGAAATGTTATTCACATTCCAGACGGTGGAAAAGTTAGCACTTACAAAAAGTGCCAGAACGATAGTAAATAAGGACTTTTTCATAATAGTAACTCCTACTATAAGATTTTGGTTTAGGATTATCTTGCTATTAAAATGTCAAGGATTTTTTTATCTTTTTGCAAATTTATTCTTAAGATATATTAAAACCTCTCGCCTGCGTAGTATTTAACTCTGAAAAAAAGTTAAGTTTGCAGAAAAAGAGCAGAGAAAATACTGGACATATTTCGGCTCTTGTTTAATTAGGTATTTAATTAAACATAATAATAATTGTCTGCTTTTAGACCAAGGAGTTTAAGTATGTCCGATTCCTTTTTTAAAGCTATAGCTGATGCCAACCGGAGAAAGATTTTGCTGCTCTTGAAAAAAAGGGGAACAATGAGTGCAGGAGATATTGCCAAGTATTTTGATATTTCCAAACCGGCTTTAAGTGAACATTTAAAAATTTTGAAAAATGCTGATTTAATTACAGCTATCAAGAAAAAACAGTATATTTATTATGCCTTGAATACTACTGTCTTTGAAGACATTCTGGCATATATTGCGGAAATTTTAAACAAAAGAGAGGTATAAATGTTACGACTGAAGCGATTCAAATGGTCAATTCTGGTCATAGTTTTACAATTTATCCTGATGGGATATTTTTTGTCTATTTTACCAGCGGATGCTAAAATACCCATTCATTGGAACATTCACAATGAAATAGACGGTTGGACAACTAAAACTAATGCCGCTTTATTTAATGTGGGTGTAAGTTTAGGACTGTTTCTATTGATGTTTTTGATGCCCTATTATTCGCCTTGGTATAGGCGTTATAGCAAAAGAAACGAAAATTTTATACCAGCCATAACTTTCATTTTGCTGTTTTTTTTGGCTTTAATTAATATCTATTGTCTATATATTGCAGCCCGGGGTAAAGAACCGGCAATTAAATTAATTCAGGTATTGATTGGTTTGTTGTTCATTTTTCTGGGTAATTTGTTACCCAAAGCGCCGCGCAATTTTTTTGTGGGAATTAGAACTCCCTGGACACTTG
>JAKJED010000043.1 GCA_022705575.1 Patescibacteria group bacterium
AAGAATGTAACTTTGGCCTCCGGTTTCAAGTCTATGATTTGATTAATAATTATTTGATTAAGATTGTTAAGTTTTTCCAATTTAGCTTTAATTTGGCGTCGTAGTTCGGCTGGATTAAGCGTCGCATATTGTTCCCTTAGTTTCTGTTTGCTTTCCTCGCTCACTTGCTCGCACTCCAGCACTCGTTGATAAGGAGTTTTAGCTCGGTCATAAATTCGCTTGATTTTTTCGCCATTCTGACCGACCCGTTTTTTCTCAATCAGTTTCACATTAGCCATAAAGAAATTCTTGTACAGACGCAATTCATTTCGATATAAATCATTCATTAAATCTAGTTCTCTTTCCGTTTCTCTCCGGCTATAACCGAATACCTTTCTCACCTGGGTCCAATTCTTCTGTTCGATGTGGGCGTTATCATTCTTAGCATAGGGCCGCCCACGGGTAAATTCAATCGTTCTGGCCAGACAGTATTCAAACAGCTGCCAATTAATAAACTCACTGCCATTATCCGGATCAATGGCTAATAATGGGAACGGCAAACGATTTTTAATGTTTTCCAATCCGCTAATTACCCGACTTTGGGCCTTGCCCATAATTGCCTCCGTTTCCGTCCATTGCGTTAAAATGTCCGTTAAATCCAGGCTGGATATGAATTCACCATTGGCGCTATCGCCACAATGGGCAACCGTATCCAGTTCACAGTAGCCGATTCTGGTTTCGTCCCAACTCACGGTTCTAATGGGAATTTGTTTCTTGAGCAGACTACCCGGTCTAGTGGTGGAATTAATTTTTAATCGGAGTTCGTTTTTAAATCTTTTCAACCTAGTATCAATAGTTGCTGAGGAAATATGCTTTAACTTTTCCTGCGTCGCCTCCGGAATATTCAGCTCTTTAAAAAATACTAATTTATCAATAATCTCTGCTAACTGCGGTGCCAATCTCTGACCGCAGGCATAATCCATGATTTCCCAGATCTTCTTGAGCCAGAAAACATCTTCATTGGTATAGCTGTAGTGGCTCTGGCGGTTAATGACTTTGGAGCGGTACTCGTGGCTAGGAGACAAAATCCTCACTGCATACTTTCTATTATAGCCGGTATTTTGACAGAACTCTTTTAACATCTTTGACTTCTCCGACTTGTTGGCTCTCAGATATCTTGGCTTTAGACGACGTAACAACTCTTTTCTTGATAGCATGCTCATTTTTGTAGTAACCATAGATTTGAACCTTAATTTAGTTAGGTTTTATGGTTACATTTTACAATCATTTGTCGAATAGCTCTATGGTTACATTTTGCACCATTTGATTCGAATCACTTCCCTCTCACTGTTAATTCTGATATAATAAAAGCAATAAAAACTATCCTTATTTTATTACAAAAAAGTCACGGAGTCAAAAATATTTTATTTTCCGTTACTTTTCTTTCTATATGGGTTATTACAAAAAAATTAGTCAGAAAATAGAATGCCTGCTTATTGATAAGCCCGGTACTGAACAGTCTTTGTCCTGGATTAATATTATTGACGCCGGACGCAAGGAAATAGACTATTTAAGGAAAGAATATAATTTTAATCTTGAATATTTACGTGCTTCTGTAGCGACGGTTTTTTCGCAGCGGCCAATGGTGGCGGAAGATAATGGTTATCTGTTTCTAATCCTCCACTTTCCCACCTTTTTTAAAGGCAAAATTATTGCCGGTGAAATTGAATTTTTTATCGGTCACGGCTACTTGGTTTCTTTGCATAATGACAATTTGCCGGCCCTAAATGAATTATTTAACAACGCCAAGAAAGATCAGAATTCTCTACTTTCTTATAACACCGAATCTTCTGCTACTTTGCTTTATGAGATTCTTGATCGTTTGCTTAATTCCTGCTATTCCTTGATTGATCAAAATAGCTTGGCAATAGAGGAGGTCGAAGATTTGATTTTTGAGCAACAGCAGAAAGATGCAGTAGCGAAGATTCTTAATTTGCGCCGCAATATTATTAATATCCGCAAGATCATGCAGAATCATAAAAATATTTTACAGAAGCTGATGAGTATGCGCAGTTCTCTAGTCCCTCCAGATTCTCTGAAGAAGCAGTATGGTCACTTAGTGGAGCACTCTAAACGTATTTGGGAGATGTTAGATAATCAGAAAGAGATGGTTGAAGTTTTAAATGATACTAACGAGTCTTTACTGAACGACCGGATGAATAATATCATGAAAACCTTAACTCTTTTTTCTGTGATTGTTCTTCCTCTAACCTTGTTAGCGGCTATTTTTGGCATGAACGCTAAATATATGCCTTTTGTCGACCAGCGTTATGGTTTTTGGATTATTTTATTAATTATGGGCTTAGGTTCTTGGTTGATGCTTTATTATTTTAAGAAAAAGGACTGGTTGAATTGAGCTTTTCTTAGATTAAATAATTTTTTAACTTATATTAAAGGAATATTATTTAAATAATATTCCTTTTATTTTTTTATATATTCAGCACACACTATTGACAAAATATCAATTTTTTACTATTATTTGATTATTAAGTTGACAATTGTTGACAATTATTTAAATAACTATTATAATTTTTA
>JAKJED010000044.1 GCA_022705575.1 Patescibacteria group bacterium
TACTTGGGCTGTTTATTATTTCGTTTTTTTTGTCTTTAAATAGCAAATTGTCCGCTGTGTCGTTTTTTACACCTGCCGCTAACGTTTGAGGCTATATGCAGTAAGGGATTGCGGGCTTCATCACTATCTGCCGACACAAACGCCGATGCGGGGTAGAACGCTTGAATTAACCACTTAAACCCCAATGTTTTATACACAATGTTAGCAGTTCGCCCTTTCATTTTCTATTTTTAAGCTCTTTATAAATTATTAAATCATCTTCTATTTTTAAAAATGTCAAGATTAGCAGTTTTAAGTATGTAAAATAAGCATACTTGTGCTTTTGTATTTCATCCGGTTTTGCTTGAGTACCGTGTAAATAACTATTCCTTAAATCTAAGCCATTTGTAAATTCACTTTTGTTCAAGAAATAATTAAAATAGTCTTGTTCTGGTTTAGAAAACAAAGTGCTATCAAAGAATATAATTTTCTCAACCTCCATCTGTTGGGCTTCTTGTTGCAATTCAAACGAATAACGATAGAAAGAAGCAACTTCATTGAGATATAAATCTTTAAGTATTATTATTCTTGCTGGATTTGTGATTTGAATAAAATCGTTGCTGTCAATATTTATAAACCCTTTGTCTATTAAATAATTTAATTGAGATTTTTGATGTGACTTATAACTGCTATATTTTACTTTTTCTTTTGCAAGTAAATCGGAAAAAGTATGAAAATGCTTATCTTTAAAGGGTTCAACAAAAGCAAGTGAGGTTTGATCAGAGAAGAACAGATTTATACAACCCATCATTTCTTTATTCTCTTCGTTGAAGTATAAATACTTATTCTTGTTTAAGCTAGGAATGTCTTTTATAGCGGTTGGATTAGATGAAATTTGTAATAGCTCAAAATCTATACTCCCGTCTTCAACAAATAGTTTGAATTGTTTTAATACTGACTCAAACTCAGGAGCTAGTAATCTTACTTTTTCGAAGTATGATTTAGCTGTGGGTATTGAGAAACTTGCATTGTTTGCAAACCCGAACTTTTCTTGGAATGATGAAGTGAAAACTTGATATAAAACATTTTCCAATAAAATACCTAAGTCGCTAAGTACTTTATTGTATGCTACTACTTGAAGATGCGAGGTCATCTCCATTAGATTAAATTCTGTACCTCTTCTGTACTCATTTTGGGAATGGACGCCTATAATTCTTTCAAATACGCCCATTTTATTTTTTTTGCTTACAAGATTGATTCTATGTTGATGGTCTATGTATTTGAATAAAATTTTAAAATTTTGAAATAGCGAATATGGGTCACAGTTTTGCTTAATGAAATCTAAGCTATATGTATAGTTTATTATGAAATTCTCATCAATAACACAGTCTTTAACTTTGCTTGTTTTTTCAGAAAAACTAACTGAAACACCATATTTCATTCCATTGTTTTCAGCGTAGAATTTCTCAGTTTCGCTATTAAGCAAACGCTTCGCTTTTAAGCGTGTTTTATCAGACACCTTAAAATCATTCCTGTTTCTTACGTTTTGGATAAGACCAATGTAATTATAGTTTACATCATTGGAATCTAAATAGTTTGAAAGAATCGTTTCCTTATCATCAACGGTTAAACTTTTAGGAATAAATTTTTGATTTTTTTGAAAATCATCCTTGACCTCATAAACCGACAGTAATATTTCAGCAGATTGAGAATATGTTAATAAGAAAAGTCTAATTTCATTATCGTAATGGTCAACTATGTTTTTGTGAGTTAAAATCTCGTGTATTATGTATGGCTCATTTGAAAGAATGTTGCTAAAAATAGACCTAGAAATTCGTTTGTATACACTTTGATTATTGACTAATTCCCAAAACGAATGAACGTAAATTTGCAAAGTGTTTTCATATAAATTTTCAACGTTACTATCGTTAATTGTAGCCATAAATTGTCCTATGATTTTTCCAAATTCTGCTGCTTTTTGTTTGAAATTGGTAATGTCATCGTTAGTCCAACTTTTCAAATACAATTCGTTGTCAATGTATTTTTTTATGTTGTATAGTTCAAAAATATCGTTTATATCTGTGTAATTTGATTTTATGTCAGACCGTAAAACATGTTCTCCTTTTTGTAGTTCGAGTCCGCCTGCCATATCGTCTTTCGAGTAAAATACTACTTTATTTAAGTCAGAATTTTTCATTTGTGCTGTGTCTTTTTTAAGGTGACTGCCAACGTCTTATTTACGCAACAAATATAAAACATTCGTAAATACAAAATATCAAACTTGCGTAAACCACTAATGTGTATTTTGTATTTGGGCTGTTTATTATTTCGTTTTCCTTTTTTTGTCTTTAAATAGCAAATTGTCCGCTATGTCGTTTTTTTTTACACTTGCACCCAACGACCAAGGCTATGCGCGCCTGCGATTTGCGGGAGCAAAACCTCCAAATTGCACTTTAGCCAGCAGATGAGCATAGGCGCGTGTTAGTGGCAGTTATTTTTTCTTATATATTATTTCTTTCGGTATATACTTCATTGATTTAATCGCATTATAACCAACTTCGGTGTCATCAATTATAAATTTTTCTGAAGATTCT
>JAKJED010000045.1 GCA_022705575.1 Patescibacteria group bacterium
TTGGCCGATTAACCGGCAGGACATATCAAGCGGGCCGAGCCCTAGTTATCACCGGTTTGATTATGATTGTTTTTTCACCTAGAATTATAATGGATATGTCCTTTCAATTATCTTTTATCGCTACGGCTGGAGTTTTATTTATTAGCCCGAAACTTATCAGATTTTTTCGTTTTATTCCGGCGCGCTTGGGTTTAAGAGAAATAATTACTGCCACTATTTCAGCTTCAATCGCTGTTTTGCCACTGCTTCTTTATTTGACCGGGGTCTTCTCAATTGTTTCAATTCCAACTAATACAATTATTGCTTTAATTATTCCTTACGCCATGTTTTTTGTCTTCATCACTGGCTTGGCTGGTTTTATTTGGCCGGCGATATCTATAATTTTTGCTTATTTAGCAGATTTTTTGTTGTCTCTAATTTTAATTGTTATTCATTTTTTTGGTTCACTTTCTTTCTCTAGTTTTCTTATTCGTTCTTTTCCACTTTGGCTAACAATTTTAATTTATTTATTTTTAATTTGGTGGATCTTTATAAAAAATGACAAATCGTAAAAAACAAATTGGATATTTAATAGTTTTGTCTATTCTTTTAGTAGGAATTTTTATCTTTTATTTATCTCTTAAACAAGAAGGGGAGTCTGGCTTTTTGAAAGTTGTTTATCTTGATATAGGTCAAGGAGATGCCATATATATAGAAGCTCCAAACAAAAAACAAGTTTTAATTGACACCGGTCCATCATCTGCTACTTTGGCCAAGCTCTCAAAAGTTATGCCTTTTGCTGACCGTTCGCTTGATTTAGTTATTTTAACTCATCGTGATCAAGATCACATTGGCGGAGCCCCTCTTTTAATTGAGACTTATGAAATAGATAATATTTTAATGACCGACCAAAGTTCCGAGACTTCTTTATCTTTAGAATTAGACCGTAAAATTGAAACAAATAATCTAAATAAAATTATTGCTCGTAGGGGAGAGCGTTTTGTTTTAGACGCAGAGAGGAAAATATATTTAGATATTCTTTTCCCTAATCAAAGTATTTCCAGCTTTGAGAGCAATGAGACATCAATCGTTTCCAAGCTAAGCTATGGACAAAAATCTTTTCTATTTGTTGGAGATTCAACAATTTACAACGAAAGTTTAATTATTTGGAACGAACAGGAAAAAACCATTGATTCAGATGTTTTACTTTTAGGACACCATGGTTCAAAAACATCATCTAGTTTATTTTGGTTGGAAAAAGTTAGCCCAGATTTAGCGATTATTTCAGCCGGGAAAAATAATCGCTTCGGTCATCCGGCTGAAGAAATTTTAGATCGCTTATCAAAATTAAAAATCCCCAAACTTATTACATTTGAAGAGGGGAATATCGTCTTATTATCTGACGGCCAAAATATTTTTATAAAATAAAACCCTGAGCATTCGTCAGGGTTTTATTTTATAATTCCGGCTTTCTTTAGGGTGGCGTAAGCGCCGTTTTTGTTTATTGTTTTGATTGCTTTAGTCGAGATTGTTAGGGTGAAATATTTTTTTAACTCTGGAACATAAATTCTTTTTTTCTGTAAATTAGCGTATTTGCGAACCATGCCCGTTGGGTTAAATTTGGTAGCACGAACAGTGTTGGAGTATCCCCCAGCGACCTTAGAACTTTTTTTTGTTATTGGGCAAACTTTTGTCATATGCGAGATTATGCTATCATATATCTTGTAATAATGCAAACCGAATAAGGTTTTTCTCTTTTATTACTATATTTTTATGACAGGAATTAACGCTATTTTTTATATCATTGTTTTAATAATGTCAGTTGTTATTCATGAAGTAGCTCATGGGTATTCAGCTTATCTTTTAGGTGACAAAACAGCTTATTTTAAGGGGCGATTGACATTAAATCCACTCAAACACTTAGATCCTTTTGGTTCTGTCATCTTGCCTCTTATTTTAATTTTGACCAATTCTGGTTTTGTTATTGGCTGGGCTAAACCAGTTCCTTATAATCCTAATAATTTAAGAAAATGGAAACACAGCGAATTAGTTGTGGCTATTTCTGGTATAGTTGCTAATCTATTGATGGCTCTGCTCTTTTCAATTATTATCAGAGGGGCTATGTATTTTGGATTGCCTATTATTTCAGATTCTCTTGCCCTAAGTCCTTTTTATCAGATAACTTCAATTATTGTTATTACTAATTTAGTCTTGGCTTTCTTTAATTTAATTCCAATTCCTCCACTTGATGGCTCAAAGGTTTTATTTTCACTTTTACCAGCCAGATTTTTTAATTTCAAAGTCTTTCTTTCTCGCTACGGCTTCTTTATTTTAATTTTCTTTATACTATTTATCTGGAAATTAGTTGCTCCTTTTATTATGTTTCTCTTTTCGCTCTTAACAGGCTTAGCCATTTAAAAGACTTGCTTTTTTGTTTTTCTTATAGTAAAGTGTTTTCACTAGTCTGCTATGACTA
>JAKJED010000046.1 GCA_022705575.1 Patescibacteria group bacterium
ATAACGTTTTGCTTATGCGAAGTCGCGGCAGTCTTTTCGCCGCGATTTGGCGTAGCCCGAACGACCGCCAGGGAGTGAAGCGCATAAGCTTTGTTATATGAAGGCGGTGCATATGACTAGAACCAAAGCAAGCAGTTAACTCAATACGAGTGCTCAAAAAAAACAATTATGAAATATTAAAAGTGTTTTATACAATAGATTTATTTGAAAATAAATATTTTTATAATTCTTTAGCGTTTTTAAAAATCTCTTCTATTAGCGCCATTATCATTAAAAAAAAATAATCTTAGTTTTAAAATAGAGTTGACTTTTTTATATAAAGCATATAAAATAAAACAATAAAAAAAATTATAAATTTTTTTATTCTAACCTAAACAAATTAAAATCTTAAGGAGAGTATATCATGTCTACAGTGTTAGCTACAGATGAACAAATTCTTAGAGAAGAAAACTTTGTCGTAAACATTATTATGTTTTGGCTTAAAGCTAATTATAAATTAACGAATAAAAGAATAACTGGGCATTCTCCAAACACTATTCTTGGTTTCATCCCATTAGGAAAAGCTCAAATTTCACAACCATTAAAGAATATTGCATCAGTTGCCATTTCAACAAAATTATCAATCAAAGTACTACTATTTGGATTAGTTTTCTTTCTCATCGGAATTTTTTCATTCGGAAGTAGTGTTATCTTTGGCCTCTTTATGACAATTCTGGGTATAATTTTTATTCTCATGTGCTATACAGCTGAATTTAGTATAGCAAATAATGGTGGGCAGGCACAGGGCTACGCTATATCAATATTAGAAAAAAACAAAGTTCAGGAGTTTGTTAATCATATAAATACAGTTATAGCTGAAAACAACTAAAATCAATAAACAACTTTATTTTAGCGTTTTACCGATAACCTAGGGGATATAAATGAATAATAATGAAAATAATAATGAAATTATATCAATGCAGGAATGGTTTTTTTCTATAATTATTTCCGGCATCCCGATTGTTAACATTTTTTTATTTATTTTGTGGGTTATTGATAAAGACACAAATCCTAATAAAAAAAATTGGGCAAAAGCATTTTTACTTTTATATACTATTATTTTAATAATAGGGCTTTTAATTTATATAAACTATCATCAATTAAAAAATTAATTATGATATTTATTTGTCTAAAAAAATTAGCCCTTCATCCATGAAGGGCTAATTTCAGATAATGAATACCATAAACTTTATGAATAAAATTTCCTGCAAAATATTTTCGGACTCTAGTAATTTTTTTATATAAATGCAATTTTCCTGTATTCACACACTGGAATAGATCATGCGCCGCTTTCATATAACGGTTTGCAGATTGGCGATGTGGCGGGATTAGAAGCACTAAACTGTCAAACTACCACTAAAGTTTTATAGTAGCACAATAGTTCAATTTACCACTGCACCCGCCATATCCGCCAATGTGCTGTTATGGGCTGGTTTGTTGTTTTTTAGTGTTGTTTGCAATCGATGCTAAAGCCCTAATTTGTTCAGATAAAAATCTTGAAACCACAATAATTAAAAATCCAATAATTGGCATAGTTATCACAGCCATCCATCCTGTATTTAAGTATGGTATTCCAAGAATAAGACCTAAATAGCGACCTTCATCACCAAGTATTATGGTCGCCAAAAGCGCAAAACCAAAACCTACAAGTCCTATATAAGTTCCAAACCACTCACCAAGTGTTTGAATAAAATGTGAAAATACTGGTGTCGCAACAAATTCATCTCCAGCTGTTGAAGACATATTTATTTTTGACCTTCTGTCCCACCAAAGCTGAAAACTTACCCAACCTGTAAAAGCAACTATTACCCATAAGAGTAAAAAGACAATTACAAATTTTGCTGACATATCAAATATTCTGTTTTGACTTGCTTGGTAAAATACATAAAGTGGTAGCAATAAGTTCACCACAGCAAGTAAGGAGTAAAGCCAACTAAATGGCTTACGAAAAAAATGACCATCGTCAATGTATGACAGATATGGTCTGATAAATGTTAAAAATTTACTTTCCATAATTTACTCTCCATTTTGTTTAAATTTAATTTTCCTACTCGTTTGGCTTTTCGGTGTCGCCCCGTTTTTTTAAGTGGTTTCTGGTCTCCACTTTTATTGGTTTTGAATTATTTGTCAGCAACGACATTAAGAAGTGTCAAAAATTGGTGGTTCTCTTGTCTGTGTCATTCTGTTATTTCGTTTGTTTAACTTGCCCATAACGTTTTGCTTATGCGAAGTCGCGGCAGTCTTTTCGCCGCGATTTGGCGTAGCCCGAACGACCGCCAGGGAGTGAAGCGCATAAGCTTTGTTATATGAAGGCGGTGCATATGACTAGAACCAAA
>JAKJED010000020.1 GCA_022705575.1 Patescibacteria group bacterium
CCCTTAACTAAAGCATAGCGCTCAATTTCCATGTTAATGAAGAATTGGAAAGAAATGCCCAAAACTGCCCCCCAGGCGACGCCGAGGCCATAATTAGCAACCAAATAAGGCCAAAGGATAATCTCGCCGGAACCGAGGCCAAGCGCCAGAATAATAAAACTCGGACCAATCATCTTTTTCAAGCTTAAAGGTTGGGGAAATTTAAGTTTCGCCATAGAAAATAATTAATAATAAGATGATATTATTATAACAAGAGAGGCGCAAAAAACCAAATAAAAAAACCGCTTCATCCCCAATATTTTACATATTATGGATAAAGCGGAGAAGTATAAAGGACAGTTTACTAAATATTGTTAGCTGGATATTCTCCCTCAGGATGAAAAAGAGAAATTAACTCCCCGAGTGCCGAGCGGACATACTCACGCAGGGGGATTAAATAAACAGAATCAGATTGATTTTCCGTCAGAGACGGAAAAATAGCCAATTCAATCGTATCACCCCCTTGACCGGCAAGTAAACTACCCGCCAGAAACTGCCGCTCTAAAAGCAATTCTTTGATTTCTTGCTGCCCCGTCTCAGAAAACTGATAGCGACAGCAGATTATACTTAATGCGGGAATTGTTTTAGAGACATGACTGAAACGCGGGACTTTTATTAAAAATCCCTTTTTAATTATGTGCTTTTTCAGCATCGCCTCATCCACGCTGTTAGCAAAGCCGATAAGATCGCCATTTTGGATGGCACTCAGAGCAAAGCTTTCGTAGTCGGAGAGACCGCGCTTTTCAGCGAGGCAACTCTCACCGTCAGGCGTGATGCGCACCTTCTGGTCAACAACGGTAATTAAACCGCGCAGATAAAAGGAGGCCAAAACTGCTAATAAATAATCGGCTGGTATCGGTTTTTCATTACCCGATAACGCCAACATGTACAATTTTTCCGCAAAACAGGGTATTGTTTCCATGGTGTCTGGGTTATTTAGTTGTTAATGATACAAAAATTATTAATACAAAATATTACTAAAAATATTACAATATGTCAAGGGTACCGAATCAAATAGACTGGGCACCAAATAGACTTGAAACCGGAGGCCAAAGTTACATTCTTGGATTATAAATCGAATTAGCTCATGGTTACATTTTTAGACTATTTGACACGTTAAGGTTTTTTTACCAATTAAATAAGTTATTTAAAGCGATTTCAATCTTTTTTGTATTGGTAAAAACATTTTTCTTAATTTACAAAATACAACCAAAGCATATTGCTTGGTTTAAGATATTTTATAAAATAATTAAAAACTTGATCGTCGTTTTTTACGTCCCAATATATCTTTATGAAATTTAAAAAGCTTCATATAAATTATTTAATTACATATCTGGCAGATTTTACCAATTTAATGCTGTTATAATCATTTTTATTTCTGAAAATAAACTGCCAAATTGAATAAACTCCGGTCTTATCGTCTTTTTCAAAAAACAAAGTCACAACTTTTTTCTTTGTTGTTGATTGCCATTGTCTAAATGGATAATACAATTGTCTTATAATAGTATCTTTTGTTTTTTTATTTTTTGCTTCTATTAAAACAATCTGTTCTTTACCTTCATAACCCGCGTCAACTTCGGTTTGGACACTTGATACTTTTATTTTTTGCTTTTTAACATAAAACTCAAATTCTGGCGTATATTTTCTCCCCCTTATAGTTAAGACTAAAGATTTATCATCCATAAAAGTTCTAATCAAACTAGATGCATAAGCAAAATCCAAATGCTGCATCTCCGAATTACCAACTTTTGATGAGTCTAAAGAAAAACCTAACTGAGTTTCGTATTCAATAATACCTGATGAAATTTCTGGAATATCAACATACCCTTCTCCTTTTATTATATTATAAAAACCATTTTTTACCGGCAAAATAAATAAATTATTTAAAACAAAAATATTTGGACGACTTTTTCTACTGTCTTGTTTGCATAAAATCCGAACTTCTTTTTCGGTAGTTTTTTTAAATTTCTGACAAGATTTTTTTATCTGTTCGGCTGACAAATCAAACGGTGATTTATCAAAATCATGTTCTAAAATTTTATAATCCTTAAATATTTGTTCCCAAGATGCGTTTTTAGCCATATATTTTTATACTAATGCATTTAATCTTTGCAAAGAAAGATTTAAATAATTTTTATCGGAATCTATTCCAACAAAATTTCTTTTATATAAATTAGCAGCCACTCCTGTGGTTGAGCTGCCAGTAAATGGATCAAGAACTATATCGCCTTCCTTAGTGCTTGCTAGTATTATTCTTTTTAATAAATCTAATGGCTTTTGCGTTGGATGTTTACCAAATTGTTTCTCTTCTTTTTTAGGTGTGCCCACAGACCAAACAGAGCGCATTTGTAAATATGGTTTTTTAAATTCATCTTCGGTCCAATTACCATTTTTCATCTCTTGATAATTAAAAGTGTGTTTTGTCTTCTTCTCTTTTCTAGCCCAAATCAAAGTTTCATGACTAGCAGTAAAAAATCGACAACTTAAATTAGGGGCCGCATTTGGCTTAAACCATGATATATCATTTAGAATATGATATTTGGTGTTTTGCAAAATAAAACCGCACTGATAAATAGAGTGATAAGTTCCGCTAATCCAAATCGTTCCCTGAGGTTTAAGTACTCGACGACACTCCTTAATCCATTCTAGGTGAAAATTAAAATCTTTTTGAAAACCATTGCTTAAATCCCATTCACCTTTTTTAACACTAACCATTCTTCCATTTTGACAACTAAAACTACCGTTTGACAAAAAGTATGGCGGGTCAGCAAAAATCATATCAAAGTAATTCTCAGGGAATCTTTTTAATTCCTCCAAACAATCACCATGATAAAGAGCAAAGTTTTTTTGCTTTTTATATAAACACATATATTACTTATAATTTCTTACTACAACTTCAAATACATCTCCTCTTTTTTCGGCTATACAATTAATGAAACGCTTAGCGCTTACTTTAGTGATATTCCACTCTTTGTATAACTTTCTAATATAAGGGGTATCTGAATTGCTTAACATAAGTATACACCCCCGGGCATCAAGTTTCTTAAAAGTTTCTTTTAATTTTTCCTGTTCTTTTTCTAAAAAGTTTTCCCTGGTATAAGTAGTAAAATTTGAGCCAGTATTTAATGGATAGTATGGAGGATCAAAATAAACAAAGTCTCCTTTCTTGGCATTCTTTAGTACCTGTGTAAAATCAGTGTGTTCTATTTTAGTTTTTTTTAATATTTTACTGGCAGCTAATATGCCTTCTTTATTAACTGTAAATTTCTTATGTTGTCCAAATGGAACATTAAATTCCCCCTTACTATTAACCCTATAAAGACCATTAAAGCAGGTTTTATTTAGATAAATTAGATGAGCTGCTTTATTTATTTTATCTAGTTTATTAGCGTTGTATTCATCTCTGATTTTTAAATAAAATTCTTTACTGTGTTGTTTTTCGTATTTTTTTAACAAAGATATTAATTCTTTGGGATGACTTTTTACGATTTTATAAGCTTCAATTAAGTCTTTATTTAAATCAGAAATAATAGCTTCTTTTGGTTCTAAATAAAAAAAGACAGCACCACCGCCAATAAATGGTTCAATGTATCGTCTATAACTTCCTTCTTTGGGAAATAATGATTTAAATTGTTCCAATAATTGCGATTTACCACCAGCCCATTTAAGAAACGGCTCAACTCTTTTTTTCTGTATATTTAAATTCATAAATAATTAAGCAGTTTGAACCCCCTCAATAAGCCATTCCCACAATGGCTTAAACTGTATTGTGAAACCGTCCTTTTCTACTGTGCGTTTATCATTCCAAGTAAGCACTGAGAGTTTTGTCACGTTCAATTCTTTTCCTGCTTCTATTAAAGCTTTTATTTCTTTCTGTTTGACATCCTGATTATTTGCTTCGTAGCAAACCTGTATTAATTCCACTATTTCTGTTCCTTTCTTCACGGCAAAATCTATTTCCCGATCATTTCTGGTTCGGTAGTAGAATATTTCTCGGTTAGATTCGTTGCTTCGTTTTACTAATTCGGTAAAGACAAGATTCTCCATAAGTTTTCCCGTGTTCGGTGAAGGCTGTACTGTTTTGGCAGTTATAAAACCGTTATCTACGACATATGCCTTCTTGGGAGACTTTAGTCGTAATCCTACTTTGGCTGAATGGCGATGTAAAGAAAATATAAGATAAGCCTCAGTAAGATAACCGAGATATCTTTCAAGAGTTATTCCGCTTTTAAAACCGAGAATATTGGCGAGCTTGCGAATACTATACTGACCAGCGACATTATTTATAAGATATGAGCCAAGATCATCTATTTGCTCGGAAAATCTTATCTTGTGACGTTTAACAACATCCTTAAAAAGTAAGGAGTCAAATAACACATCAAGATATCCTCGCGGATCAAGATTCTTGGTTATCACTTCCGGATACCCACCATTTATCATGTACTCATTTAAATATCCAAGAAATTTTGCTTTTTCTTCTGGTAGTGAAAGTTTATCGACCGACAATTCATATCCTTTTGCTCGCAAAAATTCAGTAAAATTAAATGGCAATATTTGTATGGGAATATGTCTACCAGTGAGGGCCGTGGCCAGCTCTTTTGAAAGCAATCTCGCATTAGAACCGGTAAGTACTAAATTATATCCTTCTCGATGCAAACGATTCACAAATAGCTCCCATTTGGGAAGGTTTTGTATTTCATCAAAAAGAACGTATTTTGTATCTCCGTAAGCTTGTCGTAATTCAGACATAAGTTCGTCAAGATCAAACTTTTCTTCACCAGGGAGAGATTCGTCATCAAAGTTAAAATAGGCGAAAGATTGATCCTTTAAAAGCATAAGAGAAAAGACTGATTTGCCAGCTCGACGAGGCCCTAGAACAACTTTTATTAAATCAAAATTAAGCCACTTTTTGGCCTCTTTTTCTTTAGTCCTCTCTATATAAGGCAAAGAGAGAAGCCTCTCTTTTTCCTGTTTTTGCTTTAAAACTGTTGATTTGAACATATTATTTATGCTATATTATACATAAAGTTCCTTTTTTGCACACTACAAGTAAGTATAATATACAAAATAGGAAAATACAAGAGTTTCGCAATGCTAAAAAAACAAAACTTGGATAAAGAACAATTTTATGCTAAAATACAACTAAATTAAAATTCATGAAATTACTAAAAGAATTCAAAGAATTTGCCATTAAGGGCAATGTTATTGATTTGGCCACCGCCGTTATCATTGGTGGCGCTTTTGGCAAAATTGTCTCCTCCCTAGTGGCTGATATTATTATGCCTATAGTCGGGCTGTTAACAGGCGGCACCGATTTCAGCGCCTGGAAAATTGTCCTCCGTTCTGCCACAGCCGAAAGGGCGGCTCTAAACCTTAATGCCGGTATTTTTATCCAAAACATTGTAGATTTCCTTATAATCTCCGCCTCGGTCTTCCTGATGATTAAAATACTTCTACAGATTAAAAATAAATTCAAGAAAGAAGAAGAAAAGAAAGAAATATTGCCGACGCCCCCTGAGCCCAGTGCTGAAAGCAAACTTCTCGCTGAAATCAGAGATATTTTGAAAAATAAAGAATAATTATAAAAGAAAGTTACTTATTATTGCAACAATATAAAAATATGGCAGTTAATGAAGAGGCTACTTACGAAAATAAAAATGGTTACCTTTGTTATAAAAGTAACGGCAAACTTGTTCATCGTTGTGTAATGGAAGAATATTTAGCTCAAAGAGGTGAAAAATTATATCCAGAAGAAGTTGTTCATCATATAGACGGGAACATACAAAATAATGATATTGACAATTTAGAAGTTTTTGAAAATCAAAGTGAACACGCGAAACACCACCTTGAAGAAAGAAAAGAAGAAGAAAATGATGATGACTACGATGATGATGACTACGATGATGATGACTACGATGATGATTTTTAATCTTAATCTATAACAACATCCTCTTAACACTCAAAAACCCGCTTAAATGAGCGGGCTTTTTATAACAATAAACTAATGGATAACAATAAAGTCGACAATTAATCGTGAAAATCTAAACACAAACTATATGAAGACGAAAATCAAAATGATGCGATAACAATTCTTTCCCCTGCAAATTTCTAAAACCCGCCGCATTAAAGCGCTAGCTACGCCCTTCCCTTGATAATCGACGCGAGTAGCCGCGTCTTCGATATGAACAGCCAAACGTCCTTGATAATAGAATTTAAGAGCTAACAACAAGCGCAAAGTACCGACAATTTCTTTCTTGTCTAAAACAACGTAAATTTCAATACCAAACGCTCGCAATCTTGAAATATCTTTTCAGCCATCTCTACACTTAAATTCTTAAAAGGCCGCAAATTGGTTAGGGTTTAAAAAAAGAAGGACAGCTTAAATCTTCTAAACTAAGTTTCTGGTATAATAAGACCTACACCAAACTTAATCAGTCGCAATCATTACTGGTATCTCCAAAGCGTCATCAAGACCGGCTAAACCGGAAGGATTGTCTTTCTTTAAAATTAAACTGCCTCGATTGCTATAAGCGTCCTTATCGGCCACAAAAGATAAGGTGACTTCAAAGGGAACAAAATCGTTCGTCATCCAATCACCTTGTGCTTGAGCCACACCCTGAGCAATAATCTTACCATCCCAATCAGTCAAAAAGACCGGAAAACTGCCTTCGAAAAACCAAGAACCGCGCGCCCTGCCCTTTACCGTTAAAGGACTAATGATATCTTGATTGGGGCGAGGAGACTCTAAAATAATATTATCAGACGCCTCTAATTCATTGCCGATATTTTCAGTAAAATTCTGTCCGCCATAACGGCATTGGCGGGGATATGATTCCATGACAACGCCGCTTAAAGCGGAGCACTCCTCAAAATTGTCGACCGCCGACAACCACCTTACTCTCTTTATCCCTGGTAAACGCAAAAGATTAACTTCAACTTGCGGCTGGCAACTGCACATAGTAATGGAAATACCCGCCCAAGCTTCAACCGGAGCGATATAGACTGTAGCGCCATCACTAGAAATGCCCAAATTGCTAGCTATCTGCTGGCAATTACCGCTGGTAGCGGCCTTAATCACAATGGTCGCTATTTGCTTTAAATCATAATTTCCATCCGCTAAAAGTAAAGGTTTTTCCGTGGTAATCGTCTGACGGTAGCCGTCGCTATCCATCTTGGCGCCATTACAATATTTGGAAGCATCTTCATCTGAAATTAGATAAGAGTTAATTTTAGCCGATGGTTCAATTTTTTGTAAGATGCCGTCTTGGATAAAAAAATAAGCGCTTACGTCGACTGAAGGCGAAGTAGTCATCGGCTCGCCTTCTTGATGGTCAACATAATTGACAATTATCTGACCGCCCCTAATTTCAAGATTCTGCAAAGCGATTCGATCGCCAAGGAAAACAGCATTGGTACCCTGAATGCCAGAATTAAGATTGATGGCGGCGGCGACATAGAAAAAAGAACCGCTTCCTTCAGACTCTTCAAGCAGTAAAACCGCCGCATCATCGCGACCGTCATTGTTTAAATCGCCAAACACCGGCTGACCGAATATGCTAACTTTATTGTCAGCGGAATTCCCATTCATCAGAGTTATCACTTGGCCATCGATAAAATAAGTTACAGACGATGGCTGAAAAACGACCTCAGTAGAAGGAATAGCTAAAGAAGGCCGGCGAATAAGCCATTCCCTGACGGCCAAATAAAATCCGACAACTATCAAAAATAATCCTAACAAAAATAAAAATCTCCTTAATCCCAATTGCTTCATATATTATATCTTTATTTTTCATTATCTAACGCCAGCTTCATCAGGAATATTGTCTCTGTTCTGAGTTTCGATTTAACCCAAGCCTTCTGTTTTTCATCTAAGAGTTCGCCCATACCGGAAAGAAAGTTGCGATCCGTAGTCTTTGCCAACAACTCAATATTCTTCTGGAGAAATTCTTTATAGGTCATGCCGGTACGTTTTTCCACGATTTGTTTATTAACTGGCCAATTATCCTTTAAAAAGAAATAGACATCAAAAATATCTCGGTTGGTTTTACCAATTCTTTCATACATCGCACAAAGTTTATGAGCCGCCATATCTTCCTTAATCATCACTTTCATTGGAATACCGATGTATGACTTAACTTCATATTGAGAACCAAAATCTCTGCGATTAATTTCCACTTTCATATTTTGAGCCCCAATAACTTTCTCTTCATAAGAAAGCAAATAAAAAAAATTAAACTTTTTCATTTTAGCCTCCTTAAGAGTTCCGTAGCTTTCTAAGATCCCTTTAACTCTATTGAAAACTTGATCTTCTTTAGTTGCGTCCAACAAATCAAAATCAAGGTCTACTGAAAAACGATTGAGATTGTAAAAAAGAAAAGCGGCCGTTCCTCCCTTGAAACCAAGAAAAGGTCCAACCTGGGAATCGGTAAATATGTCCTTAAGGATTCTAATGAGAATATTTTTATGTGTAGTTATATCTAGTGTCATAAATTTATTGGCTTTGCTTAGATTTAAAATCTTTATAGTATTGCTTGACTTTTTGGGCCATGCGCTTATTTCCATACATCGGCAAAATTGAAAATACCTTATCCCAAGCTAGAGGCGACAAATTATCAAAATGGTAATCTTTGTTTAAATAAACAATGTCTAAAAATGCTCTTTCTTTTGAAGCCACCGAATAAAATCCTTTGTTTTCTATTCCCGAGTTATTATTAAGAACATTGGTTTTTAATTTCTTGAAAGAAAAAATCTGTCCATCGCAATCTATTTCTTTTGTCTGATAGGAAGCAACAAAAATTTGGCTGTAATGCTGGAATGTAACTCCGGCTTCAGCTAAGACTGTTTCAAAACTTACATAAGCCGGGATAAATATCTTTGTTGCTAATTCAAGTTTATTATAATTTTTATCTTTGGCATATAACCCCCTGCGAATACTGTACAACTGTCCATTTTTTATATAGGAATATATTCTGCGTCTCAAAAGAGCCGGATTACTCTCTCCAGAAGCTAACAGTATCTCCTTAAAAGAGAAGACCGTATTATTACTTTTGAGAATATTCAAAATGTTAGCTTTTCCCATATATTTATACTTTATCAGTTAAATGTTACCCGTGATGTTACCTTTAACTCTTATTATATACTACAATAAAAACTAATACAAGGTGGTTAATAGACATAATATCCTATGTTACTTTTCTACAAAAGCAAATTGCCATTCAATATTTTTATTTTCCATTTGCATAACTTTTATGCCTCTATCTAATAAATTCCCTCTAATCCTATCCGACAAAAAATAATTCTTTTTTTCTAAAGCATTTTTAATTTTTTCTATTTCTATATTTATTTTTTCTAATGTTAATTTGGGCTTATATAAATATTCACTGTAAAATTTAAACAACTCATTTAAAACATCTTCGCTATTTTTATTAAAAAATAAATTTAAAATTGCTCCCAAATTCTTAATTTTTTGATACAAATAGACTATCTCTTTCTCGTTAGCCCGATTTCTAATTTTATTTATTAAAATTAGAAGAATTTTATTTAAAACAACTAATGCTTTCGCTGTATTAAAATCATCATCCATTGCTACAAAAAAATCATTTATTATTATACTTATTTCTTCTAATTCAAAATTGTCTAGATTTATATTTGTATTATAATTATCCTCAACTAAAATAAAAGTTTTATGAAAATTAGCAATATTGTTTAAATTATCTATAAATATCCTATCTTGAAGATTAATATCGGATCGATAATGAAAAGTGTTAATTACATAAATCAATAATTCCGCTCCATATTTATCTAGTCCGTCTTTAGCGGTGATAAAATTACCTAAAGATTTAGACATTTTTACCCCATTTATATTCAATAACCCGCTATACATCCAATAATTAACAAAAGGCTTGCTATTATGAGCTTCGCACTGAGCTAACTCATTCTCATGATGAGGAAAATTAAGATCTAACCCCCCTCCATGTATATCAATACTCTCTCCTAAGATATCGTTACTCATAACAGAGCATTCTATATGCCAACCCGGTCTTCCCTTACCCCACGGAGACAACCAATAAAAACCCGCTTCATTTTCAGATTTCCATAAAGCAAAATCTAAAACATTTTTTTTATCCTGCTCTTTTTCCCAAACTTTACCTTGTAATTTTTCTAATTCCTGACCAGACAATTTACCATAATCTAATTTTTTGCTCACATCAAAGTAAACATTTCCTTTTTCTGTTGTATAAGCATAACCCTTGGCTATTAAATCTTGTATATAAATAATTATTTTATCAATATACTTTGTAACCCTGGGATTATAATCTGGCTTTTTAATATTAAAAGCGGTTAAAATTTGTTCATATTCTTTAATATAAAGGGAAGAAATGGTATTATGGGAAACTCTTTTTTGTTTAGCTTTATTTATTATTTTATCGTCAATGTCGGTAATATTCTGCACAAAAAAAACCTTATATCCCTTATATGTAAGATAATTTCTGATGATATTGAATCTTAAAGCAACTAAAACGTGTCCTATATGAGGAGAGTCGTATGGGGTAATACCACAAACATACATTTTAATTTCACCCTCTTTAATAGTGATTAAATTTTCTTTCTTTTTTGTTTTATAGTTATATATTTTCATTAATAACTTAACTTAACAATCTTTTTATCTTTTTAATATTGACGAAAATAGCACTTTTAATATTATAACCCTCGTTTTCGGGCAATTCTTTTACATAGTTTAACCATTTACCATCAGTATAATTTTTGGCCTTGCCTATTAATTCAAAACCAACACAAGATTTTTTCCATTC
>JAKJED010000002.1 GCA_022705575.1 Patescibacteria group bacterium
GCTTTATGATCAATAACAGCATACCAAATCCAGGACACAATAATTAATACCACCAATATTGCTAAAATAATTAATAATATTTTTTTCATATATTTGCGGCGTAATTGAACGCTAAAAAGTAATTATTTTAATAATTCTCCAACAATTTTACTAACGATTGTGCCATCAGCCCTGCCTTTAACTTGGGACATAATTTTTGCCATAACTTTTCCTGTATCCTTTAGTCCAGTTGCGCCAATTTCAGAAATTGCTTTTTGCACAATTTCTTTTATTGCGTCTTCCGACATCTGTTCCGGCAAATATTGTTTTAAAATTTCCAATTCTTTTTGTTCCTTTTCCACCAAATCCTGTCTATTGCCTTTTGTGAATTCTTCGATTGAATCTTTTCTTTTTTTTGCTTCACCAGAGATAACATTGATTATTTCTTCATCGGACAATTTACACAATTCATCAAGCTTTGTTAAATCTTTTTCCTGCTTGAAAAGCTTGGTTCTTTTTTCGATCTCCTTATTTTTAATTGAAGCATTGATTCCTCTTAAGACCAAAAGTAACAATTCTTGTTTTGCAATCATGGCTTGCTTAATTTCTCCATTAATTTTTTCTTGTAGCTTCATATAATTATATAATATTTTAAAAAATTAATTTATACTGAGACAATCTCGGAGTCCCGATCGCAATCGGGATGAGAGTTAGTATGATTGCTACAGCTTAAGCAATCAACACGTGTCGACATATAAAATAAATTTTAAAAGGGACAACAAAGGGACTTAAAAGAAATCCCAATGATATCAATTAGTTTTTACCAAATTTTCTTAATTTGTTTTTTTCTTTTCTCATTTTGACCCTCTCTAATGCGTTTTTTCTTCGGTTAATTTTGCTTAATTTTTTTTCGCGAAATTGCGATTTTTTTGCTTTAACCAAAACACCGCTTTCTCTAACTTTTTGACTAAAACGCCTTATTAAAGAAGAGACATTTTCTTTTGGTTTTTTCACAACTTCCATTTTTATTTATTTTACTTTTCAATTCTCTTTTTAATTTCACCAACTACTCTATCCAATCTTATCGTTTCTTGAGCGCCTGTTTTCATGTCTTTGATTATTATAGTATCTTCAAGCGCTTCTCGCTGACCCATAATAAGCGCCCAATCAACACCCTCTTTATCTGCGACCTTTAATTGTGCTTTAATCGACGGTTTTGAAAAAGCTTCACCCACATTTACACCTTTTGACTGAAATTCTTCAAATAATTTCAAACATTTTTTCCTTCCCATTTCTCCTAATTGAATTAAAAAAACCTTTGGCTTCTCTTTCTCTGCAACTTTAACATCTTGTTTTTTAACAACATTAATCAATCTTTCTATCCCTGCTGCAGCGCCAACTCCCGGAGTTGGCTTGCCTTTGAACATTTCTACCAAATTATCATATCTTCCTCCACCCATTAATGCTCCTTGTGAAGCATTGATTTTTGTATCTTCGTAAAATTCAAACACTGTTTTGGTATAATAATCTAATCCTCTCACCAACTGTGGATTCAAATGATAAGGAATTTCCAAATCATCAAGATATTCTAATACCTCTTTAAAGTGTTTGTGACATTCTTCACAAAGATAATCAAGTGTTTGCGGGGCTTTGATAATAACATGTTCGCATTTATTATTTTTACAGTCCAATAATCTTAATGGATTCTCTTTAAACCTTCGGTTACAATCAGGACAAATATTTTTTAAGTGTTGATGGTAATAACTCGTTAATGCTTTTTTATATTTTGGAATACAAATCGGACAACCAATACTATTTATATATAATGTATATTTCTTTAAATTTATTTTTTTAAGAATACTAATAAATGATTGAATAATCTGTACATCGCTTACTGCACTTTGATCTCCCAATATTTCCCAATTTATCTGATGAAATTGTCTAAATCTTCCTGCTTGCGGTTTATCGTGTCTGAACAATGGTCCGGTTGTATAAAGTTTCACCGGCTGCGGCAAATTCTTCATTCCGTGTTCGATATATGCACGAACAATTCCCGGAGTAAATTCCGGTCTTAATGCAAAAAGTTCTGCATCTCCTTTTTTAAAAGTATACATTTCTTTTTGTACAATATCCGTGCTTTGTCCTGTTCCTTTTAAATATAATCGCGCATCCTCAAAAATCGGAACATCAATTCTTCTAAATCCATAACTTGGCAAAACCTGTGCCACAACTGAGTAAAGTTTTCCCCAGTATTTCTGTTCATCAGGCAAAATATCATGCACGCCTTTTGCTGCCTGAATTTTTATTTTTGAAATTTTTGGCTTTTTCGGCTTTGATGGTCTGCCTCTTTTCTTTTTTTCTTTTTTCATAATTTTATTTGTTTACTGCGCCTAAACGATTAACGGGCCAAGCACGCAACCACGCCCGACCAATGATAAGTTTTTTGTCTACCTCTCCCCATTTTCTCGAATCTGAACTCGCATCTCGATTGTCTCCTAAAACAAAATATTCGTCTTTATCCAATTTTACTTCTACATTGCCAACTGTTTCAATATTTTGTAAATATTTTGTTTCATTTAATTCACTACCGTTAATATATACTTTGCCATCTTTTACCTCAACATTTTCACCCGGCAACCCAACTACGCGTTTGATAAAAAATTGCGACGGCTCAAGCGGATATCGAAAAATAATCACTTCTCCGCGTCGCGGAGTTTCAAAACGATAACTGATTTCATCAACTATCAAATAATCTCCATCTAAAAAATTTGGCTCCATTGAAGCTCCTTTAACAAAAAACGGTTGGATTAAAAAATATCTAATGGGAACAATAATCGCCAATGAGATAATAACGATTTTTAAAATCTCCCATGTAAAATCCAGCCAATATCTAAAACCCGAAACTTTTGGTTTGTTTTCTTCCATGCCTTATAGTAAACTCTCAACTAATTAAAATTATTAATTATTATATTGCCCCGTAACAGTTAAGAATTTACTACGGAGCATATAATTTTATTATATAGCTTTTTTTCAAAAATGCAAATTTATTATGTTATAATATAATTGATGGAACAATGCAAAAATAATCCAAACGGTTTATTTAAAAATGAACTTAAACCGATAAAAACAAAAAAACATAAAACTTTTACTGTTTTTTTATTTATTTTATTATTTTTAATAATTGCCACTCTTTATTCAAAAAATATACTAAATCGAGAAATAACCGTTATCGCCAACGGTTCCAATGCTTCAATTTTAAATCTCGGTAAAGTTGGTCCGATTATTTCTCCACAACTTAGAAAAGAACGTGTAAACTTGCTTTTCTTAGGGATTGCCGGTGAAGGAAATTCCGCCTCACAATTGACCGACACCATTTTAATCATCAACATCTCACCAAAAGCAGAAAATCCAATTGCCATATCTATTCCTCGTGATCTGTTGGTCAAATATCCTAATCAAAATTATTACACAAAAATTAACACCCTTTATCAAAGCGGCGGAATAAAAACAATTGAATCTAAAATTTTTGAAATCACCGGAATGGAAATTGATTATTATTTAGTATTAGATTTGAAAAGCGTCAAAACTTTAATTGATAAATTGGGAGGAATTGATATTGTTATAGAAAAAGATATCTACGATCCAAAATTTCCCGCAGAATATAATTCATTTGAAACCTTCTCGCTTAAAAAAGGCAATCAACACCTAAACGGCGAAACTACATTAAAATACATTAGAACCAGAAATGATTTTGAGGGCGATTTCGGAAGAATTAAAAGACAACAACAAGTTATTGGTGTATTAAAAGAAAAAATTCTGAAATTAAATTTTGTTTGGAATTTTCCTAAAATTTTAGGAATTTGGAATACGCTACAAAATAATACAGATACCAATATCGGATTAACCGATATAAAATATGCTTGGAATTTGATTAAAAAGATTAATATTAATGAAATTGGGTTTAACACTATTGCTCCTCCCCTTATAAAATCCGGCACTGCTATTCTAAATCAAGAGACGGCATCGGTTTTAGTGCCCATCCACAGCATTAACAATTACGAAGAAATACAAATATTTATTAATAAATTAATAAATTAAATTTCTAATTATTCTAATTGCTCTAATTATTCTAAAAATTGGGATTTGATTAGGTCAATTAGAAATTAGGTTAATTAGACTAATTTTATGCATTTAATCGTGGGCTTGGGAAATCCTGAAAAAAAATACGAAAAAACCCGACACAATATCGGATTTCGAGCGGTCGATGAAATCGCCGCCAACTTTCAATTTCCAATTTTTAATTTCCAATCAATTTTCAATGCTCAAATTTCCAAAGGAAAAATTTTAAATAAAGATATTGTCATCATAAAACCGCAAGCCATGATGAACAATTCTGGCTTAGTCATTAAAAAATTCATTCGAAATTCAAAATTCAAAATTCAAAATTTAATTGTTATTCACGATGATATTGATTTGCTGTTCGGAGATATACGCATCAGCACCAATTCATCTTCAGCCGGACACAAAGGAGTACAATCAATTATTGATGAACTGAAAACGCAAGATTTTACAAGAATCAGAATCGGAATCAAGCCCGAATTAAAAGTCCAAAATCAAAAATTAAAAGTTAATACTACTGATTTTGTTTTAAAGAATTTTACTTCCGATGAAGAAAAAAAAATTCCCGAAATAATTAAAAAAGCGGTTGAGATAATTCCTGTACCGCTTTCTTAATTTCCTGTTTCCGGTCCCACCCGCGAGCGGTTTAGATTTTCCCGCAAAAGCAAGAAACCCTAAACACTTTTGACTATCAACCAAATCAAGGAGGGTAGATTGGTTCTCGTCACTCATCAGGCAGGACCAGAAACACGAAACAAATAGCAACACCAATTACAAATAACACGCGAATTTACGAATATTAGTAAATTAGTCTTAATTAGTAATTAGTGTTGATTTTAAGTTAACTATATAAAGTATAGCATAATACTGATTTTATGTCAAGTACTTCAAAAACAATTTTAATTGGCGACAAAGATTATCCTTCTTCCCTAAAAGAAATCCACAACCCCCCAAAACAACTATACATTAAAGGTGAAATCACAAATCAAGATAAAGTTGCGATTGCTATTGTGGGAACGCGCGAATACTCGGCATACGGAAAACAAGTCGCGCTTGACTTATCTTCCAAGTTAGCTAAACTAGGAATTACAATTATTAGTGGTTTAGCGCGAGGTATTGATACTTTCGCTCATAAAGCAGCGCTGGAGGCGGGCGGAAGAACAATCGCAGTATTGGGAAGCGGAATGGACAGAAAAAGTTTTTCCCCTTCATGTAATTACGCTCTTGGCGAAGAAATTGCCAAAAATGGCGCAGTAATCACTGAATATCCCGAAGGCACAATCGGCGCAATTTATACTTTTCCAGAGAGAAACAGGATTGTAAGCGGATTAAGTTTGGGAGTAATCGTAATCGAAGCACCAGAACGAAGCGGAGCATTAATCACGGCTAATTTAGCGCTTGAACAAAATAAAGAAGTATTCGCTGTGCCCGGAAACATATATGACAGAAACTCGCAAGGCGCGCATAACCTTATTAAGCAAGGCGCAAAATTAGTTACCTGCGTTAAAGATGTTTTAGAAGAATTAAATTTAACACACTTGCTTACCGAAAGTCCAAAAACAAAAATAAAACCGGAAAATAAAGAAGAAGAAATTATTTTATCCGCCCTTTCTTTGCAACCAACACACATAGATGATATTATTAAAATTACAAAACTACCAACATCAATAGTAAATTCCACATTAACAATTTTAGAAATTAAAAACGCCGTAAGAAATTTAGGTAAAAACAATTATATAATCAAATGAATCTTATAATCGTTGAGTCGCCAACAAAGGCAAAAACAATCAAACAATTTTTAGGCAAAAAATTCTCGGTTGAATCCTCTTTTGGGCACGTGCGCGATCTTCCGGCAAAGGAACTGGCAATTGATATTGAAAACGATTTTACGCCAAAATATGTAATTATGCCAAAAGCAAAAAAGAATATCGCAACACTGAAAGAAAAAGTTAAAAAAACAAACGAAATTGTTTTGGCAACCGACGAGGACCGTGAAGGAGAAGCAATCGCCTGGCATTTAGTTCAAGCTCTTGGTTTGGATGAATTGAAAGTTAAAAGTCAAAAATTAAAAATTAAAAGAATTGTTTTTCATGAAATTACCAAATCAGCGGTTGAAGAAGCGTTAAAAAATCCTCGTGAAATTAATTTAAATTTAGTTGACGCGCAACAAGCAAGAAGAATTTTAGACAGATTGGTTGGATATAAACTTTCTCCGTTATTATGGAAAAAAGTCGCCCGAGGATTATCCGCCGGCAGAGTACAATCAATTGTTGTCCGTTTGCTTGTAGAAAAAGAGCGTGAAATTCAAAATTTCAAAATTGAAGAATATTGGGAATTGTCCGGCAATTTTAAAACTCCAAGAAACGATGAATTTACCGCCAAACTACAAAAAATAAACGGAAAAACAATAGATAAGATTGAAATTAAATCACAAAAAGAAGCCGAAAAACTTTTAGAAATTTTATCTAAAGAAAATTATTACATCGCTGATATTGTCAAAAAAGAAGTCAATCGCAATCCACTCCCGCCGTTTACCACATCAACCTTACAGCAAGAAGCCAACCGTAAGATAGGATTTTCCGCAAAACAAACAATGACCGTTGCGCAAAAATTGTATGAAATGGGATTTATTACTTATATGAGGACTGATTCGTTGAATTTATCGGAAAAATTTATTAATGAATCCGCAAATTATATTAAAAATAACTTGGGTAATAATTACTTAGAAACTAAACATTTTAAAACCAAAAGTAAAGGCGCGCAAGAAGCGCACGAAGCCATCCGTCCTACAGAAGCAAACAGAATTCCCGAGCAACTAAAAAACGATCCAAACAAAAGCCATTTTAAGCTTTATCAATTAATTTGGCAAAGAGCAATCGCCAGTCAAATGAGTCCGGCGAAACTTGACGCAACATCAATCGATATTAACACCAAAGACGATAAATATTCCTTTAAAACAACCGGACAAATTATCAAGTTTGATGGATTTTTAAAAATTTATCCCTCGCACACAAAAGAAGAAATTTTGCCGGCAATTAATGAAAAAGAAAACGTTAAATGCATCAAAATAGACCCTTTACAAAAATTTACCCAACCGCCGGCGCGTTATTCTGACGCCAGCATCGTTAAAATATTAGAAGAAAAAGGAATTGGTAGACCCTCAACCTATGCCCCGACAATCTCTACGGTGATTGACCGCGGTTATGCCGAAAGAACAGAAAATAAAAAATTAAAACCAACTGACATTGCTTTTGTAGTCAATGATTTGTTAATAAAGCATTTTCAAGATATTGTTGATTTTGATTTTACCGCCAATATGGAAGAAGACTTGGATAAAATTGCCGAAGGCAAACAAAAATGGCAGACAACGCTAAAAAAATTCTATGATCCGTTCAATAAAAATCTTTTAATTAAGGAAAAAGAATTAAGCAAAAAAGATATTATTGAAACCAAAACAAATTTAACCTGCGAAAAATGCGGTTCGGCAATGATAATTAAAATCGGAAGATTTGGGAAATTCCTTGCTTGCTCTAATTTCCCAAAATGCAAAAATACAAAAAAGATAGACCACGAAGGAAACGAAGTTAAAAAAGCAGAACCAATAATACTTGATGAAAAATGTCCAAAATGCGGAGCCAATCTAATTATGCGCGAAGGCAGATATGGCGCGTTCAAAGGATGCTCTACTTATCCGAAATGCAATTATATCCAAAAACAAGAACAAAAAGATTTAAATTTGGAATGTCCGAAATGTAAAACCGGCCTGCCTGCCGGTAGGCAAGGAAAAATAATTCTAAAACGCAGTAGAAGAGGAATGTTTTACGGGTGTAATGAATATCCAAAATGCGATTTTGCTTTTTGGGGAAAGCCGACCAAAGAAAAATGTCCTCATTGCGGATTTATTGTTATTGAAACCAAAACCGGCAAAAAATGCAGCAACAAAGATTGTAATGCGTAAAATTTTATGGTAGTTTAAAAATCAAGCCCAGGTGGCGGAATTGGCAGACGCGCACGACTCAAAATCGTGTGACCGTAAGGTCATGGGAGTTCAACTCTCCCCCCGGGCACAATAATAAATATTTGGTCCTTCAAGGACCAAATATTATCAAACCCTTTCTCGCCTCCCCTTATCAAGGAAGGTGTTTTTGTATATAAAAACTTGACAAAATCTGTGGATATGCTATAATTATATTATCGAACTAGTAATAGTTCTTTTAAATATTTCTGTATTGAATTCGTCCTAGACGAACCACAATTCAGAAAGAACAAAGGAGGAAGTTGTGAAAAAGACAATGGTGTTCGTCATCATTATTCTCATCGGCCTCACGGCCTGCGCGAAGCAGTCCGTGGCCCCGGCCTCAGCTCCCGAAACGGAGATGAAACCGGTCATTGAGTCGAACGCCTTCGCGGTGTTCGACAAGTGGCCGTTAGGCATGGACGCCGAGCGCGCTCTCGCGCTCGGTCTCCGGGAAACGACCCTGACCGAGCCGCTCCGCGTGTTCAATTATATGGGCACGCAGAATGGTAAGGTCCGGTGGCAGCCGGAAACGTTACCGACCGGAACGAAAGTCCTGGTCGGAGATGATGGCATCCCGTTGTATAAACGGGACTGCTTCAACAAACTGTTCGTTCCGGTTGCCCTGCAACCGGTGACGAACGCTCCGGCAATCGTGGAGAAAGAAAAAATGGGAGTGTGGGAGCTCCTAGGAATTACCTTTCTTATCCTGTTGGCGATGGCACTTGCGTTCCTGATGTGGAATGCGAGCATACTCCAACGGCTCGCCCGCTGGCTGTACGAACACGGCCACGAGCACGATGACCCGCCAGCACCGCGTGGCGGAATCCGGCCGACGGTGCCTCCGACGACTCCACCGGTACCCAACACGAATATCTGGACGATCCGGGCCTCTCTCGACACGAACAAAATCGTTCATGTCGCGGGAGAAGGAATCGAATCGGTTTCGGTGGAGTTCCCGCCGGATCCGAACAAACAGATCTTAATCAAGGCCTCCAGGAGGTAGGTCATTTGTTCTTCAAGATTAAACGGGAGCACCCCTCGGTGCTCCCGCCTTTTTTTATTTTAAAATTATTTACTTTTCTATTTTTACTTTTCTTCCTTCAATTTTCAACTTATCATCACAAAATAATTTTACTGCTTCGGGAAGTGCTTGATGTTCAATATCTAATCCGCGTTGTTTAAATGTTTCCAATGTGTCGTCTTCTCGAATTTCATTAGCCCTTTGAATAATAATCGGACCAGTATCAACTCCCTCATCAACAAAATGTACCGTGCAACCACCGACCTTGCAACCATAATTCCAAGTATCACCATAACCATCAGTTCCTGGAAATGCCGGTAAAAGTGCGGGGTGAATATTAATCAACCGATTTTTGTATTTGCCAACAAACAACGAAGTCAAAACGCGCATATATCCCGCCAAAACAACCAAATCAACTTTTTCTTTTTCTAAAATATCAATTATTTTTTGTTCATGTTCTTCGCGCGTAATTCCTTTGTGGCCAATAAAATATGTTGGGATGTCGGCTTTTTTTGCTCTTTCCAGTCCAAACGCATCTGCTTTATTGGAAATTACGGCAACAATTTTGCCGTTGATCTTTCCTGCTTTTACATTATCAATTATTGCCTGTAAGTTTGTCCCGTTTCCGGAAATTAAAACTGTTATATTTTTCATAAAATTATTATAAATAAAAATTATTTGTTAAGAAGACCGCCTCGCAGGCCGAGCGCATGGTTAAGGCGAGGCCGAGAGAGAATGCAATTTCTCGCCGGGAAATTGACATGTGTCTTCGGATAAATAATTTTTGTAAAAGGGATTCAAAGGGATTAACGAATGGATTCAAAGATGATTAAATTACAATATTAATTAATTTTCCTTTCACAAAAATTATTTTCTTTAGTTCTTGGTTATTCAACCAAGATTTTATTTTATCGCTGGACAAAACCAATTCTTTTGCTTCTTTTTCAGAAATATCAACATTCACATTAATTTTATCTCTAACTTTACCATTAATCTGCACAATCAAATCAATTTTATCTTTTTTAATTAATTTTTCGTCATATTTCGGCCATTCGGTCTCAAAAATTGATTTTTTGTTGCCCAATGTTTCCCAAAGTTCTTCAGTAATATGTGGAGCAAGTGGCGCTAAAATTTTCAAAAAATATTCCGCATCTTTTCGAGATAAAACATTGTTTTTTTCATTCCATGTATTTATAAATTCCATCATACTTGATATTACGGTATTAAATTTCATATTATCTATATCATCACTCACCTTTTTAACGGTATAATGTAATTTTTGAATTAGCTCTTTTGTTGTTTCTTTATCTATCTTTTCTGTATTGTCATAAATATTCCAAATTTTTCTCAAAAATCTCGCACAACCCTCCAAGCTTTCCGTACTCCAAGCAATCGCATCTTCATACGGCCCCATAAACATTTCGTAAAGACGAACAGTGTCTGCGCCGTATTTTTTTATAATCTCATCGGGATTTATAACATTACCCCGTGATTTAGACATTTTTTGTCCATCAGAGGCCAAAACCATGCCATGCGCGCATCTCCTTTTGTATGGTTCTGGTTCTGGCACAACACCAATATCATACAAAAACTTATAAACAAACCTCGAATATAAAAGATGTAAGGTAACATGCTCCATTCCGCCGTTATATAAATCAACAGGCATCCAATATTTCAATTTTTTCATATCAGCCAACTCCTTATCGTTGTTTGGATCACAATAACGAAGAAAATACCAATTTGATCCAGCCCAATTTGGCATAGTATCGGTTTCTCTTTTTGCCCTGCCTCCACATTTCGGACATTTTACATTTACCCATTCATTAATCATTGATAATGGCGATTCTCCGGTTTCGGTTGGTTCGTATTTTTCAACATACGGTAATTCTACGGGCAAATCTTTCTCGTTTACCGGCACAACTCCGCATTTTTCACAATGCACAATTGGAATCGGCTCACCCCAATAATGCTGACGCGTAAAAACCCAATCCCTTAAATGATAATTGATTTGTTTTTTGCCTAATTTTTTCTTTTCCAGCCATTTTGTAATTTTTTTAATTGCTTTTTCCGAATCCAACCCGTTAAATTCTCCGGAATTAACCAATTTTCCATATTCTATATATGCTCCGACGATTCGCTCTTGGCGAATGTCGGAGTCCCGCACCTCCGACTGCTGTCGGAGCGTCGGGACTTTTTCACCTGGCCTTATTACTTCTCTAATTTCAATTCCGTATTTTTTGGCAAATTCATAATCTCTTTCGTCATGTGCTGGTACCACCATCACAGCTCCCCCGCCATAAGTGGCAATTACATAGTCTCCAATCCAAATTGGAATTTTTTCATCATTTAGAGGATTAATCGCATATACTCCTTTTAATTCAACCCCTGTTTTTTCTTTTGCAAAATCCATTCTTTCAATTTCGCTTTTCTGTTTGGATTTGTTTATATAATCTTCAACCTCGTCCCAGTTTTTAATGTTTAATTTCTGTGTCTGGACCAATTCGTGTTCAGGAGCAAGCACCAATGCGGTTACGCCAAAAATAGTGTCAATTCGCGTTGTAAAAACTTCTAAATCATTATTTCCGATTTTAAATTTTATATTAGTTCCTTCACTTTTGCCAATCCAATTTATTTGTTGATTTTTAATTCTTTCCGGAAAATCAACCAATTTCAAATCATCAATTAATCTGTCCGCATAAGCGGTAATTTTTAATAACCATTGTTTTTTATTGCGTTTCTCGGTCTGTGCGCCGCAACGTTCGCATTTTCCATTAACGACTTCTTCATTGGCCAATCCGATTTTACAACTTGGACACCAATTAATCGGCATTTCTTGCTGATAAGCCAATCCTTTTTTAAAAAATTGTAAAAATATCCACTGCGTCCATTTATAATAACTCGGATCAGTGGTGTTTATTTCCCGCGACCAATCAAACGATAATCCTAAACTTTTTAACTGTTCCCTAAAAATTACCGTATTCTTTTTTGTCACTTCAATCGGGTGTATGCCGGTCTTTATCGCATAATTTTCGGTCGGCAAACCAAACGCATCATAGCCAATTGGAAATAACACATCATATCCCTGCATTCGTCTTTTGCGCGCTATCGTATCTAGCGCAGAATAACTTCTAGCGTGTCCAACGTGCAATCCATCGCCCGAGGGATAGGGAAATTCAACTAAAATATATTGCTTTGGTTTTTTATCAAAATCAGTGGCTTGATATAAGCCAAGTTTTTCCCATCTCTCTTGCCACTTTTTTTCAATTTCCTGCGGATTATAATCCATGTCTTTATTATATCATCAAATTAAATATTTTTTTTGCGTTTTGGGTGGTTTGTTCTGCTACTTCTCCGAAACTGAGTCCTTTTATTTCTGCAATTTTTTCGGCCACGTATTTAATATTCTCGGGAGTATTTCTAACCATCTTGTCTTTTTCGCGCAAAGGTTCGGGTATTAAATATGGCGAATCAGTTTCAATTAAAATCCTATCCAAAGGACAATTTTTAATCACTTTATCGTAATCACGCGCATAAGTAATCAATCCCGTAAAGCTCAAATAATATCCCAATTTTAAATATTCTTCGGCATAAGACCAACGTCCCATATAGCAATGCAAAACTCCGATTACCTTCGGATAATTTTTAACAATTTCCAAAATTTCCGGAAATAAACGGCGAGAATGAATAATTATCGGTTTATTTGCTTCCTGTGCCAATTTTAAATGCTGAATAAAGATTTTCTGCTGTTGTTTTTGCGCTTCTATATCGTTTTCACAAAATTGATAATCTAATCCGCACTCGCCAACCCCCACAATCTTTGAATGTTTTGCTAATTCTAAAAATTTATTGTAATCAAACGTTTCGCTTGCGTCGTGCGGATGGACCGCAACCGTCGCCCAACAATTACTGTATTTTTCCGCAATCTCAATTACTTGTTTTGACGTTTCGTAATTTACGCCAATATTAATAATGCCAACATTATTTGCTTGGCATTTTTTAATAATTTCCTCTCTGTCGTTATCAAAATCTTTAAAATTAAGATGCGCGTGCGTATCAATTAACATAATTTATGTATAACACTATTTAAAGAATAAAAAAAGGGGGCGTTCCGCAAGGAACGCCCACTGTAAATCACGACGTTAGAAATAGAACTGAATTTGCAAAGATATTTTGTAATTTCCCCCCAGACCTCTTAGGTCACCTTTAAAAGGAACTCTACCCCGGACAAATAAATCACAATTTTTAATACGAAATCCCATATCGGGTCCGTATTCTAACTGTGACTCCTGTCCCTCCTTCATTTTGCCGGAAAATCCGATACCAAATCCGATATAAATCGGCTCAAACAGCATTCCGACCAAATCAAGATTCACCATTGGTACAGTATACCAATTATCTCTGTCTCGACCAATCGGAACGCCAATGCCGATTGATCCCAATAAATCGGTCGAATCAAAAATCTGACGCTTTATTCCCAATTCGACGATTCCGTACTCCATAAAACAAGAGTAGAATCCTCCAATTCCTACTCCTGCAAAAAAATCCATTTGAGCGGGTTTCGGAATTATCGATTTTTGGGATTCAAATTGAATTTCGGGTGAAGGCTGAAGTTGTGATTTTGGTTCGGGCAATTTCCCGTTTAAACTTCTTGATGGATATTCTTTGATTTGCGGTAATTGTGGGGTTTCAATCGCCTCGATTTCCTCAATCTTCCAGAGACAAATGTTCCCACAAATTTCCGGAACAACGATCCAATAACGTTTTTCCAAAAATTCAATAGAAACAACGTAGGCCATAAACGGTTTATCATCATCCCACTCCCATTTACCCGTATCCATGACACTACCATTCCAACGATAGGTCATAGAAAGAAATTTCTCGCCTCGGACAAATTTCTGATACCAGATAGCGACTCCAAACATTTGTTCAAGAAAAACTTTGACAAGCGCATCATTTTTGTTGAAAATAACGCTAAGCGCCTTTTGTTCTTGGTTGAACAGATCCATCAGATCTTGTTCGCCGTGAACCCCTCCCATTTTAAGCGGGGCCACACCGAATCGACTAACCTTTTTATACTGGTCTTGTCCAAAAGTAAAAGCAACCATCAACAAAACCACCACAAATCCAATAATTGTTTTTTTCAAGATGCTCTCCTTTTTATCCGAAACCAATGCCAATTTCCTCCAACTCCATCAGAACGCGAGCTTCTTGATGCTCGTTTTCGGCCGAAGGACGAAAGCAAAAAGCCATCGCCACAACGCGGACTTCTTCTCTCTCCCTTCTTTTCTCTTCTTCTTTTTCTTTTTTAAGGTTCATTTTTTGTTCTCCTTTCAACTATGTTTTATCAATTTTATTTTGTTTTGTCAAGACGCGGAAATAGAATTTCTGGTTTATTTGATTTTAGTTGCTTTTTTATTTTTTCACTCGTTTCGGGTAAAAATGACTCGATTAAATCAGCAATTTCAGAAATACAATAGATTAAATTAGACAAAACCAATTCTATTCCCTCAATATTACCCTTTGCGCCTCCCTTTGTTAACTCCCATGGTTTTGTCTTATCAATATAACTGTTGCAAAATGATACTAATTTCCAAATTTCCCCTAATCCACGATTGAATTCAAATTCTTTAATCAGTTTTTCTAAACCTTTTTTTGTTTTTTCGATAAAAATTGTAATTTCCTTATCTTTAATTTCATTCGGCAATTGGATTTTATTCTTTACTGCCAATGCTAACACTCTTGCCACTAAATTTCCTAACCCATTAGCTAAATCTGCATTATATAATTCTTCAAATTTTTCAATGGAAAAATCACCATCTTCGGCAGATGGAATTCCACGCAATAAATAATAACGTACGGCATCAATACCATATTTATCAACCAATTCAATTGGGTTCGGTAGTATTGCTCCTGATGATTTACTAATTTTTTGCCCTGCTAAATTAATAAATCCGTGAATAAATACTTGTTTTGAAGTCGACAATCCAGCAGATAAAAGCATCGCTTGCCACATCGCGGTTTGCTGTCTTAAATTGTCCTTACCCGCAACCTGTATTCCTGGCCAAAATTCTTTGAATTTTTTTTCATTTTTTGGCTTACTCGCCGAAACCTTGGCGAAGGTGGGCCAACCCAAACAAGAAATATAATTAATAAGGGCGTCAAACCAAACATACATTATATGCTCACCGTCCCCCGGAACAGGCACGCCCCATGGCATTTTTGTTTTTAGACGCGAAATGCTGAAATCCTGCAATCCACTTTTTACAAAATTATAAATTTCCTTCTGGCGATGTGCAGGAACAACAAAATCTTTATTTTTATCGTATAAATCTAAAAGTAATTGCTGATATTTTGAAAATCTGAAAAAATAATTTTCTTCTTCAATAATTTCAATTTCACGATTGGAGTGAATTGGGCATTTGCCATCAACCAATTCTGAATCAGTTTTCTCTAATTCGCAACCAACACAATATTTGGTTTTATAATTCTTTTTATAAATATCTCCATTTTTCTCGCATCGTTTCCAAAATTCCTGACACGCCTCAATATGATGTTTATCGGTTGTACGAATAAAATTATTATAAGAAAGGTTTAATTTTATTTTTAATAAATCAAATTTTGCCGCATATTCGTCACAATACGCTTGCGGATCTTTTTTTTCTTCAAGCGCTTTTTGATAAATTTTAAGTCCGTGCTCATCAGTTCCAGTATTAAAAAATACCTCGTCGCCTAATTTGGTGCGATATCTAGCAACAACATCTGCCTGTATAATCTCTAATGCAAACCCAATATGCGGTTCTGCATTCACATACGGCAATGTAGTTGTAATATAAAATTTATTTTTCATGATTTTTTAATTTGCTTGCCTCGCCATTGGCAGGACAAATTATTACTACAAATTCTCCTCGCGGTTCGATTTGGGGAATGACTTCTGAAATCTTGCCACGATAGATTGTTTCAAATTTTTTGGTTAATTCGCGTCCCACAACACAATTTGTATTTAGTGTTTGATATTTGGTATTTAGCAATTCGTTTATCTGTTTTAGTGTTTTGATTATCCGATACGGTGATTCGTATAATATCACAGGGCATTTACTTTCTGCAACTTCTTCAAAAAATTTATTCCTGCCTTTTTTGTGCGGAGGAAATCCTAAAAACAAAAATTTGTTCATCGGAATGCCCGCCACACTCGTAATTGCGGTAACGGCACTTGGACCCGGAATCGGAACACTCTCTATGTTATTTGTCAGCTTGTTTATTAGCTCATTTCCGGGATCAGATACTCCCGGCGTGCCAGAATCAGATACTAGAGCAATATTTTTTCCTTCTTGTAAAATTTTTGTAATATAATCTAATTTTTTTGTATCACTGTGTTGATGATAACTCTGCAATGGTTTATTAATTCCAAAGCGATTTAACAGCTTCTGTGTTACGCGCGTATCTTCACATAAAATTAAATCAACGCCTCTTAAAATGGCTAGCGCGCGCTTAGTAATATCATCCAAATTTCCTATTGGGGTTGCTACAATATATAATCTTGCCATATAATGATATTATAACATGATTTTAACACCACACATCTTGGTTGGCGCGACAATCGGAGCTAAAATACACAATTTTTGGCTAATTATTATTTTAAGCATGGTATCACATTTCATTTTAGACAAAATCTTCCATTGGGAATATTCTTCAAATAATAAATTTTTTAAAAAATTTCGCGAAACCGGCAATTTAAAATCTTTGTTCGTTTTTACCGGACAAACATTAATTGACGCATTTATCGGATTAACAATTGTTTTTGTTTTTTTGAAAACAAAAAATTTGCTCTTAAATTTTACATTGATTAAAAACATATTAATCGGATGTTTTTTTTCTGTTGTTCCAGATATTGTTCTGGGAATTTCACTTTTATTCAGAAATTCTGATTTTTCCCAAAAATATCATACATTTCACAACAAATATTTGCACTTTGAAAAAAAACTTGAAAAGGAAGGCGCTATTACCTTCCTTGGCATTTTCACGCAAATTGTAATTATGATTATTTCGCTTCTGCTTCTTTTCTTTTCTTAAGCATATCACGCAACAACTCACCAAAAACCGCGGCCAAGGGAACAGACAAAACCATGCCCAATACTCCGCCCAATCTTTCACCAATAAGCAATGCTAAAATTACCACAATCGGATTCAAACTAACAACCTTCCCCATTACTAATGGAGCAATTATATAAGATTCTATTTGTTGGATTACAACGTAAACAATTAATACCCACAAACCAAAAATTGGCGACTGCAAAAATCCTAAAATAATTCCCGGAATTGCTGCGAGTACAGGCCCAACATAAGGAAATAATTCCAAAATTCCCGATATAATTCCCAATAATAATGCATATCGGACACCTAAAAGAGAAAGACTGATGTAAACCAGTACCCCGACAAGTATTGCCAAAAATAATTGACCCTGGAGCCAACGCCCCAGTTTTTTTTGTGCTCTTTCCCAAAGATTTAAAATATAATCTCGGTAATTTATCGGCATAATTGCAGTCAAAACTCTTTGTACTCCGCCTTTTTGAACTGAAATATAAAAAGACATTACCACAACCAAAAAGAAAGAGAATATTCCTCCAAAAAAACTAACCGCGCTTGAAAATATATTTGAACCGACTTCTTTTAATGCATCTCCAATAGTGCTTAAATAATCCTGCAATTTATTTACAATTACTTCATATTTCGACGATGCGTTTTTAAGAGATTGAAATTTTTCCGATAAAGTATCAATATAATCAGGTAAGCTAGAAGCCAAATCTTTAACATTTCTTGCAATTGTCGGAAAAACCAAAGCAATCAGCAATGCGGCGATTGCAATTAATAAAATATAAATTAACAATGTTCCGATAACGCGCGGAATTTTTATTTTTTCCAAAAATCCTACTGCCGGAGCAACTGCCGAAGCGATAATTAAAGCAAAAATAAATAAAATAATTACATTGCGTAAAACGTATATGAAAACCAAAAACAATAGAATTAAAATAATTCTTAAAATTGTGTTTGTAGAAATATTTATTGTTTTAGATTCATTCATAATTTTGAAATTAGTTATACAGAATTTAGTTATTTAGTAATAAATATCAAAAAAATAGAAATTAAAAGCAATTAAATAACCAACTTCCAAATAACCAGTTTCTAAAATTTCAAAAGTTTTTGAAATTTTGTTTTGTCCTTAAAGGGACCAATCAATGCTAAATTTAATTTTTCTGGTTTGAAAATGTCTCGCGCCACCCGTTGTATGTCTTCCGCTGTTACTGCTTCTATTTTAGCAAGTTTTTCTTCCAAGGTCAAAATTTTATTTTCGGATAATTCTTGATTAGCATAAAAACCAGCTTGCGCATCAGAAGATTCCATTCTCAACATTGCTTTGCCCTTAATGTAATCTTTGGCCTTCCTTAATTCTTTTTCGTCTATTTTTTCTTTAGTTATTCTTTTATATTCTTTTAATATAATATTTATTGCTGTGTCCACCCTTTTGTTATCTACACCCGCCCATGTTGCAAAATATCCCGTATCGGTATCGGCATTGTTCTCTGTAAAAATATAATATCCCAACCCCTCTCTTTCTCTAACCGATATCCATAATCTCGAACTCATCCCATTGCCTAAAATTGTGCTTAAAACATCCATAATATAAGCATCTTTATGAAACAAATTATGCCCCCTAACCCCTAAAATAAAATGTGTTTGATCTGTTTTTTTATAACGAATTGAGGCCTCTGGTTTATTTTGTTTTTCTATTACTTTTTGTTTCCCATGGGGCTTTATTGTTCTAATATTAGAAAAATAGTTTTTAACTTTTAAATGTATGTTTTTACCAATATTCCCCGCAATAACGATTACTGTATTCTCCGCGGTATAGTGATTTTTGAAATATGACAAAAATTGGTTTTTTTTAAATTTACTTATGTTTTTCTTTTCGCCGGCAACAAACCATCCTGCGGGCTGATTCCCGTACAATAAAGAAAGCCATATTTCTTCAATATACTCCCTTGGAGAGTCCAAGTACATATTAATTTCTTCTATAATTACACCTTTTTCTCTTTCTATTTCCCTATGATCCAATTTTGAATTTAAAAATATATCTGAAACCCAATCCAACGCCAAATCCAAATGCTTACTGTCAACTTTCGCCCAATAACCAGTTTTTTCTTGTCCGGTAAATGCATTGTAATTGCCCCCTACCTTGTCCAAATCTAAAGATATTGCTAATGTGTTCGGTCTTTTTTTAGTCCCCTTGAAAAACATGTGTTCCAAAAAATGAGAGATACCATTAATTTCTTTAGTTTCATATTTAGAACCCGTACCAACCAAAACTAAAACAGTCACTGCTTGAGTGTTTTTCATCGGAACAGTGACCAATCTTAATCCATTTTTAAATGTAAACTTTCTAAATGGCTTCGCCATAAATTATTCTAATTATTCTAAAAATTGGAATTTGGAATTTGGGGTTTGATTAGATCAATTAGAAATTAGGTTAATTTGTCATTAATGTAACTCTTAATTTCCTCTATTTTAATTCTTGTTTGTTTCATACTATCTCTATCTCTGACGGTAATTGTATTGTTTTCAAGCGTTTCAAAATCAACAGTGATACAAAATGGAGTACCAATTTCGTCTTGTGAAAAATATCTTTTGCCAATATTCCCTCTATCGTCCCAAGCAACATTAAAATATTTTTTCAGTTCTTTGTAAATTCCATCAGCTTTTTTAACTAAATCCGGCTTATTTTTCAACAACGGAAACACTGCTACTTTATATGGCGCCAATTTAGGATGAAGTTTCAATATTGTTCTTTCTGCTTCTTCACAATAAGCATCGATTAAAAAAAACAAAATTGCTCTATCAATTCCTCCAGATGTTTCAATCACCCAAGGAATAAATTTTTCCTTTCCACTAATTAGCGGATTTTCATCAAAATAATTCATATCTTGTCCGGAAAACTGTTGATGACGCAATAAATCCCAATCTCCACGATGATGAATTCCCTCTAATTCTTTCCAACTTGCTTCACTATCGGGTGCGGCAAATGGCGTTTTGTATTCGATGTCCCAAGCAGCACGTGCATAATGCGCTAATTCATCTTTTTTATGTTCACGAAATCGCAAATTTTCTTTTTTAATGCCCAAATTTTTATACCAATCCATTCTAATTTTTTTGAAATAATCATATTGCTTCATTGATTCTTTTTCATCGGGTTTGACATAATACTGCAATTCCATTTGTTCAAATTCCACTGAGCGATAAGTAAAATTTCCCGGCGTAATTTCATTTCTAAAGGCCTTGCCAATCTGCGCAACGCCGAAAGGAATTTTCAAACGCGAAGAATTTAAAATATTTTTAAAATTAACATGCACCCCCTGCGTAATTTCTCCTCGCAAATAAGTTGTATTTTTTTCTCCTTCCACAACACCCAATTTTGCTTCAACCAGAAGATTAAATCTTTTCGGCTCGGTCCAGCTTGCTTTTTTACCATGCTCTTTTTCATGCTCTTTAATTGCATCTTCCTGATCTGTCCTGAATCTTTGGTGGCAAATCTTACATTCCACCAAAGGATCGGTGAAATTCTGCATATGCCCAGAACCTTCCCAAACTTTTGAATTCATTAAAATTGACCCGCTAAATCCAACAACGTCATCTCTCTCTTTCACCATTGTTTTCCACCATTCTTGTTTTAAATTAAATTTTAATTCACCGCCCAACGGACCATAATCCCATGTTCCTTTTAATCCGCCATAAATTTCTGAACCCGGATAAATAAATCCGCGTCTTTTACATAAACTTACTATTTTTTCCATCATATTTTCCATAATTCTGCTACTTGCTACTGAATTACTTTTTCTCCCGAATCTCCTATTTTAAAATCATCCGGAATCGATGTATTAACCGCAGAAGCGGTTTTTGTCAGAATTGTTCCTGTGAATAAATCTTTCCCCTCTATTTGCGATTCGTTAATTAGTGTCGGCATTGCGCCAACTTGGTTGATTGACGGTGTCAACGCAATTTGAAAAATTATTTCATAAACAGACATTGTTACCCCTGCCCCCGCAGAAACTTTTCCCACGTTCCAAACAATTTCTTTGGTTCTTTCATTATAAAATATTTGTCCTTTGTCAGATTTGTTTATTACGTTTCCAGTCCATTCTATCCCTTGTGGTAAAACCGATTTTACTATAACATTATTTAAATCATTAGAAGTATTAGTTATTTGCCAATGAACTGTGTATTGAGTTGTGCTATTCACCTTCGGAGGAATCGGTCCACTATTATAAATTCCTTGATAAGTATCATGATAATAAACTTTTGTTGCTAAACTCATCTGTGTATTAATCTTGCAGCTTAATTCTTTTTCAAATTTCAATTCAGTTCCTGCAAATTTTGCCGGCACAGTTAGTGTCTGAATTTCCGCGATTATGTTTGCTTTAAAATTTTTATCGTTAAAACTATATATCGGCAACCTGTTTCTGATTTGTATTGAAAAACCAACCTCCCCTGATTGCCCTGTTTCTAATAAATTTAAGGTTGGAATATCCGCTCCACTCCAAACAATAACATTATTTCTGCTATCAAAAAATCCTTTTTTGTTTAATTCGATATCTTCAACATTAAAAATTCCATTATTTTCTATATGCGCCTTTAAAATTAATTCTCTTAAAGCGATATCGGTATTGTTTTTAAATTTAATCGTATATTTTAAATTTTGTCCTGCATCAATAACACAGTTTTCTTTTGAAAAATTGTCAATTCCGATATCTAAAATAATCGGCGCCTGTGAGATCTGAGTTACAAATTCAGACTGACTATATTGTAAAAAATTATTTCCTTCATTTTTTCCAATCGTGCCTTTCAAAATTTTATTTTCCATTTCCTGTCCGTTTAATACACCAACTAAATTGATTGTTTTCTTTTCGTTTGCTTTTAATGTATTTATTTCCCAAATACTAGTATCATTTTCGGATGTCGGCACCGGCTCGGAATTTTTAAAAATAAAATCGTCAGGATATTCCAATTTAATTTTCAAATCATTGATTGTTTTATCTGTTTTATTTTCATATTCAATCGCATAATTAACTTCTTGTCCAGCAACTGCTTTTTCCGAGCCCTCAATATGAATTCCGATTGAAATTACATTAATCTCTATTTTTGTTGATGTATTACTTTCAAATTTAGAACTTATATTTTCCGGCTTATATATTAATTTAGCAACAATATTTTTAGCGCTTCCTTTTTCGCCCAATAATCTTACTTTAAATATTACTTCGCCTTGTTTTTTGCCCTCAATAATTCCTATCGTTTTTGAATCTTGATATATTTCTTCCCCATTTGAAGAAAAAGCTCCTTCGGGATAAGTAACAATTAAATTAGCTTCATTTAAATCAACTCGGTTACCATTATCATAATGCACAATTAACTCAATTTCTTCTCCGGAAGCAATATCGTTCGGTGATTCTATGCTGATATTTACATTTGAAGACAAAAAAGAACTTCTTCCCCACAAAATTGCGCCAACGATAATTAAAATACCAATGCCAATTAAAATTGCCGATGTTTTGGGTAGATTCCGCTTGTTAAAAAATTTTTTGATGCCTTTTTCTTTTAACTCAACTTTTGGCTGAAAGGCCGGATTAATTTGCGTATTTATTTGTTTGAATTGAAAATTCTCCATAAATTAATTATATCATTTTTAGTATAAATTTTCTATCTCGCGCATATGCTCCGAATCATAGCCCAAAAGATTAATTAATTTTTTCTCAAAAGTCATAATTACGTTTCCAACATTTCCCACATTTCCAACATCAAGCATCGTAAATGTTTCCAAAATCAACTTCCAAATGTCTTCATCTTTCTCTTCTCCGGCCATTGCCTCGTCAATCAAGTCCGCAATCTTTTTAGCGGTTGTTATTTTTTTCAAATCTTTTTTAATATTTAAAAATTGATTTAATAAAAATGCGTCTTTTAAAATTAACGAATTTTTACCTTCAATCAAAATTAACTGTACATAAGAAATCGACTCTATGTGTCCGCGCAGTTTGCTTTCAACTTTTTTCACCCCCTTTGCCTGAATAGTAATCTTTCCCAATTTTTCCGAATAAACAGTTAGCGTCTTACCTGTTTCATTTAAATCCGTAGATTTTAGAATAATGGCAGATGTTTTAATCATTAATTTAATTGTATTGTATTTTGTAAAAAATAAAAAGCCCCGCACCATTTCGAATATGGTACGGGGCAATGATTATATTTTCTTCCTGTAGAAAATGTAATTCACTGTGGATATCTCTTCGAAGTTTCCCCTATGATTTTTTTAATTTCTCCAAATAATAATCACCGATCTTTTGTATGACCCCCAAAAGTTACTTAGGTGAATATTCTTTCTGCCTATTTTTAAATTAACAAGATCTTGAAAATCGTAAAAAAAATGATTCGTTTCAACCAAATTTTTTATTATTTTGTTCATGCCTTCTCCAGCTCGTCAAAGTAAGTCTCGTTGAATTAAATTAGCGTTTTTGGCTTTTTCCATTAAAAACATTTCATTTGATATTTTCCTTTTTCTGTGGTTTTAATTTTTCTTAATTAATGATTGGGGTCTATAATTAGATCCTAATCCAAAAAAATCAACACAAAAAAATAATTTTTTATTTTTTAATTTCTACAACTCTTGTTGGTAACCTTTTTTTTAATTTTCCTTTCCATGTCCAATATGCAAATTCTCCTGTTTGCTCTTCTTCCTGCTGAGCTTCGTTCCATACTTCTTCATCAATTTTTTTAATTTCATCAATCTCTAATCTTTTTTCAGGAATATGTATTAAAATCTTATTTTTAGAAAATATTACTTGACCGAAAGAAAAATAAGTTGCCAAAATATCTTGACCCGACTCGTTATCTAGTCCGTTGTCGGGATGTGTATGAAAGTTTATAATCCCACTTTCTCCCAAATCTCTTTCTTTTTCATAGGTATCGAAAATTACGGAATCTTCTGTTTGTTGATTTTCGTCTACCAATTCTATCTTATTGTCGACAATTCTTCCGCCAACTTCCTTTTTATTTTTTCTCAATTCTTTAATTTGTTCAATATGTGGATTAATAACGTTCTTTATGTGTTCAATTTTTTCTTGGATTTCTTTTTCGGGAAAATATTTTTTAGACCTTAAGCCATCAATAATATCAAATAATTTTAATTTCAATGGTTCTTTTTCGTTGTAAATCCACATTTTGCCCCTAATAATCTTACCTTGAAATTTATTCCCCAATTTTCCCTTAATTTCTTTTTCGTCAATGTCTTTATCTTTAAATGTTACGGCAAAACTTTTATCCGGAGTATAATTTAAAACTCCATCATGTCTTATATACGCAGCAGATGACCCTGTTTTAAGTTCATTGTTTTCGTTTATTAATAAGCTGCCATATTCAGTAGCGACAACTCTTCCCTGCCCTTCCATTTCTTTTAATTTGTCCATTGACTCATCGATTATTTTTTGTTGCTCTTCGGCTGCTTGTCTCAAATTATATTTCTCAAATTCTTCTGCTGCCAATTCTTCTGTTGGACTTTCGTGCTCATTAAAATAAGCAAATAATTTATTAAAATCCAACTCTCTCTGAAGACCCAAAATAGTTTTTGCGCTCTTCAAAAATTCCTCTGGAGGATATTTACGATTATCGATTTTGGTTACAAAGCCTACTACCCGATCCAATGCTTCTGTTTTTTTGAGTAAACGCAAGCCAACTAAAGTTTTATAAACAATTTCGGCCGTAGAGGTTACTTCTTTTGTTCCTAATTTATGATGATCAAAATATAGAGTATAAGACGGTTCTTCGTAAACAACGCCAAATTTATCGCCGGTATCTAAATTTATTGCTCCTTCCAAATATTTTCCTGGCCTCACATAAGTCAAATTTGAAACATTAAATCCGGACAATTCTAATAACCCCAAAGAGCACTTGCCGTCTAGATCTGTAAATGGTTTTAAAATTTGTTCTCCTTTTTCTTTATCAAATTGCAAGACTCCAGAGACAGCAAATTCTTTCCATGTGTTTATAATTCTTTCTTTAAATTCTGGTTTTTTCTTTTCTTTGGCCAGTTCTAAAATAGACTGATTCAATTCTTCCCAGTTTCTTATTTTTTCCGGGATTACAGTTTTAACAGCTTCCTTGCCATAGTTTACTGCTTCACGATAAAATTTAAATTTTTCTGACATACAATAATAAATCTTTTATCATATTTTCTCAATTTTAAGTTCGCCGCCGAATATAAGTTCTTCCGCAATTACTTGTTTTTTAATTTGATCAGCGTATTTTGAGACGATTTCCTGATTTTCAGAATACGTAACTCGAATTTTATCTTTCGGTGTCAATCCCATTTCTTTTCTTTTTACCTGAATACTGCGTACAAAATCACGCACAAGGCCCTCTGCTTTGAGTTCTTCGGTGATAGTGGTATCTAATACCACCCCCTCTTTTAAATCTGCCACAACCTCTTTCACATTCACTTCATCCTTAATCAAATCAATTAATTCAATTTTTAATTTTTGACTTTTAACTTTTAACTTCGCTAATGGTTGTCTCACTTTTATTCCTGCTTCTGCTCTTTTTTGTAATCCTAAACTGCAAATTTCTCTAACTTGTTTCATTTGTTCTTCTAATTTTTCATCAATTAATTTTTTATCTGTTTCCGGCCAATCCACCAAATGTACGGAGGACTGTCCTCCGTATATTTCTTGATATAAATAATCTGCCATAAACGGCATAATCGGCGCAATCACTTTTGAAAATTCCAATAAAACATATTTTAATGTTTGTACCGCCTCCTTATTGTCTTCAGATTTAAACCTTTCTCTCGATCTACGCACATACCAGGTTGATAATTCATCAATAAATCCCGCAATTGGTTTGGTGGCTTTGTTCAAATCATAATTTTCATAACCTTCGGTTATTTCTTTTTTCAAAGATTCTGTTTTCGAAAGAATCCATTTGTCTAAGATATTTTTGCTTTTTGTGTTTTCTTTAATATCAACCGCAAATAATTTATAAAACGACAAAATATTCAAAATCATTAATGAAACTTTCTTTACAACCTCATCAACCCCCTTTTCGGAAAAGCATAAATCATCTGCTTTCATTACCGGAGAAGTTATCAGGTAAAACCTTAAAGCATCAACTCCATATTTTTCGAATAATTTTATGGGATTAGGAAAATTATTTTTGCTTTTGGACATTTTTTCGCCATTTTCGGCTAAAATTGTTCCGGTCACAACGATATTTTTATAGGGAATATCATCAAATAATATTGTCGACATTACTAAACAATAATAAAACCATGCCCTTGTTTGTGCAATATATTCAGCAACAAATTCGGCTGGAAAATTTTCTTCAAAATATTTCTTGTTTTCAAATGGGTAATGAAATTGTGCAAATGGCATACTTCCCGATTCGAACCAACAATCTAAAACTTCTGGGATTCTAGTCATTTCTTTTTTGCATTCGCATTTTAATTTAACGGCATCCAAGTAATCTTTGTGTAAATCAATATCACCAGAAAGATTGATCGCATTTTGTTTGAGTTCATCAATGCTGCCAATTACTTTTAACTTTCCGCATTCATCACATTGCCAAACCGGCATAGCCGATGCCCAATATCTGTTTCTAGATATCGTCCAATCGGGTGCGGTCTCAATGTTGTTTTTAAATCTTCCGTTTTTTAATGACTCTGGATACCAATTAATTTTTTCATTCAACTTAAGCATTTTTTGTTTAATTTTTTGTATATTAACAAACCACGAGGGTATTGCACGATACATTAATGGTGTCTCGCATCTATAACAAAATGGATATTCATGCGCCTTTCTTTCAATTTTTACAATTTTTCCGTGTTGCTTTAAAAATTCTATAATTTTAGCATCGGCATCTTTAATATACATCCCCGCAAAATCGATCACTTCGTTTGCAAATTTTCCTTGTTTGTCAATCGGTTGCACAAAATCAATGCCATTTTCCTTACATACAATATAATCAACCTCTCCAAAGGCAGGCGCTGCATGAACAATTCCCGTTCCGTCGTCTGCAGTAACAAAATTTCCAGCAATTATTCTAAAGGAATTTTTAAAATTACTAAAGTACGGAAAAATTGGTTCATATCTTTTTTTTATAAGATCACTTCCAACTACTTCCTTTATTATCTTATATTCATTTTCATTTTTGAAGTATTTTGTAATAACCGTTTGACCTAAAATATAAATTTTATTATCTTTAAGGTTTTGAAGGTAGACATAAGTTAAATCTGGATTTACTATTAAAGCCAGATTTGAGGGTAGTGTCCATGGAGTCGTTGTCCATGCAAGAACATAAGCATCTTCATCTTTGAGCTTGAATCTTACAGTTATTGTATCTTCTTCAATCGTTCTATATGATTTATCCATCGCTATTTCCGAACTAGCAATAGGGGTTCCGCAACGAGGACAATACATCAGAACCTTTTCTCCCTTATAAATAAATCCTTTATCATAGAGTTGTTTAAATGCCCACCAAACACTTTCAATATAAGAATTGTCCATGGTTTTATATGAATTCTCAAAATCAACCCATCTGCCAATTCTTTCGACAACACTTCCCCATTCCTTAGTGTACATAAAAACTCTACTTCTACAAAAAGCGTTAAATTTTTTAACACTCATCTTTTCAATTTCGTCTTTAGTTTTAATGCCCAGTTCTTTTTCTGCAATATTTTCTATTGGCAAACCATGACAATCCCAACCCCAAACTCTTTTAACATAACGACCATTCATGGTCCAAAACCTAGGTACAATATCCTTTATGGTGGAAGCAAGAATATGCCCATAATGAGGAAGACCGGTTGCAAATGGTGGCCCATCATAAAAAATATAAGACTTGCCATTTTGGGTTTTTTCAAGCGTTTTTTCAAATACTTTATTTTTTTTCCAAAACTTTAATATTTGTTTTTCTATTTCTGGTATATTCATAATTTTCTTAGTTCTCCGTTTTTTAAAATTAAATCTTTTTTGTATAAAATCTGTTGTTTTTCTGTATAATTTTTAACTAATGCCTGCATATTTTCAAACACTCCTCCGTGCCCCACAATAAGAATTTTTTTATCGTGATATTGTTTATTGATTGCTTCCAGAAAATTTTTTGCTCTTTTTTTAACATCACGATAATTTTCTCCGCCATTTTTTGGTCTTTTTACAAAAAAATCTTTATCTTTTTTGTAAAACCCGTACCATTGATCTAATGATTTCCCGTTAAAAATTCCTGTGTTTATTTCGCGTAATCTTTTGTCAAATTTTATTCTTAATTTTAGCGCTTTAACAATAATTTCTGTGGTTTGTTTTGTTCTTAATATGTCCGAACTAAAAATTAAATCAATTTTTAATTTTTTTATTTTTAAAATCGCTTTTTTAATTTGCTGTTTACCGTTTTTGGTTAACGGATTCAAAAATTTTTCCGGCCAACAACTCGAAATATTTTTTTTATTAGAAACAGCTTCTCCGTGCCGAAAAATATAATACTGATTATTTAATTTCATACTACATTTTTTCGGGCTTACTTATGCCCATTAAATCAAGAATATTACCTAAAACAATTTTTACCGCCACAATCAAGACCAAACGCGCCTTCTCAAACTCTTTCTCTTCTCCCAAAATACGACATTCGGTATAAAATTTATGAAAAAGCGAAGCTAATTTAATTGCATAATTCGGCAAACGATGAATTTGATAATCTCTCACTGTATCTTTAATAATTTCCGGCAATTTTATCAATTCTTTAATCAAGTCTATTTCCGCGCTATGATTCAACAATTCTAATTTTGCATCCAAATTATGTCCCTTTGATTTTCGTAAAATACTATTTATGCGCGCATATGCATATTGTACATAATAAACCGGGTTTTTATCCGATTTTTCCCGCGCCAAATCCAAATCAAAATCCATTTGCTTGTCATTTGAATACATCAAAAAGAAAAATTTAACTACATCCGCGCCAACTCTGTCTAACAATTCATCTATTTCCACATAAGTTCCAAGACGCTTAGACATTTTTATTTTTTCTCCGCTCTCAACAACCGTAATAAATTGTTGCAAGATAATTTCTAATTGCCCCTTGCATCCGATTGCTTCAACTCCTGCCATTAACCCCTGCACATCACCATGATGATCTGCTCCCCAAACATTAATAACCTTATCAAATTTTCTTTCTTTAAATTTATTGTAATGATAAGCAATGTCTTCGGCTAAGTATGTTTTAAACCCGTCTTTTTTAATCAAAACCCGATCTCTGTTATCTCCAAATTGACTGCTTTTAAACCAAGTTGCACCATCTTGTTCATATAATAATTCTTTGTCTTTTAAAAATTTGATTATTTTATCCGGTAATTTTTTTTTGATTAAATCGGCTTCAGAAAACCATACATCGTATTTAATATTAAATTTCTCGGTAGTTTTTTTAATCATTTCATTTGCAATGATGTTTGCGGCTTCCTGTCCGAGTTTATATGCGTTTTTTTCTAAAAACGACTGACTTTGCGATAATCTATTTGCCAATGCATCAATATAATCGCCCTTATACTGCGCTTCGCTATCTTTCAAAATTGAGTGCCCCAAAATTTCAACTTGGCGACCCGCGTTGTTAATATAAAATTCTCTTTTCGCTTTATATCCGGCAAAATTCAAAACATTCGCCAACGCATCTCCAAACGGACCTCCACGACCATTAGCAACAGTCAAAGGACCGGTTGGATTAGAAGAGATAAACTCAACTTGCGCTTTTTTATTTTTACCAACATCAATTTTCCCATAATTTTTACTTTGTTTAATAATCTCTTTAATTTGATTCTGTAAAAATTCCGGTTTTAGATAAAAATTAATAAAACCATTAATGAATTCTGTTTTTTCCAAAATATCGCTTTCTATTTTTAACTCAATTTCTTTGGCGATTTCCGCAGGGTTTCTCTTTTCTTGTTTAGCTAAAACCATGGCAACATTCGTGGCATAATCGCCATATTGCTTATTTTCAGGAATTTCAACCGTAAAATTTACCGATTCACCCACTACGCCTTTTATCAAAAAATATATTTCTTCTCGAATATTCATTACTTTAATTTTAACCCAATTTATCTTAATTTAAAAGAGCCAGTCAGACTGGCCCTTTTTATTTTATTTGTGTGTTATTTTTTAATCTCTTCGATTATGCGTTTGAATGTTTCAGGGTGATTTTCGGCCAGCTGCGATAGAACTTTTCTATCAATAATAATACCTGCTTTTTTAATAATATTAATGAATCTGCTGTAAGATATTCCATTTTCTCTGCAAATGGCGTTAATTTTAATATTCCAAAGATTTCTAAAATTTCTTTTTTTATTCCTTCGATCGCGATAAGCATAAGTCCATGCGTGCATTAACGCCTCTTTTGCTGCCCGATAATTGGATTTTCGTCTCCATTTAAATCCTTTAGCTAATTTTATAATTTTTTTCTTCCTTGCGCGCTTTTGCACGCCTCGTTTAACTCTGGTCATATTTTATACATTCCTATACTTAATAAAATTACGCGACATTTTTGTTGTCGTTTCAACTCTTTTTGAACGCCTTTTCGCTCTTTTCTTGTTTCCTGATTCTTTGGCATTTAAATGATTCTGTCCCGGTAACCTGTGAATCAGTTTTTTATTTTTTGTTATTTTGAATCTTTTTGTAATTGATCCTCTGCTTTTCCCTGACATATGTTTATGCTTAGTCCCTGTGGACTTCTTTTAATAATATCTTCCTTTTTTGCCCTAGGAATTGTGTTTATAAATAATTCTAATTTTGTTTTTGCTAAATCAAAATGCGCCTTTTCTCGTCCTCTTAATTTCATCTCAACTCGCACTTTATGGCCTTCTTTAAAAAATTTATCAATTTGACGAATCCTGATTGCTAAATCGTGCGCAGACGTAGCAAGACCTATTCTCACTCCTTTAATTTCTGATTTTTTTTGGCTTGATTGTTGTTTTTTTTCTTTTTTCTCCTGAATGTATTTGTATTTTCCGTAATCAATAATTTTACATATCGGCGGCTGAATATTCTCTGCAACTTCCACCAAATCCAAACCTCTATCTTTTGCCATTTGCAATGCCTTTTCCGTGCTTAATACTCCCAAATTAGTACCTGTTTCATCAATTACTCGAATTTCTGACACCCGAATTTGTTCGTTAATTCTTTCTTTATTTTGCTTTACAAATGGTTTTGTAAATGGTCGATTAAATTTTTTAAAAAATGGTTTTTTTTGAAACATTAATATTTTAATTTATTTTTATAATGGAGATGAGGAGAGTTGAACTCCTGTCCAAAAGATTTTTTAAAAACAATTCTACAAATATAGTTTGTTTCCTTGATTATTCAAATTATAAACAAACAAAATTTTGAATAATTTAACCCAATTATTTTCGATATTATAATTTGGGCATTATAATATCTATCTCAAGTATCCAATAAGGATACTATAACACTTCAACGACCTATTGAGAATCTCCGTTAAAGTGGCCTCAGCTTTAATTAAGCCGTGGCAAAGGCAAAATTTGTATTTGCGTTTATTTTTTCTAGATTTTAACGAGATGCTAGAATCCTCGAATTGCTTGTTTTTAATGAATCTTCTGTCGAAACCTATCACCCCCAAAGCCCTGCTTCGCAGGAAATTTCAATTTTTCAATTTGCGTCCCAGCTCACGTTCTATATCGCGTTTCTTAATTGATATCCTTTTATCGATTTTTCTTTTTCCTTTGGCTATTCCAAATTCAAGTTTAATTCTGTTCTTTTTAGTATATAACCTAATTGGGATTAATGTCAATCCTTTTATCTTTAATTTGCCGATTAATGTGCTAATTTCTGATTTTTTCAACAATAACTTCCGCGCGCGCGACTGATCATAATCAACCGGAGTATTCTTGGGTTGATAAGGAGGAATAAGCGCATTGGTTAAAAAAAGTTCCTTGTTTTTTAATGTAACAAAAGAACCCTTAAGACTAATGTGGCCGGTTTTGATTGCTTTTACTTCAAAACCATAAAGCGCCAAACCAGCCTCGTATGTCTCCAATATTTCATAATTATAAGTGGACTTTCTGTTTTCCGTTAAAACCTTCATCTTCGTTTATATTTTCTCCTTTTTCTCTTTTATGAGTAGCTTCTTCGTGCCATTCATCAATTTTCTTTTCCACCACACTATCTACTGTTTCAATAATTTTATTAAGTTTTGACTGAATTCTATCGTCTGATGCCAATTTAGAGAAAATATTATGTACAGCGATTTTCTTTCGGCGCTTCTTAAGTGTTAAAATATAAATTCCGATGATAATCAAAATTATCGGCCACCACGCCCAAACAGCCGCGCTAATTACTCCAAGGTTCATCAAAAGCAAAATAATTCCGACAATAATCAAAAACCCTGCCACAAACCCCAAACCAAATAATGAATAAAACATAATCTTAAAATTATTCTAATTAATCTAATTATTCCAATGTCTAATTATGACCTTTCTATTTTTAATATAACACATTAAACAAAAAATAAAAATACCCATGGCATCGATACCGACATCTGCTAAACTTCCGTGACGGTTGCGAACAAATAATTGATGAAATTCATCAGAACAAGCGTAAAATAAAGCAAAGATAAAAGAAAAAATTAGTGTTTTTCGAAAACTAATTTTTTCCTGATTTAATGCGCGAAAAAATAACCACGTTAAAATTCCAAATTCAACCATATGCGCAATTTTCCTTAATAGAAAATCCTGCTCCGAATCAGTTTTTAAATTCGGGATTGCAGAAAGCATAAAAATTACCCCCGCCCACACTACCGCCGGCAACCAATATTTCAAAAATTTCTTCATTTCAACGTTTTTAGCATTTTATCTATTGGCCAGGCATTGATAATATCTTTCTTCTCTGCCCATCCCCTGCGAGCTTGGGCAATACCTAATTCCAAATATTGAAAATGTGAAATACTGTGCGCATCAGAACTAATCGCTAATTTAACTCCGGCATTTTTTGCCATTCTAATATAATCGTCCTTCAAATCCAAACGATTAAAATAAGCGTTAATTTCCAAAATTGTTCCTGTTTCTTTTGCAGTTTGAACAATTTTTTCAATATCCAGCTTGTAAGCTGGCCTAGCTCCAATAAGTCGGCCGGTAGGATGGCAAATGATATCAACATTCGGGTTTTTCATTGCTTTGATAATTCTTTCTGTCATTTTTCCTTTTTGCATTTTAAAGTTGGAATGAATTGAGGCGCAAACAACATCGAATTTTTTTAAAATTTCATCTTCTAAATATAATTCACCATTATCCATTATATCCACTTCGCATCCTTTCAATATTCGAAATTTTGAATTTTGAATTTTGAATTTTGAATTTAATTTGTCTATTTCTTGCCATTGTTTTACTACTGTCTGCGAATTTAATTTATTGCTGAATATGGGTCGAAAATGATCAGTAATTAAAATATATTCTTTCCCCGTTTTTAATGCCTCGTTCGCCATTTCTTCAATTGTATTCATGCCATCCGACCATTTTGAATGCATTTGTAAATCGCCTCGCAAATCATTATATCCGATTAATTTGGGCAATCCATCGGGTTTGCCTTGAGCTTGTCGAAGAGCTGCTTGAATTTCTCCTTTGTTCTCTCGTAATTCCGGCTCGATCCATTTTAACCCTAATTTATTATAAATTTCTTCTTCGGCTTTAGCTGAATTTTTAATTTTTGACTTTTGATTTTTAATTTGAAAAATTCCGTATTCATTCAATTTTAATCCTTTTTTAATCGCAATTTTTCTTAATTCGATGTTATGATCCTTGCTCCCAGTAAAATATTGTGAGGCAGCGCCAAAACTGTTTTCATCAACAACCCTAATATCAAAATTAATATAATTTTTAAGTTTCACTGATGATTTGGTTTCTCCTTTGTTGTAAATGTGTGCTACTTCCGACATATGAATAAAATAATCCATTATTTTTTTGGCGTCTTTTTTAGATGAAACAGCAACCAACATATCCGCATCTCCAACATCTTCTTTCATTCTTCTCACCGAACCGCTCAACAATGTATTTTTGACCCCTGATAATTTTTTAATGCGTTGTTCTATATTTCGTAAATCATATAAAACATAACCCAAAGGGAACCTACTGCTTGAATTTTTAAAAAATTTTAACGCCATTAAAATATTCTCTTCGCTTTTGAATCCAAATCCTTCCAGCTGTCTAATTTTTTTATCTTTTGCCGCCTTTTCCAAATCTTCAATATTTTTAACTCCTAATTCCTTATAAAATCTTAAAATGCTTTTAGGTCCAATACCGTGAACAGAGGTTAGTTTTTCAAGATCAACCGGCGTTTTCTTTTTTAATTGTTCATATTCTTTAATTTTTCCGGTTTTGATATATTCTTCAATTTTTTTTGCAATACCATACCCAACAGCAGGAATTTCCTCTAATGCTTTTATTCCTCCTGATTTATAAATATCAAAAACACTTTCGTTAAGCGCTTCAATATTCACCGCTGCTTTTTCATAAGCGCGCGGCTTGAATTCAATATCTTCCATTGCCAAATACTCGGAAATGTTATTCAAAATGTGAGCGATTTCTTGATTAATCATTTATTTCTTTTCAATTGCCTTATTTAGTTCTTTAACAAATTTTTCAACATCAATTCCGTGTACAACCGCACCATCTTCAATGCTTTCGAAATTAGATGCCGCACACCCCAAACAGTGAAACCCATATTCCATAAAAATTTCCGCTGTTTCAGGATATTTTTGTAAAATTTCTTCTATTTTCATTTCTTTTGTAATCATAAATTTGTCTCGACCAAAGTCGAAAAATTATTTTTTAATAAATCTTATATGATGATCTCCGCTGATATTTACATCTTTATATATAAATAACGGAATCAATGCCCCAACCATTGCCACAATGCCCGCAAACATAAATAATTGATTAAAACCATAATTAACAACTACGATTCCGCTGATTATTCCCGCAATTCCAATGCCAACACTATACGCAACATGCTCCAATCCCCACTCAAATCCTTCTTTGCCTTTATCAATATGTCTAGTAAATATTGCTGACCACCCCGGAGCAGCAAATGCCATGGCAACCGCATAAACAAATTGCAAGATATAAATATGCCACGATAATGTTGCCTGAATATATCCAAAATGAACCAAGGCAACAATCAAATATCCTCCGACCAAACACAATAAATCATCTCTTTCTCCTCTGCATTTATCTAAAAATTTAGCCACAGGAATTTCAAAAATTGATCTTACAATCCAATAAATTGCCATCGCAAAACCCGCTACTTCAATGTTTCCATCTTTCAAATTATCGGTTAAAAACACTGCGAACACCGGAGAAACCAACCCTAATCCGGAAAAAAAGAAAAAATCAGCCTTAATCATAAAAAGAACTATTTTATTGATCGAAAATTTAATTTTCATTTTTATATTTCTTACTTTCTGAATGAAACGCTTTGCGGATAAATCCTCCGATTGAACTTAAAACCAGCGAATCATGATTTTCCAAATCTTTTACGAATCGCGTTTTAGCGAAATAACGCATCCATGCCACAAAAGAAACGGAAATTAAAATTATTAATAAAAATATTATTACTATTATGCCGGTAGTAATGCCTTTGGTTACATTTTTTAACAAACCCAAACCCGCTCCAAATCCATATCCTAATGCGCTCATTCCTATAACCCAAACCGCCGCTGCAACCATATTTATCGCAGTAAATTTTTTCCATTTCATCCTCAAGCTCCCTGCAATCATAAATGCGAACATTCCAATTCCGTATGTAATTCTAGTCAAAAACAATGTTTTTTCGGCATGATTGGAAAAATATTCTTCAAGTTTCTCCATTCCCCTACGTCCTGTTTTAAACTTTTTTATAAATTTTTCAACCAGATGATGACCACCCAACCTTCCCAATAAATACCAAAATATTCCATTCAAAAAATATCCCACAACCAACACCGTAAAAAGAGGCCAGAAATTAAAATACCCCAATTTAAACAATACTCCGCTTAAAACCATAATAAAGGTTCCCTCTAAAGCAGCAGCCAAAAAGACAAAAATATAACGATGTTCGTATAACAATTGTAACGCTGAATTATTAATATCATTACCTACAATGTCCATAAAGTTTCTTGCGTTTTAGATGTTTTCGGTTTTTTATTTGCATTAAAAACATTGATTTTACCGAATTCTCCATCATAGCCGGGGCTAATATTTATTCTTCCCTCTCTGACTCTTTGAATCCCCTCGGCAATTTCCGGAAATCCGGCTTTAACAATTTCTTCTTTTTCAACATTCAATAAAATATCCAATTCCGATTTAAAAATATTGATTAATTTATAATAATTATCAGCAACCTTTTTGGAAGCAATGCCGATTTCAAAAACAGCAGCGATAATTTCTCCCAAGGGAACTAATTTCACAAACGGAACTCTATTTTTTGTATCCGCTGAACCAATTTTTCTATCCGCTAATTTCATAACCCGATTCATTACTCCGATTGTCATTAATTTTCCGCAACGTGGACATAAATTATTATATTTTAACGATTCTTCAGGATTTAAAACAACTCCGCAAAGCCGGTGACCGTCCCAATGATATTTACCTTCTTCGGGAAAAAATTCGATAGTTTTAATAAGTTTTAACTTATTAGAACCATCGTCCGCCGAAGCTTTAGCGTAAGCGGACCCTCCTTTAATCGCCTCCCGAATTAAATTATAACTTATTTTTTCTCCTTGGAAAATGTTTGCCTCTCTGGCAATCTTTGACGGGCTATGCGCGTCGGAATTAGAAATTAAAGTTATATTGTCCAATTTTGACCACGTCCAATTCATTTCCGGATCGCTGGATAATCCGGTTTCAATTGCAAAAATATTTTTGCTGTATTCTTCAAAACATTCTTCAATTGAATCAAAACCGGAAAAATGTCCAAAAATTGAAAACCATGGAGTCCAAGCGTGCGCAGGAATAATCATACAATCTTGCGAAATATTAAAAACAATTCTTGCCAATTCTCTTGCATCCAATCCTAAAATCGGTCTGCCGTCCGATTTCAAATTGCCAATTTGTCCTAATTGTGTGTTAATTTTATCTACTATTTCAAACGACGGCGCAAAAATCAAATTGTGTATTTTTCTTGTTTTATTGTTTTTGGTATAAATACTGGAAATTTCCGTAGTTAAAATAAATCTTGTTTCGTTTTTAAAATTTAAATTTTGCCTATCTGCTTGCGAACATGGGGTTTTAGATTTTAATTTGTATAATCCTTGTTCTGCTGGTTCTAATTTTTCTTTCAATTCTCTAAGCCATATCGGGTGTGTAAAATCGCCAGTACCCAAAATATTCACGCCCTTAATTTGCGCCCATTTTGCTAATTCTTCAACACTGATATTTTTTGCCGTCGCGCGCGAATATTTTGAATGTATGTGAAAATCACAGATATAATTCATAAATTATTCCGATTTAATTAATGCCAATGCCAGCCAAAACATAATTGTTCCTGATTGCAATGTCCAAAAATAATGATCAGTTAAAGCAATAACCAAAAAACATCCTACAAGAACCCCGCCCGCCACGCAAGACAGCTTGCTGGCGCTACAAGCAGACAAAAAACAATTCTTAAACCAATCTAATAATATCATCCCAACAATTCCCAAAAATACCAACAACCCCAAAACCCCCATTTCCGAAGCAATTAACAAATAAATATTATGCACTGGCTGATAAATCCAACCCGGAATCTGACTTGTGTTTCCTTCAATTATTTTCAAGGCCGCTTTTGCGTATATCGGATAATTCTCCGAATAATGCGCGAAATTCCCGATACCAATTCCCAAAATCGGTTTCTCTTTAATCATTTGAATCGCCATTCTGTTATAAAAAAACCTTAAATCAACCGCCTGCTCTTCCATAGATATTGTAAAAAATCTTGCTTTTAAATATGGAAATAATAAAATAACAACCAAGATACAAGATACAACAACCAAAACAAATAATTTTGTTAAAGTTTTCCCGTCTTTTAATCGTTGTTCGGTATGTTCTAATCTGCGCAGTTTAAAAAAATCAATCAAAAACATCATTAAATTCCCAAAAATAAAAACTGCAATCGCTGTTCGGGAAAAAGTTAAAAACAGCCCCATAATAATAATTAAAACGCAAGATATAATAACCAAATTTTGGATTTTGAATTTTGGATTTTGGATTTGTTTATAATTTGTATTTTGGTGTTTAAAATTTGCTATTAGCAATATTTTATATCCACAAAATATAGTTAACAACAAAAATCCCGCCAAAACATTTGGATGAGAAAAACTTCCATATGACCTTAAAATTCTTTCACCGTTTAGAATAAAATTCGCCACTCCCGGAGAATTCGGATCAAACACGCCTGCTTCAATAAATTTTATACCGATACTGCTATTTTTTACAAACTGTGCAATTGCCAAAATGCTTTGTGCCACGCCGGAATAAAATAAAACCGATAAAATATTCTTTTTTGTTTGAAAATTAAAAATTGAAAATTGAAAATTATAATTTATATATATGTATAAAATAATAACCTCAATCAATTTCAACCATCTAAAAATGCTTATTTTCGTTGCCGAACTGATAAAAATGGAAATAAAGGCGATTAAAATAAAAATCAACAACAGCCAAAATTTTAAATTAGGAAAAATTCGCGTTTTTTTAATTCTATTTAGAAATAATAAAAATACTATAAAAAATACAATATCGCCCAAATAAATAAAAAATGAATTCCATTCGCCCACAACCACCGGATTTGAACGCACAAAAATCCTGAGTTGAAACGGGATCAGGATTAAAAAAATAAAAAATAGAGTTTTCTCCAGCTTTTTCAGCATATTAACTCTATTTTACCACGTTTACGGCGCATAATCCACTGTTTTAAACTCCGCGCTCGCACTACCGATTAACTCCGGTTCACCGGATCCGTAATACATCGACACATAATCTAATACCGAGCCCGTGCTTGTTGTTTCAAAAATTATTTTTTTCCAATCATGAATTTTTGGCATTGTAGCATTATCATCATTATTTGTGTCTCCTCCGATTGTATCATCTTTTATAGACGTGAATATAATTTTATTTTCCGCGCCACCCTCTGCTTTCAATGTTCCTCTAATTTCCAGTGGCGTATAATACTCGGTTAATGGTTTTATAATTGTTCCCGGCTCAATAATTAAAACTGTTCCTTCGGCGATTATTGCTCGTCGCTTAGAATTTGCAGCTAAAATATAGGGTAAATTCGCATTTAATGTATAATCTCGATCAAAAATTGATATGTCATGAATAAGAACTCCATTCAATAAATTATTCGATGCTTTATTCCCAGCAAAACTTGGAAAAGCATTGTTGATAACTACGGCTCCTTGACTACTATATATAGTGTCCGTGCCGACACTACCATTGTTTAAAAAATTATTATTACTGATTGTCGATTCTGCGCCATTAATAATTTGTAATCCAAACTCCGTATTATTATCAAATAAAGAATTATTAATTGTTGATGTATCTAATAATCCTTCTACTAAAATTCCCACTTTTGAATCTCGAAATATCGAATTATCAATTGAAGAATCGGAATCAATCAAATGCAACCCTCGGGTTAGACTTTTTTCAATAATAATGTTTTCCGCATTAATTGAACCTTGATCTACTTTAATCATTTCACTTGCAATATCATTTACCCCGGTCTTTGCTCCGCCATAACGAAAAATTACATTTTTAAAAGTAGAATTTCGGCTTGTTGAAGTAAAAATCATATTCAGCCAATCTCCGGGCATAGCAGTGCCATCTCCGCCGTAATCTCCATCTTTTATGGAAGTAAAAACAATTTTATTGTTAGTGTTTCCTTCCGCTTTTAATGTTCCTTGAATTTCCAAAAATGTATGGTATGAACTTCTCGGCATTATAATTACTCCCGGCTCAATGGTTAGAGTCGCTCCTTCTTTGACAATCGGCCGTTTGTTTTTATTCGAAGTTATATAATATGGACTATTCGCAATTGTCCATGTCGTGTCTTCACTAATTACTAAATTATCAGGAATAGATGTGCCTTTTCTTGCTATTTGATTTTGCGAATTCGTTGGCGACGGAATTATTTTGTGCTCAAAATCCATATTGTTGTCATTGCTATCTTCAAAATTTTTTCTTTGCATTGATTTATCTATTCCTAATTCTTGCTGAAACTCTGTTCCTTCTTTTACAAAGTTAACATTATTCCATGCAACAACATCTATAGCTTCGGATTTAATTTCTGCAATGGTTTTTGTTTTATTTTGCGGATCAAACGAAAAAATCGCAACCGAACCGTGCGTATTGCTTAATTGGTTTGAATCATACGGTTGCCAATCCGCTTTTGGGTTTCCATCAATCTCGGAATATCCTTTCAATCCTATCAAAAAATATCCATTTGCGTCAATGGATGCGCTTGCCAGAAATTCTTGATTTCTATGCGGATCATCCCAATCATTATTTTGCGCATAATATGAAAAATAATAACCCGACAAATCAATTGAAGATGAGGTTGGATTATATAGTTCTACAAATTCATTGTCGCGAATTTGAATTTCATTGATTATAAGATGCGATTCAACAACTATTTGGTCGTTGTTATTATTGTTTTGATTTTCTTGCGGTAGCGGTTCTTCTTGTTTTATTGAACCCGGAGCCACGCCTCCACTATTACCGGTTGATGGACCATCAACAATAATTGGTTGGTTTTGATCGACATAATTTTTCTTTTCGTTTTCCTCTTTTTCCATTGTGACTCCTGCATCATCAGCGGGTGGATTAACGGGAGCAGATTGATTTTTTTGATTTTCTTTAGGTGATTCTAAGGGACTTTCTGTGGGCAAATCTACGATTTCAACAATAACTGATTGTGTTTCTGGCAATCTTAATGGTTGTATTTCGGGCAATCTCCCTATTAAATTAACGTTGTTAAAATTATTGTTCGTGGAATTTAAAGAATTAGTGTTTGTTATCTGCGCCATACTTAAGGGATTTTGCTGTTTGGCCAATTTTTCTTTTTCATATTCTGAATTTTCTACAAACAATCTAATCACCGCCATGCCATATTCTACTGCCTTTGGCGCCAACCGTTTCCAATAGTCGAGATGGAGTTTTTCATCATCTTCTATAATAAAATAATAATCTTTTAAATTTAAATCTTTGGCATACGGCGACACGTCATACCACGCCGCTTTGAATGGTTCAAATTGCGCCAATCTATATGGCGTTCCATTTTCATCTATTCCGATTGCATACGTAATCTGTCCAATTCTTTTGTAATCTTCTTGTTTTCGCTTCACTATTTTAGGATTATCATATTGATCGCCCAAATTAGTTCCCGGTAAACTATCCTTACTAAAAAAATATTTATTGCTATAATACGCTAAATCATCAAATGCTTCTGAAATAAAAATTATGTCAAAAGGACTATATGGGTTGTTTTTGTAAATTTTATCGGCAAATCCATAATCACTATCTTTCAAATTTGCGCCGGTCCACGACTCAAAAGGATCTTTTCCAAGATGGTGATCATTGCGTGAATGCGCGGGAACAGTCATATCCGCAATCAAATGTAAAATATGCCCCAACCCATACCATGCTTCCTTGGTCTTATCTTTTACAAAATTTTTAATATTTTTATCCCACGAAAAATCTCCGTGATATCTGAACTCATTTGAACCAAATAAATTAAATAAGGCATTGGCAAATTTACGAATCATGTCTCCTTGTACGGTATAAATCGCCCATTCTTTCGCAGTAATCACTCCAAGTGGGGCACGATTATAAACCGGATCATATATATGAAACGCTTGTCTCGGAATCATATCCTCATCAATACTCCCTTGAACAATTCTATTATATGCCTCACCCGTTATATCAGGATCATAATATAAATTATACAAACGAATCATTTCTTTAGTTAAATTGGGATGTGTCGGGGTTGTAGAATAGGCAAAAACCTTGTTCGAATAAAAAACAAGGTTTCCTAAAATTAGAAACAATAAAGTAATTACATAAATTACTCTTTGTTTAAACATTTTAATCAAAAAATTAATGAATATTGTTTATTTTCCATTCTCCTTCCCAACTTTTGGAAAACTCTAAAATTCTTACTGATTCTTGAGGATCGTTATTTAAAACATAAGCATAAGATTCTATCGAAGTATTATTCAAATCTCTTTGAATACTATCTTCCAATTTTTCTGGCAAATCATCAATCATGCCCTGTAAAAACCCTTTATCTTTTATTTCGTATAATGATTTTCTCCATGCTTCTTGTTGCTCTTTTGTAAAACACTTTGTTGCCACATCTAAATCTTCATCAATTAATGCTTGTCTAAATTTTGCGTATGTTTCTTCGGGACGAACCGTGGTAATAATAGCATTTAATTCTTGTGATTCTCCGCTCCATAATCCTTTTTCCACCAATTCTCGCTCTGTAAACATCCTGAATGGAAATTTGTCGCTCGCAAAACCCGCCTTAACCCACATTTGTTTTTCCTGCCACCATTGCATTGTCTCATCTATACCAACATACAAAATCACCGAAAGAACAATAAAAAAAATCACAACCGTGATTATTTTTCTCTTTTTCGGCTTAGGCTCGCTCTGCAAAGATCCGTCTACCTGATTGGCAGAATTCATATCTTGCATCATAATATTAAATTTTTATTTTTTAAATTACGCCCTCTGTTTAAATTATAGTTTTATATAATTTCCGTGTCAAATATTTGCATGGGCCCATAACATTCTGGAAAAATCAAGCGTATCAATTAAGCAATTAACAAGACTTTGATTGTTTAATGAAAAATGCGGTCTTTTAGTATTGTGCCATATTAACCAATTAACCGGTTTATCGTTAAAAGCGTTAATATCGTTTACTAACAAATCTTGATTCCAGTTAATAAATATTTGGTCCTTGAAGGACCAAATATAATTATTCTCTATTTTTAAACCATCAAGCCTAACCTTTTGATCAATTTCGGCCATTTTTAAGATAGAATTAGCCAGTTTTTTATTAATTGCCAC
>JAKJED010000021.1 GCA_022705575.1 Patescibacteria group bacterium
CCCCACTCCGTGATAAATAATAAAAATTTTTTCCGGATTAATATGGTAATATTTTATTAAATCATTTTTTGTAGATGTAGACGGAACAATAATTTGATTTGCTTTACGAGAATTTCTTTTTGTAACCCATCTTAACAATTTTCTTTTAAAGAATGGATACATTTTTGGTAATTTTTCAAATTCCAATCCTTGAATTGTAACAATTAATTTTGTTTTTTGAGGTACAAATGGACACAGGTGCGCAGGAACGAACAAAATATTGTATTTATTATTCCACATTTCCCAACTTAATCGAAAAATTGTCCAAAATTTACGTAAGGGCCAATTTAATTGTTTTAAAATATATTTTGGATTTTCTTTTAATATTTCTGTAATTTGTGGAGTTAATATAAAAATTTGATTATTTTCAAAACCATCAACTTTTGAAAAATTTTGTAGCAAACAATAAATATATTCTTCTACTCCGGTTCTGTGTTCTAATGGTATGTTTATTGATATGGCAATTTTCATGGTTTATCTATTTCGGACAAATTATTTTATTTTTTAGACATAATTGAACGCTTGTATATCTCTAAATTTTCCAACACTGCGCCCGCACCTTTGGCAACACAAAGTAATGGATCGTTGGCAATATAACAAGGAACACCCGTTGTTTTAGTAATTAAATCATCCAAATTAGATAAAAGCGCTCCGCCTCCAGATATAAACATTCCTCTGTCCATTACATCCGATGCTAATTCTGGCGGAGTAATCTGTAAAACATTTTTTATCGCCCTAATGATTTCTTTTAATTCTCCGGAGATTGCATCAACCACTTCTTTATTAGTAATTTCGATAATTTTTGGAAGACCTTCAATTAAATCTCTACCTTTTATTTTAATGCTTCCTCTTTCAGAATTTAAAATTGCGCTTCCAATTTGGATTTTAATTTCTTCCGCTGTCCTATCTCCAATTGCCAGATTATGTTTTCTTCTTATGTAGTCAGCAATAGCTTTATCTATTTTGTCTCCGGCAACTCTAACTGAAGACCATGCAACAATTCCGCCTAAAGAAATTATTGCTACGTCAGTTGTACCTCCTCCTATATCAACAATCATATTTCCAACAGGCGAATTAATTGAAACTCCTGCACCAATAGCCGCTAATACCGGTTGTTTGGCAATATAAGCTGATTTTGCTCCGGATTGAAGTGCGGCTTCAATTACTGCTCGTCTTTCTGTAGAAGTTATGCCGGCAGGAACAGAAATTAAAACTTCTGGCCTGAAAATTCTAAATTTACCACTTGCTTTATTAATAAAATAAGAAAGCATTGCTTGGGTTACTCGATAATCAGCAATCACGCCATCACGCAGAGGTCTAGATGCAACAATTGAATCTGGCGTTCTACCAATCATTTCTTTTGCTTTATTTCCTACCGCTAATACCTTATTGTCATCAACAGCAATGGCAACAACCGATGGCTCATTAATCACCACTCCTTTTTCCGGGATATAAACTAATGTATTTGCAGTACCTAAATCAATGCCTATTTTTTTTACAAACATGTTCCTTCGCCTTGCTCAGTCAAATTTAAAATTAAAAATGAAAAATTCAAAATTAACTTTTAACTTTTGACCTTTAATTTTTAACTTTCCTCTTCTCCCTTTATTCTATATTAGTCTTTAAGTGTTGGCAAGTGTTTAATGTTGAGTTATCATAATAATATGACCAAAAAAACACGCAGAATTATTTTTTATATTTTTGTGGGAATTTTTATTATTACTGTTCCAATGATAATTCTTTATGCTTTGGGATATAGTTTTGATTTAGAGAAAAAAACAATTGTTGCCACTGGCGGAATTTATTTAAAATCAGAACCAACAAAAGCGCAAATTTATATTAACGATAAATTTAAAACAATAACTAGCAAATTGATTAAAAGATTAACTCCGAAAATTTATAATGTGAAGTTAGTCAAAGAAGGCTTTTATTCTTGGGAAAAGGATTTAACTGTTCAACCGAATCTTGTAACTAAAGCGAATAATATAATTTTACTTCCGATAAATCCTAAAATTTCTTTAGTCGCTACTTCCAGCCAGGAATATATTGATTTTAATGCCGAATTGAACCCCGAGCCGTATTATATTGTTAAAAACAATCTGTACCGCGCAAAGGATAAGAAATTATTAGCGCAAAATGTGTTAAATTATATAATTTATAAAGATGGAATCATTTATTTGGATAATATTAGCGGTAAAATTTTTGAATTGGATTTAACTTCGTTGAAAACAGCGGAGTTTTTTGATAGTGTTTATCCTAATTTAAACAAGGGAAAATGGATTTTATCTAAAGATAATAAAAAACTGCTTTGTCAAAAAGACAAATCAGTAGAAATTGTGTGGCTGGATGATGTAACCAGTAATTCAATTATTAGAAAAAAGGGGGATTTGGAAAAAATTGATTTAGGACAGAAAATAAATCAGGTTATTTGGTATCCAAGAACAAATGAACATCTGATTATTGCCGCCGACGACGCAATCTTGTTTACCGAATTGGATAATCGTTTACCGCGCAATACAATAAATTTCATCACCTCCGAAAAACCACAGATAAAATATAACTCATCAAACAAAATTCTTTATTTTATGAGTCAGAACAAATTATATCAAACGGAGTTGTAATTTGTTTCAAAATATAAAAAAATCGCGGGGAGAGACACAAGGCCCCTTCCCCGCGCGATATCAAATCCACTCTTTCAGTGGAGTTTTTTGTTTTACTCTCCATATCATAAGCGGGAATGCGATACTGAATGCGGCAACAAACATATAGATCGGTAATATATAGTTAGAAAATGTGTGTTCAGTAATCGCAAATAACACCAGAGAATAAGCAATCGCGAACATGCCCCACGCAAATGGACGATCTTTATCGGGATTGTTCCAAACAAAGATAATCGTAGGAATAGATGCGCAGGAGTCTGCAATGATTGCAATATAAAGAGCGTACTGTACGAGTGTCCGGCTTTGACGCATGCCGAGCCACATCACCAAGGAAAGAATTCCGATTATCAGGCATACTTGTTCTAGGCGATCGAGTTTTGTCAATTTCCCCCGCTGTTTTATCACTACGATAACAGTAACAATTAGTGGGTTGATAAACCCGAACACCGCTGGCCATATGTTGGATCCGGCACCAGAGCTTTTATATGTAAGCAAAAGCGCCAGACCAATCAGCGTCCAAAGCGACCAACTGGTAAGCCTTGGATGAATTTTGCCCTGATACGTTCTCAGGGCATATGGAATCATACTGATTATCACCAACAAGCCCGATATTAAGCCGATTATTTCTTTGTTCAACGAACCTCTCCTCTTATTTTTAGATACTATAATTATAGCACAAAATCACTAATTTTGTCAAGCAAAAAGCCTCGAATAAAATCGAGGCTTTTATGTCGACATAATAAATGATTTTTTATTTTATTTTTTTGTCTCTATACATCTCATTAAACTCTTTTAACTTTGCACCGACAATTGTGTCGCAGGTTTTGGTGCACATTCCGCATAAAACGCATTTTCTGATTTGTTCTTCAATTTCCGGAAGCTCGGAATCATTTTCTTTAACATTTAACATCCTATATCTGATTAAATTTTTGAATTGTTTTGGTCCAGTCTCCCCTTTCTTGGCGGTTATCCATGCCGGACATTTATTTTGGCAATAGGCGCATTCCATACATGGCCATTCTTCAATTCCCAATGGTTTCATTGGAAGCTTGATGTTGTCATAAATTTTCGCCTTACTAAACATCGTGTTCGGATTTAAAACATCGGTTGGGTCAAAAATATTTTTGATTTCTTTCAAATACTTTGTGATTTTTCCGCCCCATTGTTTTTTAATATACATACTTCTGCATCTGCCTCCGCCATGTTCAGTAGAAGTTGTGCCGTCATATTTAAAAACCGCTTTATAAACTCTATCGGCAATTTTTTTAATTGTTTTAACGTGTTTGGTTGTTGATGCCTCAATAACCGGATCAATATGAATAGTTCCTGTTCCAGCGTGACCGTATAAAGCAACTTGAATATTTAGATCTTTAAATATTTTTCTCAAATCTTTCAATAAATCTGGAATATCTTTAATTCGAACCCCAACATCATCAATTGAAACTAATGGTTTTGTGGTTGGAGAAAATTTAGCAGTTAAGGGCAATAAACACTTTCTTAGTTCCCAAATTTTTGCCATTTTTTCCGCATCTTTAATTACTTCGCCGACTAATTTAAAGTTTTTTAATGAATTTTCAAATTCTTTTAAAGTTGCTTCAATATTTTCATCAAACTGCACAATAAACATTCCTTCTGCTTCTTTTGAAAGTCCCAACATTGGAAAACAACTTGAAGCAAGTTCTAATGAAACCTTGTCTACCAATTCTACTCCTGAACAACCAAGTCGCTTAACTTCTTTAATAAAATTATCAATTTGATATAAATCAGATAAAAATACCGCCCAAGATACTGGTTTTTCCGTTGGCTTTGGCGCAACTTTTAATTTGATTTCAGTAAAAATTCCCAAAGTGCCGATGCTTCCCATCATTAAATGTGCAATTAATTCATTAGTATCTACATATTTATCAAAAGCAGTAATATTATAAATTGAAGCATCTTGCACGTCGGCTTTTCTATTCATAATTGCCATTGATTTTTTGTCATTCAAAATTCTTTGACGCAAAGCTTCTAGTTTTGTTTTAAATTTTTCTACGCCAACTCCAGTCTCGGTGTTTACAATATCGCCGTCAGCATCAACAAATTCAATTGCCAGTATAAAATCATCGAGCGTTCCATATTTTACTGCTCCTCCTCCGCAGGCTTTTGTAGCAACATTGCCTCCAATCATACAAGCCCTTGAAGAAGCTGGTACTGGAGGTAAAAATAAGCCCTTTTCAGCGAGTTTTGCCTGCAAGTTGTCATAAATTACGCCAGGTTGGGTTTTGACAAAATCAGGACCTATTTCAAGCACTTGATCAAAATATCGAGTAATATCTAAAATAATTCCCGGTCCAACCGATGTTCCCGCAACAGAAGTTCCTGCTGCTCTGCAAGTAATGCCAATTTTATTTTCTCTGGCAAATTTAACTGTTTTCTGGATGTCTTGTTTTGTTTTTGGCAAGACAATTAACTCCGGCACAAATTTATAAATACTTGCGTCGGTTGAATAAACTTCGCGCTGAAATCTTTTGTCCAGCACATCTCCTTCAATTTGTTTTTTAAATTCGTTTATTGTATTTTTATTTAACATAAAAACAATTTTGAATTTCAAATTTTAAATTTTAATTCAATTTTAAATTAATTAATTTTTAAACTCTGTTTTAATTATACAACAAAACGCAGAAAAGAGCGAATATCGACAGAATATTATCACAGAGCGATAGTAATAATAACCTTTTTGGCAATTATTTGCTCTTTTTATCTCTCACCTGTTTTGTCCTAAAAAAGCAGGATCAAGTCGGACAAAAAGCAATTGCTGTTACGATATTCACTCTTTTCTGGCTCCTATTTTGCCAAATACGAGCACATTCATTTTATAAAAACACTTTTTAAAAGTCAAGCCATGTCAGACGCGGTTAAGAATTTTTTTTAATTACAAATTTATTTACAATAATTCCCGATAAAATACCGATTAATGCGCCGGCAAGAATGTCTATTGGACGATGTACACCAATCCAGACTCTGCCAATTCCAACCAAAATTGCTAAAACAAAAGCAATGATTCCCCATTTCTTATTAAAATAAAAAACCGCCATAGCAATTGCAAACACTATTGCAGAATGTCCTGACGGGAATGAAAATGGCTCACCATTTGGCCTGGTTATGTTTAAAATTCTTTTTAAGGGTTCGGTAATTACAATACGAGAAAGAAATACAGTAATAATGCTGGAAATTACCATTAAACGATTTTTTTTAATAAAAAATAAAATAACCAAAACAACTCCAATAATATAAATCAAATATTCTGCAAAAAACATTTTTATAAATTCTTCCATATTCTTAAAACATTATATCTTCTTCTGCGCGTTTATAATCGTGAATTTCTTCAGGTGAAAACCAAAATGCAATTTCGTTTTTGGCTTCTTCTATAGTTCCGGAAGCATGTACGATATTGTGTACTGCTCTTTTTCCGCTGTTCGCCTGCACTGAAGAATCAACAGAAAAATCTCCTCTAATTGTGCCCATTTCTGCCAAAGCAGGCATAGTGTTCCCTGCTAATTTTCTCATCATATCGACCGCATGAACGCCCTTAACCACTATTTTTACCAATGGTCCATCAGTCATGTAGTCAATAAGCCATTCTTTTACCATTTTTCCGATTTTAATATTATCTTCGGTTCCCAATTCTTTTTCAATATCATACCCGTATTTCCCATAAGTCACTTTGGTTTTTTCACCAATAGTATTTAACCATTTTTCGTCGCTCGGATAATTACCCGCTACTTGTTTTTTTGTAGCCCAAATCATTTCTAGGGCAATAATTTTAAGTCCGCGTTTTTCAATACGAGAAACGACTTCGCCGATTAACCCGCGTTTTACTCCATCGGGCTTGATTAAAACCAATGTTTTTTCTTCTTTTGGTTCCATAATGTTTATTATTTTAAATGAATTTAATTTTTAATGCAAACATAACGATATTTTTTGAATTGATCTTTGTAAATTTTATAATTTGTATAATTTAATTTCTTTAATAATCGTTCTAAATCTGTTTTTTGCAAGTGGTCGAATTCCATATAAATTTCTCCGTTTAGTTTTAAATATCTTCTTACATCTTTCAAAAATTTTTTAATATAGAATAATCCATCTTTTCCGCCAAACAACGCCAAATGAGGTTCGTAATTTAAAACAGAATTTTGCACCAAATGTTTATTTTTCAATGGAATATACGGTGGATTGGCAAAAATATAGTCAAATTGTCGCTCTTTTTCTTGTTTACATTTTGATTTTTTTTGTTTTCTCTTTGATTCCCCCAGAATCTCTTTAAATATATCCGATTGAATTACTTTATATCTCTTTGGATTAATCTTATTTAATCTTAAATTTAATTTAATCTGTTCAATTAAATTTTTATTAATCTCGGCGAAAGTTACCCTTCGACATTGCTCAGAGCAATTCTTAAGAACTGCAATCCCAATACAACCTGAACCGGAAAAAATATCAAGAATGTTGAAATTTTTTCCTCGAATTTGTTTTATTGCTTTTTTTACCCAAAATTCTGTTTCAATTTTAGGAATAAAACACTTAGACGATAAATTTATTTTACATCCGAAAAAATTAGTGTAGCCTTTTTTATATTCAATTGGACAGTTGTTATCCATAAAAAAACAATGAAGGGAATTCAAAGGGAAACAAGGAAGAATTATAAAGGATTTACAAAGTTTTTACCAATAATATATATTTCTCTGCTTTCCTTGCGACTTGCAAGAGGTTTGTAATACTTGGCAAAAGAAAAATTTTGTTTTATTTTTTTGAAAAAATTTTGTGTCCTTTCGCCCTCAAAAATTTTACAAAGAAAGTTCCCGTTTTGTTTAAGATTTGTTTTTACAATTTTTAACGCCTTTTCGCATAGTTCAATCGAATTTTCAACATCAACACCGTGATTTCCCGAAGTATTTGGCGCCATATCAGACAAAATTACATCAAACTGTTCATTTGTTTTGAAATTATTTATATTTTGTTTAATGAATTTTATATTTTGGGATAATTCAATATTGATATCCTGTAAATCAACCCCTAAAACCTTGCCTTTTTTTGCTACATACAGCAACCATGAACCGGGAGCGCAACCTAAATCCAAAACATTGTCTCCTTTTTTGATTAAATTGAATTTTTCGTCAATTTGTTGAAGTTTGTAAATTGAACGAGCAGGATACTTATCTTGTTTTGCTTTTAATGTGTAATATTCCTTTTTTAAATTTTTGCGGTACATTCGCTTCGTTTTAAAAAAATAATTATTCTATTAATTTACCATCCTCCTCCCCCGCCACCTCCTCCTCCGCCACCGGAAAATCCTCCGCCTCCCGAACCCGAATAAGTTCCTGCGCTGGAAGATATTTTATTGCTGATATTTTCGATGTTTGAAGTAAAATTGCTGATGTTAAAAGAAGCGAAATTCGGACCCACAAACCACATTGGATGATAATTATTAATATATTCTTTGCCATAAATTTTTTCTATTTTCTGAACCCATAATTTGGTTATCCCAAAAATCATGGCATACGGTAAAAATTTTTCAAAAATATTTTCTTTTTCATTGAATTGTTGACGATATTTTTCTGCCGTTTCCATATATAATTTGAATCCTTTAATGCGCCAATTCAATTCTGCTCCTTTTATCGTTCTTTTTGGCATTAGAAAAGAAAAAATAAAAATAATTATTCCGCTTATTCCGAATATAAAAAATAATGGAGTAAAAATTGTAATTAAACCAATTATTAAAAAAGCAATTTGCATCGAAAGACCCTTTTTCCCGATTAAATCTTTTTCGATTAAATCATCTTTAACGACTTTCGCAATTTCTGAAACGGATTTATAAAATCTATTTTTTAACGAAGAAAGTAAAATTTCGTTTTTATCTTCAAACAATTCATTTAAAACCATTAATTCGATTTTATCCAAGTTATTAATTTTTGCATCTGATTTTATTTTTTTAATTTTAAAATCTTTTGCGGAAAGAAAAAGATTCTTACTTGTTATTTCTTCAATGGCAATAAATCCTTTAACTGCTAAATTGATTATGGTTGCGGAGATAAAATTATTTTTTAATTTTCCAAAATTCATTAATGCTCCCATTTGAACAGGAGAAAGATTTTCCGGTATTTCAAATTCAGGCACAATTGTTTTTTTGATTTTCGGGTCTTTGCCAAATTTATTCCATATCAAATAGCAAACTATTAAAGTAATGACCGACAAAATAAAAGGTAGCAACACAAAAAAATTAAATTTTGGCTTGTAGGGCGAAAAAATATTTTTGGGAAATGTTGCGGAAACAGTAATTCCTTGCCCCGGCTTTAGGGTTTGAGCGTTAAAAATTTCCAAAATATTATTCAGATTCCACCTGTAACCGGTTAAATCAATCGTATTTTGTCCGAATATTCCCGCATACGCATTAATAGATGTGTTATCTCTGTTAACTTTTTCGGGAAAATTTATTTTTGCTCTAAAATTTTCAACATCTATTTCCCAAAAGTTTCCCAATATGTTCCAATAAAATTCGTCAAACTCTTGATTATCAAAACGAATTACGTTTTCAATTTTATAAATTATTCTATAATTATTTACTCCATTAACTGTTTTATTGGCGTCTCCAATTTTCCAAGTAATCGTATTGTCATCTTCTATTGTTGAATATTTATATGAAATACCATTGAAATCAGTAATGCTAATTAATTTTATTGGAGTAGAAATCGTTTTATTCGGAGTAATGGCTTTTATTGGTATTATTCTGAAAATTCCATGCTTATTTGGCAAATCTCCGCAATCAGCAATTATGTTTTCTGTTATCAATAAAGAAGAATCTTTATTTACGGTAATTTCAACATAAAAATCTTTTATGTACCAATCGGAAATCACGTCTCTTGAAAAAACTAAAGATGGAAAGAAAAATAATGAAAACAAAATTAGTAAAAATAATTTTTTCATATTCGTGAGATTTAGCAAGTTTGATCCTTTTTTTCGATTGCAAATGCGATTATTTTTTGAATCAAATCAGCATAATTTATGTTGGCGACAAATGCTGCTCGTGCAGTATCAACGTCTTCTGATATGTCCGGGTTGGGATTAATTTCTATGATATATAATTTTTTTTCTTTTTCGTCATATCTAAAATCTATACGAGCATAACCACGACAGCCAAATATTTTATAACATTTCCGCGAGGTGTCTTCTATTAATTTATTCAATTTTTCATCAATATTTGCGGGACAAATGGTGTTTGTATTTTTATAAGCAATACTTTGTTTTATCCATTTTGCCCTGTAACTGACAATTTTCGGCAAATGTTCCGGCATGCCGGTAAAATCAATTTCTGCAACGGGTAGAACAATCGGTCTTTTGTTGCCGATTAACGAAACAGTGAATTCTCTGCCGTCAATAAACTCTTCAACCAGTGCTTCTTGTTTATGAAGATTAATAATATGATCAACTTCCTCTTTGAGTTGTTCTTCATTATTAACAACCGATCGTTCTCTGATGCCGACACTTCCGTCTTCCCTGATTGGTTTTACAATCATTGGAAATTTTAATTCTGGATTAAGTTTTCTTTCTGCGGATGTAAATACTTGAAATTTTGGGGTCAAAACCCCGTTATAAGTTAAAATATCTTTTGCTCTGGCTTTATTTTTGCATAAGGCAATTGTAAAATAATTATTTCCGGTGTAAGGCACATTTAAAATATCAAACATCGCGGCAACATGCGGTTCTAAATTATAATCTCCGCGGAATCCGTCGTCGCAGAGATTAAAGACTGCATCTGGTTTTTCTGCCCTAATTTGATAATAACTGTCTTCGCTTAAAGGAAATATTTTGACATCGTGACCGGATAATGCTTTTTTAATTGCCAGCGCATCTTTGATGTTTTCACGCCCATATCCTCCATTTGCATCAGATGTTTTACCGTTGATTTGTTTTGTGTTGGCGTCTTTAATCGAACTTAAATTTCTGGTTAAAATTAATATTCTCATTTTTTTATTTTTACTTATTTTGTCTTTGTTCTTCTTCTTTAATTTCTTTATGACTTAATTTTGATAATAAATGCATTATTGTAAAAAATATTATAA
>JAKJED010000022.1 GCA_022705575.1 Patescibacteria group bacterium
ACCAATCTTTTTTAGAAAATCCCGACCCTGTTCGGGATTTTCTTGCAAAGCAATAATTTCGGCTTGTTTTACGGAGTTTATGAATTTGGCGACGAGTTCGAACCGATTATTGCTTTTTTGCTCAAAAGCGTTAAGTTTGTCTTTCAAAACTTGTTTTTGATTGACGAGCTTGTTTTTGGCTTCTCGGTATTTAGCGAGATTAAGGGCGTTTTCAAGATAAGCGTTCATCAGTTTTTCCAGTTTCTCGTCAATCACTTGTATTTCGTCTTGAATTTTTTGAACAAAAAAGCGCGATGATTGGGCTTTTTCGTTTTTCTCGTTTTCAAATTAGTTTATCATTTTATCAGCCCAATCATCAGGCAAAGAAACTTTTTGAATCGCTTCATTGATTTGAGATGAAATTTTTTCTTCTCTCATAAAAACATTTTGGCTACATTTGTGATTTGGATTTTTCTTTGTGCAATAGTAGTAAGTGTATGATTTTTCACTGGGCTTAACTTTTCTATCCGCTGTTATGGTGTAGCCGCACTCTCCGCATTTGAATAATCCGCGATAAAGAAAAAATTTCATCTTGTTTTGTTTTTGCGGTTTGGATTTTCTTTTCATCACTTCCTGTACTTGGTCAAAAAGTTTCTTTGAAATAATCGGTTCGTGCTTTCCTTCGTAAAATTCGCCGTTGTAACGGATAAGTCCGTAGTAAAAAGGATTTTGGAGTAAATACTGATAGTTTGAGACGGAAAGCATTTTGCCTTGCCGCCCGCATAAACCAAGCCCATTGATAATCTTTCGGAGTTCTTTCAGCGTATATTTTCCAGTAGAGTAGTCCTCAAATGATTTTTTGATAAGTGGCGATTTTTCTTTGTCCACATAAATCTGTTTCGTTTCTTTGTTATTCAAATATTCGAGCGGAGCCATTTGAGGCCATAAGCCATTTTTCAATTTTTGCCGATGATCTCTTTTGATATTTTCCGAAAGATTATCGATGTAGTATTTTGACTGCCCGAAAGCAATTGAAAGCATAAATTTTCCTTGCGGTGTCGGATCAAACCAAAAAGTCGGGAATTTTAACTCTTGAATAACACCAGTATCTACCAAGTAAATTATTTGCCCGCCGTCAACGGAATTTCTGGCTAATCTGTCAGGGTGCCACGCTAAAATTCCCTCAGCTTCGCCCGCTTCAATTCGCTTTAACATTTCAGCGAAGACAGGTCGGCCCGGCTTTTTGGCTGTTTGTTTTTCAACAAGAATATCAACAATTTCCAGATTTTCCTTTTTCGCCAATTCTTTCAATTCTGCGATTTGGTCGTTGATACTTCTAACTTGCCTGTCTTCGCTATCTGTTGACTTACGGGCGTAGATGAAAAACTTTTTAGTTTGATTATTTTTTTATGTCATATTATTGGGCAGTCAAAATATTAAAAATTATCGCTTTGCTGTCGCCCTTCGGGCGAGAAAAAAGATTGGTTAATAAATTTTTCAAATTTAGGTTTGCCTTCAGCGAACTTCCGTTTGAACGGGCAGAAATTGTTTTTGGATTTAAAAAATCCGTATAAAATCCTTGTTTCTGCCGAGCCCGAGCGAAGCAAGAGTGAGGCAACAATCACCCAAAATCCTAATTCTGAAAATTGGCGGTACCTTTTGGTTAAAATCCGAACTTTTTTCGACGAAAATCCTGATTGTGACTTTTAATTGCCGCCCTTCGGGCGGCAATCCCGCCCAGCGTTTCCGCTCGCCTGACGGCGAGCAAAACAGAAAAATTTTCGTTTCCTTAATTGAAAAAAATTTGCGAGTGGCGATTAAAATAATGTTTAGAAAATTTTTCTGTTTTGCGTTCCTGCTGACGCAGGAATTGTGGAAACGCTTTTCCACCCCGTTCCGCCTGCTTGGGTTTCGCCCTGAAATTTTTGGCGGACGGGCTATTATATTTTTAGTCGCCCTTGCCCCACCGCACTCGTGCGCGGGCGACACAAAGGTACTCCCTGATAAAATTTGTTGTATAAAAATTGATTTCATGTTAGTATATAAATGAAAGATAAAAGTATCTCTCATACTAATACTATCATATATTGGAAACTATGAAAAATCAAAACAATAACCAACTAAATATTGGGGATAAAATAAAGCAGATTAGGAACAAAAAGGGGCTAACGCAGGACGCTTTAGCGCAAAAAGCAGAACTTCCCTACACAACGCTGACAAAAATTGAATCAAATGTGATAACTAAACCCACAATCCAAACTGTGGTGAAAATCGCCAAAGGTCTTGGAGTTAGTATTGACGATTTAATGAAATAGTATGGATAAATATCTAAACAAAATTATCAAAGGCGATTGTATAGAGATGTTAAAGGAAATGCCGGAAAATTCTGTTGATTTGATTTTTGCCGACCCCCCCTATAATTTGCAGTTGCAAGGTGATCTTTATCGCCCAAACCAAACCAGAGTGAACGGCGTAGATGATAAATGGGATCAGTTTTCTTCATTTGAAGAGTATGATCAATTTACTCACGATTGGCTCAAGGCATGCAGAAGGGTGCTGAAAAAAGACGGCACGATTTGGGTAATCGGCAGTTATCATAATATTTTCCGTGTCGGGAAAATTATGCAGGATTTAGGATTTTGGACGCTTAATGATGTTGTTTGGATTAAAACAAATCCTATGCCTAACTTTAGAGGCACACGGTTTAACAATGCTCAAGAAACTTTAATCTGGGCGGCAAAAAGCCAAAAGTCAAAATATACTTTTCACTATAAATCAATGAAAGCGTTTGGCGATGACAAGCAAATGAGAAGCGATTGGTATATTCCTGTTTGCAATGGTAAAGAAAGAATCAAATTAAATGGAGAAAAAGCCCATTCAACGCAAAAACCAGAGGCGTTGTTATATAGAATTATTGTGGCAACCTCTAATCCCGGAGATATTGTTTTGGACCCTTTTATGGGAAGCGGGACAACTGGTGCTGTTGCAAAAAAACTTGGACGCAATTTTGTTGGCATAGAAAAAGAAGATACTTATATTAAAATTGCCAATGAAAGAATTAAAAAAGCCAAGCAGATTGATGATGAATTTTTGTCGTATGCGATTGAAGAAAAAAAACCAAAAGTGTCATTTGGGAATTTGATTGAGGCAGGTTTTATTAAAGTTGGCGATTTTCTATATTCAAAAGACAAAAAGAATAAAGCAAAAGTTTTAGCAAATGCGACTTTGGAATGGGAGAACAAAACCGGATCTATCCATAAAATAAGCGCAACAATTTTAGGCAAAACCGCAAATAATGGGTGGACATTTTGGTATGTTCCTCAAAAGGGCGATTTGGTTTTGCTTGACGAATTGCGAGATCGCTATATTAAACGATATTTAACTTAAAATTATGCAATACGAAAAATTCAAAAAGATTTTTAACGAAACAATTTTCGAAGAATCAAAAGCAGTTTTGATTAAGAAAATCGCCAAGTATCCGAATAGATACATTGGCCTATTTAGGCCGACAAAACCAAAAGCCAAAATTTTACAAAACCTATTGCAATCTCACGAGATCCGTTTTGGCGACGCTTTCGAAACGGCTATTGAGGAATACCTGCGAGAGTTTGGCTATGAAATTTTAGAAAAAAGATTCGTTAATAACGATGATGACGAGTTAAACCTTGATCAGTGCTTCAAAGCCGACAATAAAGTGTATTTTATTGAACAAAAGGTAAGAGACGACCACGACTCAACAAAAAAGAGAGGGCAGATTGCTAATTTTGAAAAGAAATTAAGTGAGATGATTGATAAATACGAGGAAAGTAATCTTGTTGGCATTTTTTATTTCATTGACCCAGATTTGCAGAAAAACAAAAACTATTATCAAGCCGAGCTAGAAAAAATGACGCGAGATTATGGAGTTGAATTACATTTATTCTACGGCAAGGAATTATTTGACTTTTTACATCACAAAAATACATGGGACGAAATATTGAAACACCTTGAACAATGGAAGGCTGAAATTCCAGATTTTCCGGAAACCAATTTTGATATTGACGCGGAGAGTTCGTTTGAAGAAATAAAGGATTTATCGCCGAGTCTTTACAGGCGAATTTTCCAAAATGATACAATTTTTGACGAGATTATTTTGACGCTTTTCCCAGAGAAAAAGACTTTACGGCTTTTACTTGATTATTTTAGGTCCAAAGCGTCAGAAAAAATAATTTACCGGACTATTGCTGATTTACTGCAAAGTAAATTATAGATTATGTTATGCTTCCAAAAAACAAAATTATACACGGCGATTGTATTGAGATTCTGAAAACCTTTCCAGAGAATTGCTTTGATTTAATTTTCGCCGATCCTCCCTATAATCTGCAATTGCCCAAAAACAGAAAGCTTGTGCGAAAAGACGGCTCTGAAGTTATTCCCGTAAGCGACCAATGGGATCAGTTTGAAAGTTATGAGGATTACGATAACTTCACCCAAAATTGGCTAAAAGAATGCCAAAGAGTTTTGAAGCCCACTGGAACAATCTGGGTAATGGGAATGTATCATAATATTTTCCGTGTTGGGAAAATTATGCAGGACTTGGGAATTTGGTTTTTGAATGATGTTATCTGGGTAAAAATTGACGCTATGCCTAATTTTAATGGCCGAAGATTTACGAATAATCACGAAACCTTAATTTGGGCTGTTAAAAACAAAAATTGCAAAAACTACACTTTTAATTTTGAATTGTTGAAGAAGATGAACGGCGGGGAACAAATGAAAGATACGGATTGGAACTTTGCAATTTGCAGAGGCCCCGAAAGATTAAAAGATGAAAACGGCATAAAAGCACATCCGACACAAAAGCCGCTTAAACTTATTCAGCAAGTTTTACTAACAGCAAGCAATAAGGGCGATTTAATTTTAGATCCGTTTTTAGGAAGCGGAACAACTGCTGTTGTCGCAAAAGCCCTCGGTAGAGATTGGATTGGAATTGAAAAAGAGGAAAAATATTTAAAATTGGCAAATAATAGAATACAAGGTTATGGAAACGAACAACAAAAATAAAAAGGAATTTACCCATAAACAAAAATTCTTTTTATATTTCTATAAATCAAAACAATATCTTACTAATAAATGGCATATTGCCAAAAGAAAAGTTAAGAATTTTGTAGATTCTTTTTATTTTTATTTAATAGTTTTTGCAATTTTTGTATTTCTTCTGCACAAATCTTTAATTTACTTTAACCTCACTATCTCCAAAGATACTTTATCTAACCTTGCATTTGCCATCGCAGGAATTGTTGGGGCGTCAATTGCTATTATATTCTCTTTTTCAACTTTTATCTTGCAGAGTACGGCTGACCTATTTTCTACTCAATACTTAAAAAGATTCATTGAAAGCCCGAAAGAAAAAATCTTTTTTTGGCTTTTGGTATTCTTAACGATAACATCTGCTTTTATCCCTGTTTTCTTAAAACATTATGAACTGGAAATTCTAGGCAGTATTTTATTTATCTCATTGTATTTAATTTACGATTTATATAGGGACACAAGAAAAAGGATAAATCCAGAAATTACTTTAACAAAAATAAAAGATGACGCCATAAGTCAATTAGAGAAAGTAAATAAGGGATTAAAAAAACACGCCAATATTCAAAATAAGATTTTTCAGTATAAAAAAGAAAATAAAGATTTTTCTTTAGATGTTCAATATAAGACAAATCCCAATTGGCATTTAATTGTGTTGGAAAATGTCAAATATTTATTTGAAATAGGGTTAAGATTATTGTCAAAAAACGAGATAAATTCTTTTAATTTAACTTTAAAATATATTCACGACATATATTTGAAGCACTTAGACTTAAGAAGTGGGTATTTTATTAGAATGCCCGCGTCTTTTTGGGGAACTTATACTCTTGATGATGAGGGATTTACCACCAGAATACTTGAATACTTACAATCAATAAGCGATAGAATTATTCAAGAAAAAAGGAAAGAAAATATTTATTTTTTGCTAAAGATTTACGAAAGTATTTTAAATTATTCGTTGGATATAAAATATGCTGATAAAAATTTAGGTGCTTATAAAGATAATCCATTACTAAATTTAGTATTAGCATATTACATAGGTTTTATTGAAAAATTATTAAAGTCAAAGGAAAATGATTGGATCTGGGAATATATTAAATCCGTATCTAATGTGTCAAATACTATATTGCAAAAAACAGATAACTATTTTGTGTGTAGTCAGATAAATCAAATAATAAGTAAAATTTCTATATCTTGTCTTGCTGAAAATCAAGAAGCATTTTCAAAGGAACTTGTAAATATTTATTTTAATCAAATTAGAATCGCTTGGAATAAATATGAGCATAACGATATTTTTTGGAAAGATTTATTTAAGGAATTAAAGAAAAATGTTTTGTTATTATCCGTAACAAGCAATATCGGTTTGTCGGTCAGCGATCTATTTATAAATTTTCATACTTGGCAAGTAAATGTTATAAATTGGATTTTTGAATTAAAAGAGGAAAAAGAGCAAAAAATAAATTTAGATAAATTTATTGAACTATTGGAAAAATGGAGTGATTTTCTTCTTGATTTTGCGAGGGATGTTGGATTAGAAAATAAACAAGTTGGATTGCCGATTATTCAATCGTTAGACAATAATTTAAGGATTGTTTATGGGATAAAAAATAAATTTAAGGAAATAGATTTAGATAAAATATATAAAACTCAATTTTATACTCTAAGCTGGTATTTTCAAAAAACAGACAAAGTAGATGAAAGTTTTTTATTTAATCTTGAACAAGTTTTAGAAATTTTGTTAAGAGAAATTCGTGATAATTTTAAGAATAAAATTTTTGATGTTGGACATTTGATAGATTTATATATTAGGTTAATAGAACAACACTTTGAAAAAGCAACTCTCGGCTATGGTTATAATCATCCACGAATAATAGAAAAATTGGTGTATTTGGGATTATTATTGAATAAGTATAAAAAAATTGACCAAGAAAAAAATGTTATTATCAAAATAGACGAACTGAATAAAAAATATTTGGAATTTAACAAGGAATTTTTTGAGTTAAAGCGGAAAAAAGAAAATTTAATGGGACCAGATGAGTTTCAATTATGTAAAGAGATATACGATTTAGAAAATGATTTATTTTTGTATAATAGCAGTCATTTAATGGATGTGAAATATATTTTGAAGCAAGAGATAACAAAAAATGAGTGGGATAGTTTTGTTGGGAAAATAATTCATTGTAGGGATGTTGAATATAAAACAATACGCCGATTTTAATTCTTAACCCACCACCCTTTTATTTTGTAGCCCGTCCGCCAAAAATTTCAGGGCGAAACCCAAGCAGGCGGACAAAAAGGAAGGGGGGTTGGGGGAAGGAATTTTTGCTCGCCGTCAGGCGAGCGGAAACGCTGGGCGGGATTGCCGCCCGAAGGGCGGCAATTAAAAGTCACAATCAGGATTTTCGTCGAAAAAAGTTCGGATTTTAACCAAAAGGTACCGCCATATAGGGCTACCAAGATGCCTACTTTAGTTACAATTACACTGTGTTATCCCTCGAAAATTGTCAATTTATAGAAATTGTTTATTCCATGCAAAATAGATCTACTGATCCTTTAGATTTTTTAATTATTTAAAGCATATGATATTATTATATAATATAATAATTAACAAAAATATCATGAATAAAAAAGGTGTAATTATATCTATCATTTCCGTATTACTAGTTATATGTATTATTGTTATAGCTGTAAATTCAAATAATAAAGAAGTAGTCAATAATGATAACACACCTACTCCTATACAAAATACAAATAACGTTAATTTCAAATCTATTCCATATTATATAGATGATCAGAAAATAAAAATTGATGGATCAAAAATTACATATTTTGGTAATGATTTAAAACAAGATTTAAATAATGATGGTTTAGAAGATATAGCTTTCTTAATTGTAGATAATTCAGAAGGATCTGGTGTATTCTATTATGTAGTTGCTGCTATAAATACTGGTAATGGTTATGTCGGAACTAATGCAATTTTTATAGGCGATAGAATTGCTCCTCAAAATATTAATTATGATAATAATGAAATAATTGTTAATTATGCTGATAGGAATATCAATGAGCCATTTACAACACCTCCAAGTGTTGGAGCTTCTAAATATATTAGGTTAGAAAATTTAAAATTAATTGAAGACAAAAGATAAAAATAAATAAGGTGCAGCATTGATTTACTGCACCTTTTATTTTATGCGCTGAAAGTTAATGCTGGAGAATAAATATTATAAGCTTCAATATTGCTTATAATATCAATACCCACGATATCATCATAAGCTTTTATGCCTAATGAGCATTGGTTATTTTTGTAATCAACGCCAGCCATTATTATTCCACTTGTCAGCCAATTTGATAATAATATATCTGGATACATTATTGCTGCATTTATTATTTCCGGGCCAGAAAGTGAAAATTTGTATGTAATATCAATGAGTTGCTCTCTACTTGCATTTACAGAGAACCCCTGTAGTGTTCTTGGGAATATGATGGCAACAATATATTTTTGCTTTGCCTTGTACATAAATTCATAACACCTACTATCTTTAGCAATTGTTATCTTATTACTATCATAGTATCTAATATAATTACTGAATACACGATTTTTAAAAAAGTTTTTATACTGTTTTTCAACATTATACAATCCATTTTTTATAAATAGATCTACATCACAGTTGTCCATTTTGAACACAATTGGTAAATAGATATCTTTTAAAATATTACTTATATTATCATCTTTTGCTATCATAGCTATTTGTCTTTCGGTTTCAGCCTTAAACCATTCAGGGGTAACATTATTATCTTTAATGTTTGTTAATGAAAGTCTGTATTTATAATCTTCTATATTTTTTACAAATGGATTGTCTAAGCAAAAATGTTTGTTTGTATCAACTGTTTTAAAGAATAAATTATTGGCAATTCTTCGTCCTGATTGATCGAAAAGTTCAGTGTTGTTATTTTCAAAAACAATTTGAAAATGCCTTCCTCTTTGAATCATTTTTGCATTTTCTTCTCCAATGTTTTTTAATAAAGCATTGAGTTCACCCATGGTCCAATGATTTGCAGCAAATGCCTGCTTTTCCATAATGGTCTCCTTTGAGCTAACTTGCTCAATTGAATTTTACCCCTACCCCGGGGTTGGGAGGTATTAACCTAAGATTATTTCAGCACATTTTTATTCTTTTTACAAGTATACAATTATTTAATTTTTATTTTATGATATAATTTTCATATTAAATAATTTATGATTATGCCGTCATTCATCCTTGCATTAATAGTATTTATATTTATTATTATTTTTAAAAAGCAAATAAAACAATTTTTGTGTCGACTATATAATTTAATTGAAAATAAAATAATTAAACCATTTTTTAATAATCATCAAAAATTAAGAAAAATTATAAAAGATAGATTTGATAAGAATAATAAATATGGACTTAAATTGACTATTTTTTTAACATTAATATTAATATGTGTTATATGGTTTATTTCTATTGGAGAGGGATATATCAATCAGGAGTTAATATATCAATATGATTTTAAGCTTAATAATTTATTTTTATTTTTTAGGAATCAAAATTTAACAAATATTTTTACATTTATAACAAATATTGCAGATCCAAAAATGATATTAATTGGTACAGTATTATTTTCTGTTTTTTTATATATTTCTAAAAATAAAGAATATTTATTTCCTTTTTTTATATCAATAGGAAGTACTACGATATTAGACTATGTATTAAAATTTGCATTTAATAGACCAAGACCTAGTATGAGTTTATATATAGAATCAAATGCTTCATTCCCAAGCGGCCATTCCAGCATTATTGTTGCCTTTATAGGTTTTATATGTTATTTCATTGTTAAAAATTCTAAAAAAAATAAAGCACTGTATATTATTACTTGTATTGTAATATGTTTGCTTGTTGGCGTTAGTAGGCTTTATTTAGGAGCCCATTATTTAAGTGATATATTGGGTGGATTTTTACTTGGTTCGGTTAGCTTATTATCTTCAATATGCATCTCTGAATTATTTTTTATAAATAATAGTAAAGAGAAAAGAATAAAAAACCTTTATTTGTTCGTATTAATATTTATTGTGATATTGATATTTTTTACAATATTATTTAAACGAACAATCAATTCAGATAAAATATCATTTCAAAATGATATATATGATAATAATTTAAAATATTTAAGTTTTTATAAATAACAATTATTGTATTATAAATAAAAAGTAATATAATAATTTTTATTGTTATTTTTAGATTTACATTATGAAACATTTATTAAAATATTTAAAACCTTATATACCCTGGATATTATTAGTTTTTGTATTTATAGGTGTACAGGGATTTGCGACATTAGCCTTACCTGATTATACATCAAAAATAATTAATGATGGTATTGCAAAAAATAATATGCAAGCTATTTGGTCAAATGGTTTAAAAATGTTAGCAATTACTGTATTAGCTGGCATTTTTGCTGTTGGGGTAGGATATTTAGCTTCAAAAATTGCTGGTGGTTATGCAAAAAAAATACGTGAGGAAGTTTTCAAAAAAGTAGAAAATTTTTCATTAAGTGAGTTTAATACATTTTCATCATCTTCTTTAATAACTCGTGCTACAAATGATATACAGCAAATACAAAATATATTTTCTATA
>JAKJED010000003.1 GCA_022705575.1 Patescibacteria group bacterium
GCGAGGCGGTTATGTCAGATTCCGCTTTTTAGATTTGTGTATCAGATTTGGCAAAATGATTTCAAAAGTTTGCGAGGGTTTTAATTCGGGAGAAATTTTTTTTCATTAAATCGTCTTTTAATTAAGACGATTTTTTGATAAGATAAAGAGATATGGAAAACTTAGATAAAATTTTTATGAGGTCAAAAACAGAAACAGACCAAACAAAAGAATTGAGGCCCGAAGAAAACTCTGAGAAATTTCTTGAATTTGAAAAATTAACGCAACCGAACGAAGAGATTATTAAAACAGCGGAAGGTTTGCGTGGTGAGACAGAGGGAGAAAGCATAGAGAACATTTTATCTTTTATTCGAGATAATATTAAAAACATTGAGCTAGAAAAGGAAAACAAGAAAGAATGGAAGAAACTTTTTAATCAACGATCATCGGAAGAAGTTTTGAAAACCAAAGAATCTTACGGATGTACAGATACGGCGGAATTATTTATATCGTTAGCTCGAAAATGTGGCATTCCCGCAAAATTAATTGAAGGCAAAAGAATCGGTAAGTCGGGTACACATACTTGGGTGCAGATATTTAACGAAAACAAATGGATAGATGTTGACCCAACTCAAGGAATTGACGGATTAGGGTTTAAGCCAGAAGAATCTAGGCACGGTCCTTATGCGATAATTTCCGAAAGCATTGGTCCATCAGACAGTTTAATAAGCTCGTGGGAAGATTGGAGAAAAGTAGAAAAAGATTGGGATTACAAGAAAAACACATGGAAAAAAGGCAAAGAACCTAGGCCCTCAACATAAAATAGATTCTAACATCGTCCACGATGCGGAGCATTTAAAAAAATCGGGCTAATGCCCGATTTTTTTATATTTTCCCCTTTTTAATTTCCTCTTTAATTTTTGCCATTAAATCAATATAGAATTTTAGATTATGAATTGTTGCCAAGCGCTGATATAAAAATTCTCCGGACTTATACAAATGATGTAAATATGCCTTAGAATAGTTCTTGCAAGTATTGCAGGAACATTTTTTATCTAACGGGGTAAAATCTGTTGAATATTTTGCTTTACCAATTTGGATTGTTTCGTATTTTAAACCATTTTTAAACGCAAACAAATCTCCGTGCCTTGCATGACGCGTTGGAATTACGCAATCAAACATATCAATCCCCTGCTTTACTGATTGAATAATCTGTTCAGGATAACCAACGCCCATTAAATAATGCGGTTTATTTTCCGGCAATTTATCGGATAAGAATTTTAGAATTTTAAGCGCTTCGGAAAAAGGCTCACCAACAGACACTCCACCAATAGCAATTCCATCCCATCTTGTTTTTCCTTTAGTGTCCCCTTCGATTCCCATTAATTGATTTAAACTCTTTTCTCTTAAATTATTAAAAACCCCTCCCTGCACAATGGGAAATATTAATGGCTTACCTTTTCCCCATTTTTTCATTAAATTAAAACTTCGTTCTGCCCAAAGAGTTGTACGATTTACTGCCTGCTCAACTCTTTTTTTGTTTTTTGTGTATTCCGGGCATTCATCTAAAACCATACAAATATCCGAACCAATTTGTTTTTGAAATTCCAATGCTTTTTCCGGAGTTAAAAATATTTTATTGCCGGATTCGGGAATACAAAACTCAACCCCCTTATCGTTTATTTTTAATAATTTAGATAATGAAAAAATCTGATAACCTCCGGAATCAGTTAAAATCGGACCATTCCAGCCAATTAATCCATGCACTCCTTTAAATTTTTTAATTTTCTCCAAGCCCGGTCTGACCATTAAATGATAAGTATTGGAAAGAATTATCGGCACGTCAATCTGTTTTAATTCATCAATGGTCAAACTTTTTACCGCACCGCGAGTTGCGATAGACATGAAAAACGGCGTTTCAATTTCGCCGTGTTTCATTTTCAACTTCCCCACTCTTGCTTTAGAAATTTTTGATTTTTTAACAATTTTGAACATTAGTATTCTTCCAATTTTTTTAATTTATGATGCTCGCGGATACGCTGAAGTGCTTTTGCTTCAATCTGACGAATTCTTTCGCGCGTAACTTTAAATTCCGCACCTACTTCTTCAAGCGTATGCTGAATACCGTCTTTCAACCCAAATCTCATTTCTAAAATCTGTTGCTCTCTTTCCTGCAAATCAACTAAAATTTCCTGAAGCCAATCACGAAGTAATCTTTGCGCTGCAATATTGTGTGGCATAATTGTTTTTTCGTCTTCAATAAAATCACCAAGAATACTGTCTTCTTCGTCTTCTCCGACCGGAGTTTCCAGCGAAACTGTTTCTTGCGAAATTTTAATAATATGCCTAACTTTTTCCACATCAACATCCATTTCTGCGGCAATTTCTTCGGGCATTGGATCTCTGCCTAAATCCTGCAATAATCTTCTACGTACTTGATTGAATTTTGAAATTGTTTCAACCATATGTACAGGAATTCTTACTGTTCTTGATTGGTCAGCTAAAGCGCGCGTAATTGCCTGTCTTATCCACCAAGTCGCATATGTAGAAAACTTATATCCTCTTTTATAATCAAATTTTTCTATTGCCCTGAACAATCCAATATTTCCCTCTTGAATTAAATCCAGTAAAGTTAAATGCGGACTTCTGCCAACATATCTTTTTGCTAAATTAACAACCAAACGCAAATTTGCTTTGGTAAGTTTTTCTCTTGCCTCTTCATCTCCTCTTAAAATTCTTTTTGCCAATTCCACTTCTTCGTCACCGGAAATTAATTCTGTCTTACCAATTTCTTTTAAATACATCTGCACTGAATCAATTCCTTCTAATTCTTCTAATAATTTTTTTGTTTTTTTAGGTTTCTTACCGATTATTGTTTTATTTTCGTTTTCATTAAATAATTTTTTGTTATCGGGAATAAAATCAATATATTCTTTTTTCTCTAAAATCTGTACATGTGCGTCTTTTAATTTATCAAAAAGATTTTCAATTCCGGCAATGTCTTTTTCCAAATGCGGAACTGCTTTGATTATTTCCTGCTCGGTAATAAAACCTCTCCCTCGCGATTGTTGAATTAATTTTTGAATAATTTCATCGGTAAATAATCTGCCCGCAACGTCTTGCGACTTACTCGACTTACGATAGCAAGCGGATGTTTTGTGATTACGTTTTTTTGTTTTTCCTGACAAAAGCTTTCGGCGGGTTTTCTTTTTTTTCATAATTTTATTACTTGTTTCTTATTATTTGTTAATTGTTGGTTATTTCGCTTAATTCTTCTGCTAATTTACAAAATTTCTCGTTTAATTTTTGAAGCTTTTCTTTGTCTTTTTCCTTCGCAGGTAAACCATCTTTAGGTTGATTTTCAAGTTCTTTAATGTCTAAACTTATTTGAATTAATTTTTCTTTTAGATGATTCTTTTTTAATTCTTGAATACAAAAATCCATTTCTTTCAAAACCTCCGCCTCCTCTATATTGAGATGTTCTACTTTAAAAATCAAATAATCTGCCAAAAACTTATCTTCTTTGGATTCAATCTTATTTGTTTTAACGCTTTTGACAAATTTTTTCAATTCTTCAGTATTTAAAAGCGATTCGTAAAAATTTTTATTTAAATATTCTAAATGCTCGGGATATTTTAAAACCAATCCCAATAAAATTTCCTCTAACTCTTTGATTCTCGACCTTTCGGCAAAATGCTCTGAAGGCATTTCTTTGCCTTCTTCCCTATCTTTAATTCTACGCAATGCTTCAATTAATATTTTTTCTTCAATTTTTAATTTTGACGCCAAAACCTGAAGCCAATGCGCTTGCTCCACTACGTTAACAATATTTTTTATCGGCACCAATAATTCTTTGGTAATTTCTCTTTTATCATCTATGCTTAAATTCTCTTTTTTGTATTTATTAAATGCGTTTTCAAAATAAAAATCAACTATTGGCTTTGAATTTTCCAAAATTTTACCCCATTTTTCCGGACTTTGTTTGATAATTTCTGCAGGATCTTTTTCTGCTTCAGGCAAAATGGCAATTTTAACATTAAATTCATATTGTTGTGCCAAACCAATCGCTCTTTTAGTCGCACCTTCTCCCCCGGTATCAGCATCAAAAGAAAACAATAAATTTTCGGTATATCTTTTTAATGTTTGCAAATGATCTGCGGTTAATGCGGTTCCAGACACAGCAACTGCGTTTTTACACCCTGCCTGATGGCACATAATCAGGTCCATCTGCCCTTCAACCGCAACACATTGATTTTGTTTACGGATTTCTGTTTTTGCTTTGTCTAAACCGTAAATAATATGACTTTTATTATAAATCAATGTTTCAGGAGTATTAACATATTTTCCTCCGACGTAATAGTCGGAGCCCCGACCAAGTTGCGTCGGGGCAGACTCAAAAATTCTTCCGGTGAATCCAACAACCTGTCCGTTTAAATCGCATAATGGAAACATGATTCTGCTTCTAAATCTATCAAAATATCTGTTTTCATTCTCTTTTTTTATAATCAATCCAGCTTTTTCAATATCCTGAACCTTATAACCAATCTCTGTTAGATGGCAAAGTAAACCATCCCACAAATTATTTGAATAGCCAATTTTGAATTCTTTGATTGTTTCAGGTTTTAACCCTCTATTTTTAATATACTCTAACGCCGGCTTATTTGCTTCAAGTTGTTTTTGAAAATATTCTACTGCTTCATCGCAGATTTCAAATAAAATATTCCTTTGACTGCGAATTTGCGGATCTTCTCTTTTTAAAACAACTCCTGCTTTTTTTGCTAAAATCCTTAATGCTTCAGGAAACTCTATTCCTTCAATTTTCTGCACGAAAGAAAAAATATCTCCGCCGATATTACAGGAAAAACAATGCCAAATCTGCTTTGATGGAGAGACAAAAAAAGAAGGATTCTTTTCCTTATGAAATGGGCAAGGTGCTTTATAGTCCTTGCCTGCTTTTTTAAGTTTGATATATCCTTCAATTACTTCAACCACATCCAACCTAGATTTTATTTCATCGATTGGGCTCATGGTTTAATCATAATTCTCATTTATGTTTTAGTCAAATAAAAAAACAGCGGAGCATTTTCCGTCGTTTTAATTTTTAAATATATTGTTTTTTATACATAAAATTTAATCTTTTGGCAATGGTGCCGATGATTTTTTGTTTTTTCGCGATTTTAAGATATGTACAATATTCGGCAATAAAGAAACAATAATAATTAACAATACTATTGGCAAAAGATATTTATCAATATTCGGAATTATATTTCCTAAAAAATAACCAAGCAGAGAAACTCCGATTGTCCACAATGCTCCGCCAATAACATTAAAACTCAAAAATGTTTTATAATGCATTGTGCCCACTCCCGCTAAAATCGGTGTAAAAGTCCGAACAATCGGCACAAATCTTGCCAAGACAATTGCTTTTGCGCCATGTTTTTTAAAAAATTCTTCTGCTTTATTAATATTATCTTTTTTGAATAAAAATGAATCTTCTTTAATAAAAATTTTATTGCCAGTTTTTTTACCAAACCAATAACCAACGCTATCCCCTAAAACCGCACCAATAAAAGTTAATCCCATCAAAATCCAAATATTTAAAAATCCCTGCGAAGCTAAAAAACCAGCAGTAAAAAGCAAACTGTCTCCGGGAAGAAAAAATCCAATTAATAAACCCGATTCGGCAAAAATAATGCCGAATAATCCTATATATCCTGCTGTTTTTATTAATTCTATTAAATCAAATCCGAACATAAATTATTTTATTTTTTACTTGTAAAAATTACGCGAGCTGGACCATTTGTTGTATTGGTAACATAAATATAATCATGCAAAGAATTCATAAATAAATCATATTCGTAACGATAATTTGTGCCGTTTTTTTGGTCACCATCGTCATGAACAATAAATTCTCTTGTTGTATCGTCATATCCGACAACAACCATCATATGATAATACGAACCGTTTATTGCAAAAGGGATATTCGGGTTTTTTAAATCAAATCCATAATGCAAAGAAATAACCGGCTGTTTATTAATAATTTGATTTTTAATATTTCTAATTGTTGGATCGGTTTTTATTTCCGCATTATATGATAAAACATTTTTAATAATTTCTGCTGTTCTAACTGCATCAGAATTATGATTAGAACCATAAATTTTATTCTGATAATCAAATAATTTTTGCATAACGCTTTTTGCTTCCGCAACACTAACCGAATTTATCCCTAAATAATATTTTTCTACCATTGCCATACTTGCCTCCTCACAAGCATTTTTCCAATTTCCAGAAAATTTTCCGTCTGGCGCTTCATTAATATAAGGAACATCTAAAATCAGTTGTTTAGGAGCATAGAAACTAGTTATTGAATTTAATAACATGGCCTGATTTTCCGTACTATAAATTTCTATTTTTGATAATAAAAATCGGGTTATTCCAACCGAAATTAATAAAAATATACAAAAAAATAATATTTTTTTTGCCATTTTTAAAACTATATTTTAATCTTATCAGCTAAATTGTTGATTATGGAATAAGATTAATTATTAATTAACAATCTGATTTTGTTTGTTTGATTATACGAATAAATTTTTCGGATATATTTTGTTTTGTATCAATTTATCTAATTTTTCCTTAACGCCGACAGCGTCTTCTTTGTATGTCACACCAAACCACTCACTACTGCTTTGTATTGCTTTAAATTGTGCTTCATTATTTTTTATCATGTCCGCGAATAACGCAGGAAGAAAAAATTCTCCCTTTAATTCGTCTTGATTCAATTTTAAAAAATCTGAAAATTTCTGTTCAAGTTTATTAAAAACAACATTATGAACACCCCACATATTCATCGAAACCTGATCATCGTCCTTAAATGTTAATTCTTTGTTTTCCGTATTTCTGCCAACAATTTCTTTTTTGTTATTTTTAATGACATCAACCATTTCTTCAATCATTTCCAAATACCCATTTTTAACAGAACAAACCCCTCTTTTTACTGTTCCGTTATCACTTAAAACATTTTTTAGTTTATATGTTATAATACAATATTTTTCTTCTGAACATTCTTGATTTAAAAATTTATAAGCCAAATTAAAAGATTCCCGACCATAAAAATCGTCACCATTGATTATCAGAAACGGTTCCCGAATAATATCTTTAGCCATAAGCATAGCATGTACGGTCCCCCATGGTTTGGTTCTTTGAGAATTAATTTTATACCATTCAGGAATCTTATCCAATGATTGAAATACATAATCAATATCTATCTTGTTTTGATATTTGGAAATAAAAATCTCTTTAAACGCCTGCTCCATATCCGGCCTAATAATAAAAATAAATTTATTAAAACCGGCTAACCTTGCATCATAAATCGAATAATCTATGATTGTTTCTCCATTGGGACCAAATTTTTCCATTTGTTTTAATCCGCCATATCTACTTCCCATTCCTGCCGCTAATATTAAAAGTGTTATTTTTTTGTTCATATAAATTTAATTTTACTTGCGTTCGTTTTAACAAACCGCATTCTGCTGAAGCCGACCCATGACGAGGCAATGGCGGAGAGGGCGGGATTTGAACCCGCGAACCTCTTACGAAGTTACGACTTTCCAGGCCGTTCCGTTAAACCGCTCCGGCACCTCTCCAAAATTCATTAATCTATTTATCTGTCATTATTCCGGATAATTTTTCTTTTATTTTTTGCACATCTTGATCGCTCAATGGATCGGTTTGATTATTTTTCAATTCTGTCAGTTCTTTTTTCAATTCTTCAATATTTATTGAACCATCTTTCAGAGATTTGCCAAAAACACCTTTAATATAATTTTTCTCTTGACTGGTTAAATTCGGAATATGTTCCAATGTTTTTTCGAATTCTATTTTGCGAATTTTTTTGGCGCTATTGTCTATACCAAAAAGCGCTTGTATAATTCCCATAAATTTATAAATTTTTAATTATTATTTAGACCCCTTAATCTTTTTACCCTCTCTTCTATTGGAGGGTGAGTTGAAAAAAATCCTTTATTTCTAAATGGATTACTAATATATAAATGCGCCACTGCTTTATGCGCCTTTTTTATTGGTGTTGGATTTTGAGAAATTTTTTCTAATGCGCTTGCAAGTCCTTCGGGATATCGAGTTAATAATGCGCCTGATGCATCAGCTAAATATTCTCTTTTTCGTGAAATTGCTAATTGAATTAATTTTGAAATAATCGGCGACAATACAATAAACACCAAGCCAACAATCATTAAAATTGCTCCAATTTGTCCGCCCTCACTATTGTCGCTTTTTCTTTTGCCAAACACTCTACCCCTAATAAACATATCGGATATTAAAGAAATTGCACCAACCAAAACTACAACAATTGTCTGCAATAAAATATCGCGATTACCAATATGACTTAATTCGTGGGCAATTACTCCTTCTAATTCGGTTTTATTCAAAATCTCTAACAAACCAGTAGTTACTGCTACAACCGCATTTTTGGAATTTCTGCCGGTTGCAAAAGCATTTGGCGAAGAATCATTAATAATATAAATTTTCGGCAAGGGCAAACCAGCGGTGATACAAAGATTTTCAACAAGATGATATAATTCCGGCGCTTGATCATGTTCTATCTGTCTTGCCCCGGAAATTCCCAAAACAACTTTATCGGAAAACCAATAACTGAAAAATGACATAAAAATACTAATAAAAACAGCAACAAACAAAATTGATTGATCTTTAAAATAATAACTTAAAAACCAACCAAGTCCAATAATGACGATAAAAAACACACTGAATAAAATCCATGTTCTTCTGATATTTGCTCCAATATGCGTATATAATGTCATAAGTTTATATTATCTTAATTTTAATATTTTGTAAATTAAAAATGTCCCGCTTCTGACGCGGGACATTTTACATAAATCAATTTAAAACTTAACTTCCGGAACCGTTTTTTCTGCTTCGTCTGCTTCAAAAAATTCTCGTTTCTTAAATCCTAATATGCCGGCAATAATTCTCGAAGGAAATGTTTCAATCTTAATGTTCAAATCTCTAACATTTCCATTATAAAATCTGCGCGCTGCCTGAATTTTGTTTTCCGTATCCGATAATTCTGTTTGTAGTTGTAAAAAATTTTCATTTGCTTTTAATTGAGGATAATTTTCCGCTACCGCAAATAAACTTTTTAATGTTCCGGAAAGCATATTCTCTGCTTTTCCTTTTTCTTCTGCACCCTGCGCATTAATTGCCTTTGCTCTTGCCTCGGTTACTTGCTCAAACAATTGTTTTTCGTGCGCAGCATATCCTTTTACCGTTTCAATTAAATTCGGGATTAAATCATATCTTCTTTTTAATTGCACATCAATATCTGACCACGCTTCATCAGTTCGATTCTTTAATCTGATTAAACCATTGAAAACCGCAATTACCCAAAGAATAATTGCAACAATAACTATAATTACAATTAATAATATTGACATAAATATATAATTATTTTAATTATCCCAACGAACGATTTGGGTAAATTAAAAATTAAATTAATTAAATTAATTTATTATTTATATTATGTTTTAATTATATTCTTTTTTAATCCCTATGTCCAGTTTTGAAATAATTTCTTTATATTTATTAAGTATTTTCATACCTTGCGAATTGGGGTGAAATTCCAATTGATTGTCATCAAAAATAATTCTTCCGTCTTCTCGATTAATTAAAGGATGATTTTTAATGAGATATTTTTGGAAAAAACCAAATATTTTTTCTAAAATATCGCCTAAAAATGTATTTAAAATTATTTCTTGAAAATTTCTGCAAATTTTCATTATTTTACTATTTTTAATTTTTTTCTGATTGTCTAATTTTTCAACATTATAAAAACATAAATAATTGCCAATCCATCTGTTTTCAAACTGAAAACGACCATAAATTCCTTTTTCTATTTCTAATACCGGAACCAGATGCGCATACAAATGAGCAACATATAAATTCAAAAGGCTTGATTTCAAAAAAATATCAGTAATATAATGATTTAAACAAAATCGATTTTTTATTTTAGTTCCATATCTGCGTTTTCCGATAATTTGAAAAAATAAAGTTATTGAAAATCTTGTTGTCCAAATACGTTTATTTTTTGCAACAATTAATAAATCGATATCGCTTTCTTCACCAGCGTTGTGCATTGCCATCGATCCATTAATTAGCACCATTCTGACATACGGAATAATTTGAAGCCATTTTATTATTTTTGTTGTTTGTTTCCATTTTTCATCAGAAATTTTTTGACGCTTTATTCTAATTTGATATAAATTTCTTTTTGTATTTTGCAGAATTTGTTTATTTAATAGATAATAAAATCCGTTTTTTTTACAGATATAATTCTTAAGATTGTCGCTTTCTAAAATTCTTAAAATATCAATAAATTTAATTTCTTTTATCGGCTCAATTTTACTATTCTCGTCAATGTCGGATATTGCCGTAATATACGAAGGATTGATTAAGTATTTGAAAACTTCAAATCCAGTCAATGGATAGTCCACAACATTATAATATGCAATCGTTGCTAATACTGATTTTTCCAAAAGATTTAATTTCATAATTTTATTATATCATAATATTATCATCTTGCTTTTAAAAATGGTTTTTGTTATAATTAAATTATGAAAAGAGAGAATGAATTGCCCAAAAAAACAGCAGAAAAGATTAAAATGCGCGAAAAAAAGATAAAACCCAAAATGCCAGTTTCGGGCAAAAGCGTATTTGGGCTTAAAAAAATAATTAATAACAAGCCCCTTAATCACGCTCGGGGCAAATAATTTATGACAAAATTTATTTTGCGCATTATCGCAAACACTGTAGCAATTTTTGTAGCCGTACGCCTTGTAGAAGAAATAACTTTTACCGGCGATTTTATTGATTATTTGATTGTTGGAATTGTGCTTGCTTTAGCTAATACTTTTATCAGACCGATTTTAAAAATTATTTCCGCTCCGCTTATTTTTATCACCATGGGTTTATTTATGATTGTAATTAATGCACTTATACTGTTTGCTGTAGATTATTTTGTGGAAGCATTAACAATTACTGGATTTATGGGGTATTTATGGGGCACAATCATTATTGCTATTGCCAATGCGGTTATTGTTGGATCATTTAAACAACATAAAAAAATAGAAACTGAGTAAAGTAAAATATATGGACAGAATAATCAATATTATTCAACTTGTTATTGCGGCATTTTTAACGCTTTTTATACTGCTTCAACAACGCGGAGCGGGTTCTTCTTCTGCTTTCGGGGGGGGTGGGGATGTTTATTTTAAAAAAAGAGGCGCAGAAAAAATATTTTTTGTCGCTACAATTATTTTAGCCGCACTTCTTTTTGCAAGCGCAATTTTAAGAATGGCGATTCTTAAATGATTAAAATTCCTACAATTTATCAATGGCAAAAATTTCCAAACGTCCTTAATAAAAAGGAGCGTTATTTTATTATTGGAATTACAATTTTAATAATCGTATCTATTTTTGGCTGGATAATCGCTCATAAATTCGCCACCACCAAAATCGCCCCTAACTTTGGGGGGAGTTTTACCGAAGGAATTATTGGCAGTCCTCAATATTTAAACCCGGTTTTAAGTCAAGCGAGTGATTCTGATCGTGATGTCACGGAGTTAATTTTTTCCGGACTTATGAAATATAACAATAAAGGAGAACTTATTCCCGACTTGGCTCAAGAATATAAAATTGGAGACAATGGCAAAATTTACGAATTTATTTTAAGAAACGATATTATGTGGCACGATGGAGAAAAATTTACAGCCGACGATGTAATTTTTACAATAAACATCATTCAAAATTCAGATTATCGAAGCCCATTGAAAGCAGGATGGAGCGGAGTTGAAATAGAAAAAATTGATGATTACAAAATAAAATTTAAATTAAAAACCGCCTATGCTCCGTTTTTAGCAAATACAACCACAGGAATTATTGCTAAACATATTTGGGGAAAAATTACCCCTGTAGACTTTTCTCTGATACCAGAAAATTTAAATCCAGTCGGAACCGGACCATATAAATTAACAAAAATTAAAAAAGATAATAACGGTTTTGTTTCTTATATTAAACTTGAAGCATTCGGAAACTACGATTCTGACAGACGGCCATTTATAAATGAAATAAATTTGAATTTTTATCCTGACGAAATAACGGCGATTAAAGCATATAATCGCGGACAAATCGATAATTTGAGCATAATTTCAACAAAAAACATATCTTTAATTAAGGGAGAAAATAGATCTAATGTTAAAAAATTAATTCTACCAAGATATTTTGCCGTATTTTTCAATCAAAGCAGAAGCAATGTTCTTTCGGACAAAACAGTAAGACAAGCATTAAATTATGCAACCAACAAAAAACAAATTGTTGAAGATGTTTTAAACGGAAACGGAGAAACAGTCGACTCTCCTATACCTGCGGGCGTTTGGGGTCATGCTGAAAATCTTAAAATTTATGATTTTGCGCAAGAACATGCAAAAAATATTTTAGAAGCAGCCGGATGGAAAGATGCAGACAATGACGGCATAAGAGAAAAAGGCATAGAAAAACTTGAAATCGAACTAATAACTACTGATTTAAAAGAATTGCAAAGAGTGGCCAATATCTTGCAAGAACAATGGTTGAAAATTGGCGTTAAAACCAACATTAAGATATTAGATATCGGTGAAGTGCAACAAAAATATGTAAGACCACGCGAATATCAGGCACTGCTTTTTGGCGAAGTTTTGGGAGCTGATCCGGATCCTTTTAGTTTTTGGCATTCAACCCAAAAAAAAGACCCCGGATTAAATTTGGCTATTTACAACAACGTCAAAGTAGATGCTCTTCTTAAAGATGCAAGACAAATTTTAGAACCGGAATTAAGACTTAAAAAATATGCAGAATTTCAACAATTGGTAATTGATGACGCTCCGGTTGTATTTTTATACAGTTCGTATCAAATTTATTTAACGGCAAAAAATATCAAAGGATTTGAAAATAAAAATATTTCTTTGCCGTCGAAAAGATTTATTGATATAGAAAAATGGTATATAAAAACTCAAAGGATTAAAAAATCATTTGATGGCGCTAAAAACGAATAATATGATCAATCTAAAAACAATAAAACCAGATATACGCTATTTAGAAGACATGAAAAGCGTAATTTACGACAAGAAATGGTTAAAAACAGCTCCAAATCGAGAGCTGTATTATATGTATCGTGATGTAGCAGAAAACGAAAAAGATTTTATGAAAATAATCCAAAACAATCTAAGATACGACATTACAGTTTTAAAGCCTCAAAAATTGGGAAAAGAATTCAATAAAACATTGGGTCATGACCATCCAATTGTTCCCGGAACCGATATTACCTATCCCGAACTTTACGAAATTTTAGAAGGTAAAGCAATTTTTGTTCTGCAAGATTCCAATGAAAACAACATTAATAATATTTTTGCAATCAAAGCAAAAAGAGGAGATAAAATTATTATTCCGCCGAATTATGAACACTTATTTATGAATTACGGAAAAAATGATTTGAAGGTCGCCAACTGGATTTCTCGTTCATTTTCCACACATATTTACAAACCATTTAAATTAAAACATGGATTCAGTTATTACGCATTAAGAAAATTTTTAAAAATAAAATGGATTAAAAATCAAAATTATTCATCTGTACCAAAACTTGAATTTAAAAATCCAAATAATTTCTATAAATTTTATATTCCAAAAGATTTGCCAATTTATAATCTATTAGAACAGCCGGGCAAATTAGATTTTCTTAAAAATCCGCAAAAATATAATTGGTCTCTCGATTAATCATCGTAAACGCGGGCGTGGCGGAACTGGAAGACGCGCAGCGTTCAGGTCGCTGTAAGAGCAATCTTGTGGAGGTTCGACTCCTCTCGCCCGCATTTAAAGCTTCTCTTTTTTTGTCGAAGCTCTTTTTTTTTCTAAAAAAATATTGTATACTAAAAATATGCCCTGTAGCGAATTCCTTGCCACTACGGAGCAATAATATTAATTATAATTAATGAGAAATTTATTACAAAGTATGAATAAAATAACTTTTGAAGATTTTCAAAAATTAGATATCAGAATTGCAACTATTTTGGAGGCAGAAATAATACCCGATACTGCTAAACTTTTAAAATTAAAAATAGATTTAGGCTATTTAAATATTTCTGGACAACCAGAGCTACGGATTCTTGTTGCGGGGATCGGTACAACTTACAAACCAGAAGATTTAATTGGAAAACAAATTCCGATTTTGGCCAACCTCAAACCAAAAATTATTAAAGGCATTGAAAGCAACGGAATGATACTTGCTGTAGATGTGGAAAACAAAGCCATATTAATGTATCCGGATAAATCGGTTCCTAGTGGCGCAAAAATTCGTTGAATTAGTAATTAGTGATTAATAATTAATAATTATACTATGCGCATTTTAAGCGGAATACAACCAACAGGAACATTGCATATTGGAAACTATTTAGGAGCAATCAAGCAATGGGTGGAATTACAAAACTCCAAAAATTTTGATGAAAAAACAGGATGTATTTTTATTGTTGTTGACTTGCATTCTTTAACTGTTGATTATGACCCAAAGCAAATGCAAAAAATGATTTTAGATGTCGCAATGGATTATTTGGCAGCAGGAATTGATCCGAAAAAAAATACAATTTTTGTACAATCGCACGTCAAAGAGCATGCTGAACTTTCTTGGTTATTACAAACCATCACTCCTATGGGCGAATTAGAAAGAATGACACAATACAAAGACAAATCTAAACAAAACAAAGAAAATATTAATGCTGGACTTTTTGCTTATCCGGTTTTAATGGCAGCAGATATTTTACTTTATAAAACAACAATCGTGCCGGTTGGAGATGACCAAGCCCAGCACGTTGAATTAACTCGAGAAATCGCTAGAAAATTTAATAATAAATTTGGACAGACTTTTCCCGAACCAAAAACACAATTGCAAAAATCCGGCGCACGCATAATGTCGCTTACTAACCCAATGCAAAAAATGAGCAAATCAATTCCGCAAGGATGTATTTTCTTAACTGATTCCGAGCAAACAATTAGAGAAAAAATAAAAACCGCGGTCACTGACTCGGGTAAAGAAATTAAATTTAACGAAACAAATAAACCCGCAATTTCCAATCTTTTAACTATCTATCATCTATTTTCCGGAAAATCCATTCCTGAAATTGAAAAAAATTATGAGAATAAAGGATACGGAGATTTTAAGACAGGATTAGCAGATGTTGTTGTTGACAACCTAAGAAAATTTCAAGAAAACCGCAAAAAATTTGAAAAAGACCCTGAACTAGTCAAGAAAATTCTCACTCAAGGCGCCAAAAAAGCCCAAAAAATTGCCGAAGAAACAATGGAAGAGGTCAAAAAGAAAATGGGATTAATTTAATTAACTTTTCTTTTTGTTCCTCTAATAATTCTTTTGTATTTGCTTCAATAGTTAAACGCATAAGAGGTTCAGTATTGGAAGCGCGTAGATTAAACCGCCAATCTTTTGCCTCAACGGTTATGCCGTCAAGAAATGATATCTTGGCGGATTTTTTGTATTCTTTTTTAATGTTTTTAAACTGCGATTTAAATTTTTCCGTATCAACAATTTCAAATTCAATTCTTTCTAAATAATATTTATTAAATTCATTAACCAAATCCGCAAGAGATTTTTTTGTTTCCTGCATAATCTCAATAATTCTCATTAAAACCAACAACGGCGCTTCCATATATTCTGTTTCTTTAAAATAATAATGGCCCGATGCTTCGCATCCGAAAACAATTTGCTTTTTTGCCATTATTTCTTTTATAAACGAATGCCCGATTCTAGATAATATTATTTTATTTCCATTTTTTATTGCCTCTTCTTTTACAATTCTGCTGTTGGCGGGAGTATAAAGAATTTTTCCCGCATTTTTAAAGCAATAATGAATTAAAATCGCTGAAATCAAATCAGGATCAATTTTTCTGTTATTTTCGTCAGTAAAAAATATTCTGTCCTTATCATTATCAAACTCAATATTAAAATTGAATTTTGAAGTAAAATCCGATAAATCCGATGGTTGCAAATTTCCTTGTCCTAATTTTAGAATTGAATTAATGTAATTTCTTAAAATTTCTTTTGTTTCTGTTCTTCCCTTATTATTGCTATTGGTAGTAATATTTTTACTAATATTTTTTTTTATTTTTTCCAATCCTTTTGTACCAATCGGCATTGCATTTTCTTTTACAATTTTAAAACCATTATAATTTTCCGAATTATGTGAAGCAGTCACCATAATTCCTCCGTTAACTTTAAATTCTTTTACTGCATAATAAAAAACCGGCGTTGCAGACAATCCAATATTTATAATATCAACGCCAAAATCAGTTATTCCTTTTATAATCGCTTCTAATAATTTTTCCGAAGACGACCGATCGTCTCTTGCTATAACCAATTTTTTGTTTGCTGATTGCGCTAAAATTTTAGCGCTTGCTTTGCCCAATTTATACGCCAGTTCTTCATTAATTTCTTCGGGATAAATCCCTCTTATATCATACGCCTTAAAAATTTTATCTAATTCGTCCATATCCCGTAGTAGATTCTTAACCATTATCTAATTATTTTGTTGCTCCGCAGCAGTTGAGAATTCACTACGGGGCATACAATTCTATTATAACACAAAAACAAACAGAGTTAACCCTGCCACCAAATTTACTAGCGCAAAATAGGACTTATAGTAAATAGTTGACTTTTATTATATTTTTGCTAATATGGATATATAATGGAAAACGAACAAAAACAATATGAATTAACCTGTATATTAGAACCGCACTTAGAAAGCGCTGATTTGGAAAATTTTAAAAAAAATTTAGAAAAAATCGCTATAAATCACAACGGCCAAATTAAACATTTTATGGAGCCGGAGAAAAAAGAACTCGCCTATCCTATCAACAAACAAGGTCAAGCAATATATATTATCAGTCATCTTGTTTTTGAATCCAACAAAGTTAATGAATTTTTAAAAGAATTAAAAACAAATAAATTCGTTTTAAGACATTTGATAACCGTCCAAGAAGAAAAAACCTCCATTTCTAATACAGAAAAACCAAAAATAACAAGAAAACCCGCCGCAAGCGTAAAGCGTATGCAGACAAACCCGTCCAAATCCGAAGGTTCTGATGAAAACGATAAACTTAATTTAGAAGAAATAGACAAAAAATTAGACGAATTAGTAGGATTATAATTAACTAATTTCTACTTAATTTCGTTCTGCGAAGCAAAACTAATTTCGCGAACGGAGTGAGCTTATTTCATCAGAAATTAGTTCGCTGCGCTCACGAAATACACTCGCTACGCTCGTGAAATTTATAGAAATAATTATATGAATTTAAATAAAGTTTTTTTAATTGGAAATTTAACCAGAGACCCCGAATCAAGAGCTTTGCCAAGCGGACAAGCGGTTTCTAATTTTGGATTAGCCACAAATCGCATTTGGTCCGATTCGAATACAAAAGAAAAAAAACAACAAGTAGAATTTCATAATATCGTTGCTTTTGGTAAATTAGCCGATATTTGCAATCAATATTTAAAAAAAGGCGCTATGGCGATGATTGAAGGAAGAATTCAAACTCGAAGCTGGCAAGATCAAAACGGAGGCACAAAATATAGAACTGAAATTATTGCCGAAAAAATGCAAATGGGCCCAAAGCCGAGCGGACAAGGAGCAACAAAAGAAACATCAGAACACAACGCCCCAATTGAACAATTAGAAGAAATTCAAATTGAAGAAGATGTTCCGGTCGATGAAATAAAGTCCGAGGACATTCCCTTTTAGACAAATAATTTCTACTTAATTTCTATTTATTTCTATATATTTCTGATTAGAAATTAGCTTGCGCGAAATTAGCTCACTACGTTCGCGAAATTCATAGAAACTAACTATTATTAAATTTATGAGAAAAGATTGTTATTTTTGCAAAAACAATATTAAAGAAATTGATTTTAAAGATACTAATATGCTATCGCGTTATTTGGACCCGTTGAAGAAAATCAAATCGCCGAGATATACTGGAAATTGCGCTACACACCAGAGAAAAATCTCCAATTCCATCAAGCGCGCAAGAACAATGGGATTGATCTAAAAGAAATTCAAGAGGATACTTGAGAAATTAAAGAGATATAAAAAATCCTGCCACGATGGCAGGATTTTTGAATATAACCGAGGAAAAAATCGAAGGGAATCAAACAAATGATTACTTACTAAAAAATTAATATTCTGGCTTGGCTGCTTTTTGGATATCAGATAAAAGTTTTTTAGTAATGGGCTTGTTTTGACGTAAAAATTCTTTTGCTTTTTCCGTGCCCACTCCCAATTTTTCATTTTCATAGATTAAAGTCGAAGCAGATTTTTTAATAACTCCATATTTTAATCCAGCGTTAACTAAATCTCCTTCGTAAGAAATTCCCTCATTAAACATAATATCGAATTCTGCTGACTGAAATGGCGGAGCAACCTTATTTTTTACAACTTTTACTTTCACACGATTGCCAATCGCCTCTTCTCCTTTTTTAATCTGCGCTGTTCGTTTTAATTCGATTCTCACCGATGCGTAAAATTTTAATGCTTTACCGCCCGGTGTTGTTTCCGGATTGCCAAACATCATTCCGATTTTCATTCTAATTTGATTTATAAAAATAACCACACAATTTGTTTTAGCAATAACAGAATTTAATTTTCGCATTGCTTGAGACATCAATCTTGCCTGAAGTCCGATAAATTGATCTCCTATTTCTCCTTCGATTTCCGCTTGTGGAGTCAGTGCCGCAACCGAATCAATAATAATAATATCAACTGTTCCCGACTTAACTAAAGATTCTACAATCTGCAATGCCTGTTCTCCTGAATCGGGTTGGGAAATCAAAAGATCGTCAATTTTTACTCCGATACGTCTTGCATATTCTGGATCTAAAGCATGTTCTGCGTCAACAAAAGCCGCCATGCCGCCATTTTTTTGCGCTTCAGCAACCATGTGCAGAGCTAATGTAGTTTTACCCGAACTTTCAGCGCCGTAAACTTCGATTATTCTACCTCTCGGCATGCCTCCAACCCCTAAAGCCATATCTAATGACGGCGAACCAGTATGAATAACATCAACATCAACTTTGCGCACTTCACCAAGTTTCATAATCGAACCTTCGCCGAATTTTTGTTTAATATCATTAACCGTTTCTTCTAATATTTTTTCTTTATTATTTGTCTTTGTTGTTTGTTTTTTCATATATCTTTATAATAAATTTCTATAAATTTCGCGAACGCAGTCGCGTCAGACGCGACGCAGTGAGCTAATTTCGCGCCAGCTAATTTCAGAACGAAATTAAGTAGAAATTAATTGTTACTTATTATATATCACTCTTCTGATAACAGTATTAATTTTATTAAAACGATTTTTAGATTTAATTTCTATTGTATTTACTCCTTCGATTAAATTAATTTCTTGTTTAAAACTTCCGTCTTTATTGATATAAACATCATAACCATTGATTGTCAAACTTGCAGTTAATTCTGTTTTTCCGATTATTTCAATTATATTTTGACTAATGGAAATATCTGTCGGTGGCTGAATTATTTCTAATTTCGGCGGCCTAATTAAAAAACAAATTTCACGATAAATATATCCTAATACCAATACTAAAAAAATAATAAATACAATTAATGCAACCTTTTTGGGTGTAATCATTAATGTTTTTGTTTTTTTTATCGACATTAATGGTTTATCTTTGATGTCAAATCTTATTTTTTTCATATTTAAAACTCATCCTCTTCCATTGTCTCTACTTGTTCCTCTTCTTTTTCAATTTCTTTTTCAATTACCTCTTTTTGTTTTTTATTAATATTTTTTTTCACGGCCTCATCTAAATCTGACAAATCCTCTTCCGTTTCCGAAAATTGATTTTTGGATTGCGCTATCAACACTTCTCGTGGTTTTGCCCCTTCTGCCGGACCCACAATTCCCTGCATTTCCAACATATCCAGTAAACTCGCGGCGCGCGCATATCCAATTCTAAACATTCTCTGTAAATATGAAGCAGAAGCCTTTCCTGTCTTGATTACTAATTCTTTAGCTTCTCCCAATAGAGGATCGTTCAAAGACGATGCGCTTCCACTTCCTCCTGCGCCAATTATTATTTCTTCTTCAGGCGCTTTAGTAATTTCTTCTTCATATTCAATTTCTCCTGCTTCCTTCTTTAAAAATTTAACTACACGTTGAACTTCTTTTTCTGAAACAAAAACGCCTTGAATTCTACGCGGTTTACCTACGTCACCAGCAATAAACAACATATCTCCATTGCCCAACAATTTTTCCGCTCCCGACATATCCAAAATTGTACGGGAATCAACCATTTGCGCAACCTGAAATGCAATTCTGCAAGTGATATTTGCTTTAATTAATCCGGTAATAACCTCTACTGAAGGTCTTTGTGTTGATAATACAAGATGAATGCCTACTGCACGCGACATTTGCGCCAAACGCACGATCAAACCCTCAACTTCCTTACCATAAGCCATCATAATATCTGCCAATTCATCAACCACAATTACAATAAACGGCAAAATTTCTTTTGGAGATTTTTTCAACATTTTCTCATTATAAGAAGCCAAATCTCTTGAACCAACCCCCGCCAAAAGCTTATACCTTTCCTCCATTTCTTTAATCGCCCACTTAAAAGCATTAACGGTTTTTTGAACATCAACAATAACCGGCGCCAATAAATGCGGAATACCATTATATAAAGGAAGTTCTACGCGCTTCGGATCAATCAAAATAAATTTTAATTCCCATGGCGCTTTCTGATAAAGCAAACTGGTAATAAGTGCATTGACACATACGCTTTTTCCGGTTCCGGTTGCGCCCGCAATTAACATATGAGGCATTCTCATTAAATTAGTCCAAACCGAAGCACCGGTAACATCACGACCTAAAGCAAGATTTAAATGATGTCCGTTTTTCCTTTCATATTCTTCAAACATATTTCTTAATCTGACAAATGTCGGAACTTTATTCGGAATTTCTATACCAACCAATGATCTTCCCGGAATCGGTGCCTCTATTCTGATTGGATGCGCTGCTAATGCCAAAGAAATATCACGATGTAAAGTAGTAATTTTGGAAAGCTTTACTCCTCCTGCCGGACGAAAAGTATATTGCGTTACAGTCGGTCCGACATTAACTTCCGCCATTTCAACTGGAATGCCAAAATTTTCTAAGGTTTTTTGAATAATTAATTGGTTTTGTTTTATATCTCCACTGGTTGGATGCCCCTTATCTTCTTCCAATAAATCAACTGGCGGAAAAGTATAATCTTTAACATCGATATCAATTGTGGTAAGTAATTTATCCTTGTCCGCCGTAGCTTTGACAGAAGTGGATTTTTCCTCCTCCTCTTCTTCTAATTTTTTAACATCAATTTTTGTTTTAGAAAAAATTCCTTTAACCAAATTAGCAACCCTCTTTTCCGATTGATCAAAACCAATCCCCTTGATTTCTTTAGAAAGTTTTTCAACCGCAATTTCTTCTTTTTCACTCGCCTCCTCCTCTTTTTTCACCTTCTTAAGCGGGATATTAAAAGCAACCAAAACAGAAACCAAAAGTCCGGCAACAAAAACTACCAAACTCGCCCATTTACCGATAAAATTTAAAAATGGCCAGGAAAATAAATATCCAAACCATCCGGAATTTTTTATATCAACAGCAGAAAATGTTTCTACAATCGCTAAAAAACACAATAAAAATAAAAACAGTCCCAATAAAGTAGAAAGATAAACATTTTTGTGAATTTCTTTTAAAATCGCAATTCCTCCGGCAATAAATGCCAAAGGCATAAGCCATAAACATTTCCCGAATAAAAATCGTGAAGCAGTCAACAAATATTTCCCCAAAACCCCCCCTGCAGATTCAAAGCTTAAAACAAAAATAATCGCGAGAGCAAACAATAAAACTACGATTACGCCACGTTTTGTTTCATCGTTGATATTTAAATATTTTTTCTTTTCTTTGATAGTTTCTTTTTTGTTCTTTTTGGATTTTTTCTTAGACATTGCTTCAATTATAACACAATTTTTTTTACAATAAAATATTCGGAGGTTTAACCTCCGAATATTTTATCTTTTCTTTTTTAACTCTTCTTCTATTTTTTCTATTTCTTTCGTTTCTCGATAACTAGTTCCAGCCGGAATTAATTTTCCCAAAATAACATTTTCTTTCAATCCGCGTAAATGATCGATTCTTCCTTCGGAAGCTGCTTTAATTAAAATTCTAACAGTTTCCTGAAAAGATGCTGATGATAAAAAGCTTTCTGTGCTTAATGCGACCTTGGTAATGCCCATTAAAATTTGAACTGCAGTTGCTGTTTTTCTTCCTGCTTTTTTAGCCTTGTCATTTGCGTCTAAAAAAATATCTTTTTCAATTACCGCTCCTGCCAAAAGATTGGTGTCTCCGGGATCTTTAACTCTTACTCGTGATAACATTTGATGAACAATAACTTCAATATGCTTGTTATTCAAACCCTCTCCCTGCGTGCTGTAAATCCCTTGAATTTCTTTAATAATATATCTTTGCAATGCTTCTTGTCCAGCCAGTTTAAATAACTCTTTTAAATCAATGGATCCCTCCCAAAGTTGTTGTCCTTGTTTTACTTCATCATCTTTTTGTACCCAAACACCAGTTTGCGGTGGAGCAATATATTCTTTAGAAACTTTCTTACGTTTTTTCCCTTTTAATTCCTGCCAACCCTCAATAGTAATAACTTTTGCGTTTTTATTGTCTTTAACGTTTTTAACTATTCCATTTAATTCAGATAATGATGCTTTTCCTTTTGGAATTCTTGCTTCAAAAATTTCTTCTACACGAGGCAAACCCTGCGTAATATCAGCGCCTCCGGCAACACCTCCTGTATGAAAGGTTCTTAAAGTCAACTGTGTTCCCGGCTCACCAATTGCTTGAGCAGTAACAATGCCCACCGCTTCCCCTTGTTCTACTAATTTATTCCTTCCCAAATCATAGCCATAACATTGTTGACAAATTCCAAATCTTGATTTGCAAGAAATAACCGATCTTAATTTCAATTTGTCAACTCCTGCCACTTCAATCTCTTTAGCCTTTTTCTTATCAATTAACTCATGTTTTTTAACAATAACCTTCCCCTTTATGCTAACTTCCTCCAAGGTTACTCTCCCGGTTATTTGCGATGCAAATGAAATTCCTAAATCCTCTAAATCTTTTTTATAAATTATAATTCCTTCTTTGTCTCCACAATCTTTGTGTTTAATTATTACATCTTGCGCAACATCAACCAAACGTCTGGTCAAATAACCCGCGCTAGCTGTTTTTAATGCAGTATCAGCCAATCCTTTTCTTCCTCCATGAGTAGAAATAAAATACTCCAAAACATTAAATCCTTCTTTAAAACAACTAACAACTGGCAATTCCAATGTTTCCGACGCAGGATTAACCACTAAACCCTTCATTCCTCCCATCTGAACTGCTTGACCCCATGAACCACGAGCACCAGAATTAAATATTGTAAAAATCGAACCATTAGGATCTAGCGCCTTAGGAACTAAAAGAGAAATCTGACTCTTAACTTTAGACCAAATTTCAATAATTTTTGACCTTCTTTCTGTTCTAGTCAAAAGACCTTCGTCATATTGTTTTCTTATTTCTTCAATTTCTTTTTTTGCATCTTCAACAATTTTTGATTTTTCTATCGGAATATTAATATCGTCCATTCCCCAGCTTATTCCTGATTTTGTGGCATATCTAAATCCTAGTGTTTTTATCTTGTCTAAAATTTCCGGAGCTTTTTCTGTTCCAAAAGTATGTATAACTTCTTCTGAAATTGCTTTTAATTCTTTTTGGGTCATTTCTCTGTTTATAAACCCTAATTCTCTTGGAATAACCGTATTAAAAATAACCCTGCCAACACAAGTATCTAAAATTTGATTATCAATTTTGACTTTAATTGCTGCCTTCAAATCAATAACATCCAATTGATACGCTAAAATTGCTTCCTCGGATGAAGAAAATATTTTTCCCTCTCCACGCAAACCTGAAACAATTTTAGTCATAAAATAACATCCCAAAGTAATATCCAAACTTGGAGCAATTATCGGATCTCCGGTTGCGGGCTTAAATAAATTTACCGCTGAAAGCATAATTTCCCTGCTTTCTCTTTGCGCTGTTTCTGATAATGGCAAATGCACTGCCATTTGATCGCCATCAAAATCAGCATTAAATGCCTTACACACCATCGGATGTAATTGGATTGCCAATCCTTCAATTAAAATTGGTTTAAATGCTTGCACGCCCAAACGATGAAGGGTAGGCGCGCGATTTAATAATACATGATACCTTTCGGTAACTTCTTCAAGAATCGCCCACACTTCCTCAACCCCCTCTTCAATCAATCTTCTTGCGCCACGAATATTAAATACAATCTCTCTTTCAATTAATTTATTAATAATAAATGGTTTAAATAATTCCAGTGCCATTGTTTTAGGAATTCCGCATTGATGAAGTTTTAATTCCGGACCGACAACAATAACTGAACGCCCCGAATAATCAACTCTTTTTCCAAGTAAATTTTGCCTGAATCTTCCTTGCTTTCCTTTTAATTGATCAGCCAATGATTTTAATTGTCTTTTTTGTCCGGTTGCAGCCATAACTGCTTTTTGTCCACGTCTTGCAGAATTATCAATTAACGCATCTACTGCTTCTTGAAGCATTCTTTTTTCGTTTCTACAAATAACTTCCGGTGCGTTTAATTCTAATAGTCTTCGTAAACGATTATTTCTGTTTATAACCCTACGATACAAATCATTAACATCTGAAGTTGCGTATCGTCCTCCATCCAACTGTACCATTGGCCTTAAATCAGCAGGCATAACCGGTAAATTTACCAAAAACATCCAATCCGGACTGATTCCAACTCTCTGAAACCCACGGATTAATCTTAATCTCTGCATAATTTTTCTTTTTTGAACTGATTCGACATGCTTTAATTGCTCTTCAATTTCTAATGCCAATTTTTCTAAATCAATATCTTTACAAATATCTCTTAACGCTTCTGCGCCAATTCCTGCTGTAAATACTTCACTATATTTCTGCGATAAATATCTGAATGTTAATTCAGACATAATTTCTAATTTTTTAATTTTTGAAAGTTCTTCTTTCGCTTTATCTCGCGCCATTTTTAATTCTTTTTTTGCTTCTCTGCCTTCAATATTTTTTAATTTTGCTTTATATTCGCGTTCAATATCATTAAATGCTTTTTCTTTTGCTTTTTCGTCAACTTTAGTAATAATATACGCAGCAAAATAAACAACCTTTTCTAATTTCTGAACCGAAACATCTAAAATTAATCCGATTCTTGACGGCACTCCCCTTAAAAACCAAATATGTGAAACCGGCACAGCCAATTTAATATGTCCCATTCTTTCTCTTCTTACAATTGATCTGGTAACCTCTACGCCGCAACGATCACAAATAACTCCTTTGTATCTGATTTTTCTATATTTACCACAATAACATTCCCAATCTTTTTCTGGACCAAAAATTCTCTCACAGAACAAACCATCTTTCTCTGCTCTTTGAGTTCTATAATTAATTGTTTCTGGTTTAGAAACTTCTCCGCGCGACCACAATAAAATTTCTTCGGGTCCAGCGATTTTTATTTGAAGCCCGTCAAATTCTTCTGATTTTTTTTCGTCAAAATCCATCATAAAAATTATTTATCAGCCTTGGACTGATTTGTATTTTTACCTTTGTTGTTTGATTCTTTGTTTAAAATCTCTGCTGAATTCACAGCATTGATTGCAAATCCCAACGATCTAATTTCGCTCAATAAAACATTAAATGACGAGGGTAAATGAGGGGCCTGAATCGGTCTCCCCTTAATAATTGAGTCATAAGCATTTGCACGACCAATAACATCATCAGATTTTATAGTCAACATTTCCTGAAGCGTGTATGCCGCGCCATATCCTTCTAATGCCCATACTTCCATCTCTCCAAATCTTTGTCCTCCAAATTGCGCTTTTCCGCCCAGCGGTTGTTGAGTAATTAATGAATATGGTCCAATCGAACGCATATGAATTTTATCTTCAACTAAATGATTTAATTTCATCATATAAATTTGTCCAACCGTAACCGGATTAATAAATGATTCTCCTGTTCTTCCGTCATATAAAACAACTTTTCCATTTTCCGGTAATCCTGTCTTTTTAAGTTCTGTTTTAATTTCTTCTTCGGTTACTCCTGAAAAAGGTGGACTATATGTTCTATACCCCAATTTTTTTGCCGCCCAACCAAGGTGAGTTTCTAAAATTTGTCCCAAATTCATACGCGAAGCAACACCCAGCGGATTTAAAACAATATCAATCGGCGTTCCGTCAGATAAATACGGCATATCTTGTTCAGGCAGTATTTTCGAAATAACACCTTTATTTCCATGTCTTCCCGCAAGCTTATCACCAATAGAAACCTTTCTGAATTGCGCAACTTCGATCCTTATTGATTTGATAATTCCGGTTTGCAATTTATCTCCTTTTTCTCTAGAAAAAATTTTAACCCCCACCACTCTTCCACATTTGCCATGGGATAATTTTAATGACGTATCTTTAATGTCTCTTGCCTTGTCTCCAAAAATTGCGCGCAATAATCTTTCTTCAGCAGTTAAATCTGTTTCACCTTTGGGTGAAATTTTCCCAACTAAAATATCATCTGGACCAATTTCTGCTCCGATTCTTACAATGCCTTCTTCGTCTAAATCTTTTAATCTATCCTCTCCAACATTAGGAATATCAGGAGTGGTAATTTCTGGTCCAAGTTTTGTATCACGCACATCACAAATATGTTCTTCTATATGAATAGAACTAAATCTGTCATCTTTTACTAATTTTTCTGAAAGCACAATTGCGTCTTCGAAATTTGAACCCGACCACGACATAAACGCAACCAATAAGTTCTGTCCTAAAGCTAATTCTCCTTTCTGTGTTGAAGTACTATCAGCAATGACATCTCCTTTGCAAATTTTTTGACCCGGCTTAACAATCGGCCTTTGATGAATACATGTATATTCATTTGATCTAAGATAATTATTCAAAGGATAATTTTTTATTGTTCCTTTTGATGAAATAACAATATGTAAAGCATCTACTTCTTTGATTACTCCATCGCTTGGAGCAAGCATAACTTGTCCTGAATCTATAGCTACTTTTCCCTCGATACCTGTTCCAACAAGCGGAGCCTGTGAATTAACTAATGGTACCGCTTGTCTCTGCATATTTGAACCCATAAGCGCGCGATTAGAATCGTCGTGTTCAACAAATGGAATCAGTGCCGTAGCAATAGAAATACATTGATAGGGAGAGATATCAATATAATTAACATCTTTTTTATCAACAATTCCCGGCTCCCCATAAATTCTTGCCTCAACTCTTTTTTCTACAATATGATTATTAGAATCTAATTTAACTCCAGCATGAGCAATATTATATTTTTCTTCCTCAGAGGCGTCCATATAAATAATTTCATTAGTAACTTTTCCGTTATCAACTTTTCTATATGGGGTTTCAATAAAACCGTAATCATTAATTTTTGCATAACTGGCTAAATGTCCGACTAAACCGATATTCGGACCTTCAGGAGTTTCAATCGGACAAATTCTTCCATAGTGCGAAGGATGTACATCGCGAACTTCAAAACCCGCCCTTTCCTTGGTTAAACCACCGGGACCCATTGCTGATAATCTTCGTTTATGCTCAAGTTCCGACAAGGGATTTACTTGGTTCATAAACTGAGATAACTGTGAAGAAGTAAAAAATTCTTTAACCGCTGCCATTAAAGGACGAGCATTAATTAATTGCGCCGGCGCTAAATTATATGCATCCATCGTACTCATTCTGTCTCTGATAGTTCTAATCATTCTTGCCATACCAACTCTAAATTTGTTTTGCAACAATTCTCCTAATGACCTTACTCTTCTATTTCCTAAATGATCAATATCGTCTCCGATCATGTCTGGATTATTGTTTAATTTAATAATTTCTTTAATTGTTGCTACCACATCTTCTTTTCTTAAAATTCTGTGTTCAGGATCAAGCGGAGTATTAATTCCCATTCTATGATTTAATTTATATCTTCCTACTTCTGACAAATCATATCTGTCAAAATTCTTAAACATATTTTCAATCAACTGCTTGGCATTGTCTACTGCGGCCAAATCGCCCGGCCTAATTCTTTTATAAATTTCAATCCATGCATCATCGGTTGTTTTTGCCGGGTCTTTTGCCAATGTTTCTTTAATATATTGAATTTCTAGATCATTATCAACATCTTTAAATTCTTTTAAAATTTGTTCATCGGTTTCTAATCCGAAAATTCTTAATAACGATGTTGCGGGAATTTTTCTTTTTCTATCAATTCTTACAACAATAGTATTGTTTATTTCAGTATCAAATTCCAACCAAGCGCCTCGATTAGGAATAATTTTTGCGCCATGGACTTTTCTCCCTCTCGCGTATCCCGTCTTAAAAAAAACACCCGCGGATCTTATCAACTGGGAAATAACCACTCTTTCCACTCCGTTGACAATAAATGTTCCGCGGGGAGTAATCAAAGGAAAATCAGTGAGAAAAATCTCCTGTTCCTTTGTTTCATTCGCTTTTTTGTTTACTAATTTTAATTTTACTTTTAAAGCTGCTTCATAAGATAAACTATTTTTTTTCGCCTTCATCTCGTCACATTTCGGTTCATCTAAATAATAATCTGTAAAATATAAAGAAATATCCTTACCGCCATAATCGACGATAGGAGATATTTCATCAAAAAGTTCTCTTAACCCTTTTTCTAAAAATAATTTATAACTGTTTAATTGGAGTTCTACTAAATTAGGAAGAGGATATAATTTTTTGGGATAGTTTGAAAAATATTTAATCATGGAGAAGAAAGACCTTTTTAAAATACGAAAAGATATAGAAATTCACCCTAAAACAGGGCTTCTACAGCTTTATTTTTCCTTAATTAAATCTTTTAGAAGTCAAGTGCTTGTTTTGTGGCTCTCACAATGCGTTGTGATGTGAGCCCGACTTCTTTATGACTTATAATCTTGATATTCTTAACTTGTTCTATTTTAAGTTTAGCAGATTTTAAAACCTTGTCAAGTGTGGATAAGATAGAATCCGTATTTTCGGCAATTTTACAATACTTTTTATCCTTATTCTGCACCATTATTTCAATCTTAGACTTCCCATGCCTCCCTGTTTTCTTGTTCGCCAAAATCTCAGCAAAGGCAGAATCTATTTTAAATATTAGTTGAGGCATTGTTGTCTTGTTTATAAAATCAAAAATTAATCTTTTAATAAAATTCTCTATATCTATTTCATTATATAAAGTAAAAAAAAAGCAGTCAATCCTGACAAAACAACAAAAAAACAAACATCTTTGAGAGATTGCAGTACGATTAAAATTGATGTCAAAAAAAATAAAAATTAACGATGAATTATAAATTTGCGATTGACATTATTGCAAAAACAGACTATCATAAAAATTAAAGAAATCAAAGGAGGATAAAAATGTCTTTATCTTTAGAATTGCTGAAGAAAGCAAAAACACCACAGCAGGTAGTGTATTGTTTAAATAGTATGGGAGCGCATGTTCATTTTAAAAAATGGTCTAATGGAACAATTGATGTTTGGACCAAAAGAAGGCCATTTAAAAAAGCGTGGGCAAAAGTAAGCATCTTTCAATGGGAAGAAATCACAAGAATTCTCGCAAAAAATTTTAGTTTTAAATTTGATACTTTACTAAAAAAGTGGCATGGCATTTATAGCCTCACGGCACATAAGTGGGTCAAAAAGTAAATTAAACGCCGTCAGCCTTGGGCTGACGGCGTAATTTTTTATTATTTTTCTCGTATTGCTATGCTTTGAACCATACCAAGCATTATAAAATTAATTAACAAATTGCTTCCGCCATAAGATATAAACGATAATGGAATTCCTGTAATCGGCAAAACCCCTAAATTCATTCCAATGTTTACAAAAACATGAAACACAAAAATAATAACACTCCCCACACAAAACAACCTCGCAAAATTATTTTCCGCCCTGATTGCAATTTTAATAATCCTAAAAAATAAAAGAAAATAGAGAATAAAAATGATTATTAATCCTGCAAATCCCCACTCTTCGCCGATTGAAGCAAAAATAAAATCAGTGTGCTGCTCGGGAAGAAAATTTAGTTGCGATTGCGGTCCATGTCCCAACCCCCTGCCCCAAAATTGTCCTGAACCAATTGCAATCATTGATTGAATTCTATGATACCCACTTCCTTGCGGATCCAAATAAGGATTAATAAAATTAATAATTCTGTCTTTTTGATACGGTTTTAAAATTCCCAACCATGCAACAGCAAATAAAATAATACCAATTAAAAATAAAAATAAAAGCTGTTTTAATTTAATTCCGGCAATTATCATCACCCCCAACCAAAGAAAAACTAAAACCATTGCTGAACCAAAATCCGGTTGAAGAAAAACTAACCCTACAACTAAAAGCGTATAAATGCCGGAAATAACAATATGTTTTAAACGATAAAGTTCTATGTGCCTTATGGAAAAATATTGAGCAAAAATTAGCACCATCGCTAACTTGGCAATTTCTACCGGCTCAATATTAAAAAATCCCAAATTTAACCAACTCGCAGCGCCCTTTGATTTTCCCACAAACAAAACAATCGTTAAAAGAAAAATTGAAATAAAATACAGCGCCAAAAGCGGTGTAGAATGATTTCTAAAAAGGCGATAATCGACAAATGCAAAAATCAACATTAAAAAAAAGCCGACAATAATAAAAATCATCTGCTTATAAAAAAAACTTTTTTCTTGATAAAACGAGGTGCTGTAAATTGACATCAGCCCAATAATCGTCAAAAGTAAAACACTGATTATCAACACCCAATCAAGCTTTTTTAAAAAATACAAAAACATTTTAATTTATTATTGTTTCGAAAATATTGGTATAAGCACGAACATCAAATGATTTTATTTCCGATACCGCATACGGCCAAACCATTTCAAATCCCCTGCTTTCATTCATTAAAACCGTATTCATCGAGGTCTTGGAAACAGCAATAATTTTATCATTTTCATCAAACAAAACTCCTGCAATTTCTATAGTATTAAAATTGTAGCTGGTTTTGTTCTCAATCGTCCCCACCAACTTGCTGCTGGTTTCAAATTTTTGGTATTCTTTATTTTTAATCCTGATTTCTAAATCATTGATTTCGTTTATTTTTTTCCAAACAATATTTGTTATTTCAAAATCTATTTCAGAAACAGTTTTATCTGAACCAACCCTTGTTTCAATAATATATTTTACTTCTTGAGGCAATATATATGTCTTACCTGTCCTTACGCCAATTAATTGATTATTGTTATCATATAAACTAAACTTATAATTTAAAATTTCTCCGCCCAAATAAATGTTTGGATTTTTTATTCGCGCAACCAAATCATAACTGTCGGCTACGGTCTGAATAAATTCTTTGTTAAGAATTTTTATTTGTTCAATATTCTCACATTTCTTACACGGCCCTCCGCAATCAATATCATCTTCATTTTGATTTTTAATTCCATCACTACAAGTCGGTCCACTCGGCCTAGAAACAAGATAATAAACTCCAATCACAATAATCGCAATAATTATTATATAAACAATTCCAATTAAAAATTGTTTTTTTGCGTAATGATTCATATATTTTAATTATAACAAATTCAAAACAAAAACAAAAACCCCGCAATCGCGGGGTTAATCAGATATATAAATCATAATCATTATAGGAGAGCTACCTACTCTTGCGCAAAGCGCTACCATCGGCCCTAAAGGATTTCACTTCTGAGTTCGAAATGGGATCAGGTGGAGCACCTCAGGTATAGCTCCCTTACAATGATTACGATTTATTTATAAAATGTAGTTTCCAAAAATTGCCAGCCTAATTAAACAGGCAAACGATTTATTAGTACTTCTCGGCTTAATGCCTCTCGGCACTTACACCTGAAGCCTATCAACCTTGTAGTCTTCAAGGAATCTACGATACCTTATCTTGAGAAAAGTTTCACGCTTAGATGCTTTCAGCGTTTATCTTCGCCAAACTTAGCTACCCAGCAGTGCCCTTGGCAGGACAGCTGGCACACCAGAGGTTTGTTCATCCCGGTCCTCTCGTACTAGGGACAAAGTCTCTCAAGTATCAACGCCCACGACAGATAGGAGTCCAACCTGTCTCACGCATATTGATCACTTATTACTAAGTGTATGGACTATACCACCTTCCCGTATTACGGGAAGATCGACGTTTTAGCTTAATATTTCTATTAAACTCTAATTTCAATAAATTGAAATTAAGTCTCTACGGGGCTAATAAATTCTCTTTTTTCTTTTTTTAGAATAATTTAAAGTTCTAAATAATTCTATTTTATCTGCCAAAACAATAAAATCTTTTTTATCTTTTATTTTAGATTTCATTTTTAATATCTCCAACATTAATTTTGCCTGCTTGTTTTTAAGTCGTAGAAACAAAATAGTATTTTGAATTATTGTTTTTATTCCTTGTTCGTCTCCAATAATCCATTCTACAATACCATCGTTTCTTTTTCTTAAATAACCGATTCCAAAATCTTTTTGAAGAAGTTTCAATTTTTCTTCTTCTTTTTGAGATTGAAAAAAGGCAATTGTCGGAGCAATTTGAAATCCAAAACGATAAGATTTATTTGGTTTAATTCTTACATAGATACTTCCGTCTCCATCTAAAAACCCTGCCAAATAAGACCAATTTTTAGTGTTTTTACTCATAAAGAAAATTTACAGCTTCCCTCGGTATTATCCTATCATATGACAGGTTGAGTGTCAATATATAATAGGACTTCACCGATATGAGTCGATTTCACATTCCGATATTACTATCAGAAGCCGCCAAATTTGCTAACAGTAACAAATTTAGTTGACGGTTTAAACCCAGCTCACGTACCTCTTTAATTGGCGAACAGCCAAACCCTTGGGACCTTCTCCAGCCCCAGGATGAGATGAGCCGACATCGAGGTGCCGAACAGACGCGTCGATATGGACTCTCAGCGCCTACCAGCCTGTTATCCCCAGGGTAGCTTTTATCCGATAATCTCCCCCGATTCTATTAACCAGGGTTGGTTCACTAGATTCTGCTTTCGCAACTGCTTGACCTGTCAGTCTCGCAGTAAAGCTGACTTATGCTCTTACACTATCACTCCGATTTCCATCCGGAGCTAGTCAACCTTTAAACGCCTCCGTTACCTTTTAGGAGGCTAGCGCCCCACCAAAACTACCCACCTGGCACTGTCCCTCTCTATTAAGAGGGGTTAGTTTTAACAATTTTAAAGAATGGTGTTTCATTGACGGATCCATCCCAACCAAAATCGAGACTTCAAATCCTACCATCTACGCTACGCATCAAAATCGTTAAAACAATACCAAGATATAGTAAAGCTCCTGGGGTCTTTTCGTCTTGTCGCGGGTAGTCAGCATCTTCACTGACATTGCATTTTCACCGGGCTCTTCGTTGAGACAGTTTCCCAGTCGTTACACTTTTCCTGCAGGACATAACTTACATGTCAAGGAATTTCGGTACCTTAGGACGATTATAGTTATCGCCGACGTTCACTGGGGCTTCAAGCACTCAGCTGTAACCTTGCGGCCACAACCGGCACTATTAACCTTCCAGCACTGGTCAAGTGTCAGCCCCTATACATCCTCTTACGAGTTAGCAGGGACCTGTGTTTTTAGTAAACAGTCGCTAGGAATCTTTAGCTGCGTCCCCGATAAATCGGGGAAGGCCTTATTGCGAACTTACGGCCGTTGTTTTGCCGAGTTCCTTAACGAAGGTTAACCCGTTCACCTTAGGCTTCTCGCCTCGCCCACCTGTGTCAGTTTACGGTACGGATTCTATATTTCTTTCGCCGATTGGCGAACATAGAAGTTTTTCTCGAGGACTTGCTCATTAAAGTCGTTCCGATCGAAACCGAAACTTCTTGAGTGTCTTGAAGTAATCCAAGCCGGATTTGCCTAACTTGGCTTCTTAACATACAAACAGAAATCCAATAATCTGCTTCAACTACTAAATCCTGTCACTCCGTAGAAAAAATATAGAAGGGTCGGAATATTAACCGACTGAACATCAACTACCCCTTTCGGGTTTGTCTTAGATCCGCCTAACCCTTGGCTGATTTACATTGCCAAGGAAACCTGAGGCTTTCGGTGGTCCGATTTCTCATCGGACTTGTGGTTACTCATACCAACATTCTCTCTTCTTCCAACTCCAGCCCGACTCACGTCGAACCTTCACTGTTGGAAAAATGCTCCTCTACCACCTCCGACGCAAGGTCGGAGATCCGCATCTTCGGTATTAAATTTGAGCCCCGTTACATTTTCAGCGCGTCTCATCATACCCAATAAAGGGATAGAATGGTGAGTTGTTACACACTCTTTAAATGATGGCTACTTCTGAGCCAACATCCCATCTGTCAAAGACAAAACACTTCTTTTACCACTTAATTTAATTTTGGGACCTTAGATGGCGGTCTGGGCTATTTCCCTTTTGACCATGGAGCTTAGCCCCCACGGTCTTACTCCCTTGCTGTCTGCCTTAGTATTCGGAGTTTAATTTAGTGAGTAGGCTTACGCCACCTCAACCAATTTAGTGCTCTACCCCTAAGGAGAAAAACAAGAGGCTATGCCTAAACATATTTCGAGGAGAACCAGCTATTACCAGGTTCGATTAGCTTTTCACTCCAACCCACAGCTCATTCCCCAGTATTGCACGGCTGGTGGATTCGGACCTTCCCCCGATTTTCATCGGGGTTCATCCTGTCCATGGGTAGCTCACCTGGCTTCGGGTCTTATGCATATTGTTATAATTCGCGCTTTTAACACTCGGTTTCCCTATGCCTCCATCCTATTCGGACTTAAACAACAACATACATAAACTCGTTGGTTCGTTCTGCAAAAAGCACGCCGTCATCCCGATAAATCGGGACTCCGACTCTTTGTAAGTATATGGTTTCAGGTACTATTTCAACGCCCTCATCGGGCTACTTTTCACCTTTCCCTCACGGTACTAGTTCACTATCGATCACTAGAAGTATTTAGCCTTTCCTAGATAGTTCAGGATGTTTCTTGCGAGATTACATGTTCTCGCAATACTCAAGATTAACAACCAAGAGTATAAGACCCTTTTCATCTACAGGACTATTACCTTCTATGGTAGAACTTTCCAGTTCTTTCAATTAAGGAAGTCTTAATTTTTTATCACTCTTTAAGATTTCTCTAATGTTATTATCTTACTACCCCCACCGCTGCTATGCAGCGGAAGCACCAATCACCAAGATACAAATTCCAAATTATTTGGTTGTTGTTTCTTGTTTCTTGGAATTTCCGATGCAGAGCATCGGTAGGTTTGGGCTTTTCCCTTTTCGCTCGCCACTACTTGGGGAATTACTTTTGTTCTCTATTCCTCCGGCTACTGAGATGTTTCACTTCGCCGAGTTCGCGCTCCGACACAAGGTCGGAGCAATTGCGTTTAGACGCAATTGAGTTTCCTCATTCGGAAATTCCCGGATCACAGGTTGCTACACACCTCCCCGAGACTTATCGCAGTTACGCCACGTCCTTCGTCGCCTTCTAGTGTCAAGGCATCCGCCATATACCCTTAATTAACCTGCTTAATTTAGCTGGCAATTTTTAGATACTACTACTTTATAATTTACTCGATTAAATGCTCTTTTATAATTTACTTGATGTCGAAACATATTCTATTGTCAAGGTCGTTCAATTTTATGATTTTAAAAAACCGCTTTTTAAGCGGTCCAATTAACTCAAGGTATGAAAATACCTGGTTTCATTAACCGCCTGTTTTCACTAATTGTTTTTGGTTTTTTCTCATAATTCTTTATGTTGTTAGTTTATGCGAAAAAAAATCGTGTGTCAAGTGAAATTCACAACAACACCATTCGTTTTTTAATAATCCATAATAAAAATTAACACTGTCTATGTTTATTTATTTAAAAAGCTTTCTATGTTTTCTCCTAAATCGATAAATATGCCAGTATTTTTATAAATTTTAATACATTTTTTTATGTTATCTTCTTCTGAAACTTTCTCTATGCAATTTACGACAATATTATCGATTATCATTGCGTTGTGTTTATATATCGCAACATAAAAATAACCAACACAAACAATGAATATAATAAAAATTATTATTAATTTAAACCAATTTTCTTTTAAGAATTTTCTCATAAATTTATTATTTGTTTGAATTTAATTTATTCTGTTTAAATGTTTGTTTTTCAAATTCTCGTATAAATCCACATTTTTTACACTTTTGGATAATATATTCTTTGTTTTTGTCCACACCGTTTTCTAAAAATTTTTTACATTTATTACAAGGATGCAACATAAATTTATTTTATTGTTTAATTTGTGTTTGATTTTTAAAAAATTCTAAATCGCTTAATGCAATTTCAATTGATTCCGGAGATACCCCAAAAAATTTTGACAAAGGATTGGCAATATAAGATTTTAATGTATTTATATCGATATTGCCAAAATTCTTTATTTTCTCAACATTTTTATATTCAATCCTAAATCTTTCTTCCAAGGCTTGCCTAGGCACTAAAAAATATGTGGCAAATTTATTGGCTTGTGTTTCCAAATAACTATATTGTTCTCTAGGAATCAAATCTAAAAAACTGTAAAATTTTTCGATTGAATTAATTTTCCAAGTAGAATAAAATTCCTTATGTAAAATATAATGGCCTATTTCATGGGCTAATGAAAATCTTAAACGATTTTGTCTGCGTTCATCGTTATACAAATTATCATCAACATACAATGACTCCCAATCAGACGTAATCAAGGTATCTGTATTACAAATTTTTTCTAAATTGGGAATGGGAATAATATTAATTTTCAATTTAAAATCAATAATTTTTTCGATATTTATAGGAAATTCTTGATCCCAATATTTGTTACGAAACGATTCTGCTTTCGTTTTTATTAGATCATTATTAATATAGGGAGTTTTTAAATCCGAATAATTCATTTTTTCTATGCGTTTCTAATCAATTCTATTAATCTATCAATTTCTTCCTTGGTCGGCTTTTCATTGCGCAAGGTACGAAACACGGCTGGTAAATATTTAAACGCATCTTCGCGAGATAAAACATCCTCTGGAATAATTCCTTGGGCCACTAAAGCACTATCAATAAATTCTTTAAATTCTTTTGATTGACTTTTAATGCCTAATACTCTCGCCCATTTTGACAAAACTTTTTCGTCTGATGGTGGAGAAATAATTCCTCGCTCAATTTTACTCCAATTACTCGCATCATAATCAACTTCTTTACAAATTTCTCTTAAGCTTAATTCTTTTTCAATTCTTAAATTTTTTAAATTTTCACCAAATTTTTTTAAATTTTTCAACATATTTTTAAAAATAATTAATATTGACCTTTGTGGTAAGTATATACCACAAAAAATCCGCTGTCAATACCTAAAACCAAAAACCCGGGCATATGCCCGGGTTTTGTGAATAATCTGAATTTTACGATTATTTCTCAGTTAAATCTGTTTTAATTTTATCAAGAACTCTTGCTGCCATATCTTTACCGCCCAAACCAAATGCCAAACCGCCGGCAATTGCAATCATAGCGATAATTCCCATAACAATTGTCTGAATCAGGGTTGTGGCAATTCCTAATTGCGTTAAAGCAATTATAAAACTAAAAATCAAAATTGCCCACTTCACGATTCCAGCAATTGCTGATGAAGAATGTAGTCCCGCAGCATCAGCGCTTGCCTTAACTAATTTATACATAAATTTAGCAATAATCGTCGCTGCCAATAAAACTATTGCCGCTACTACTACACTTGGAATATAATACAAAATACTCTGCAAGAACAATGTTACCTGTGTTAATCCAAGAATATCAACTGCGGCCATCAAAAATACGATTATCAAAAACCATTTTACAAGTTCCTCAAAAAATTTCCCCGAATCTAATTTTATTTTTGCTTTTGACAGAACCTTTTCAAATCCAATTTTTAACAAAAGCGAATCTAATTTAATTATTTTTATTAATTTGTTGATTAATTTTCCTATAAAAATTGCAACCAACCAACCAACAATAAAAACAATTAAAGCCGCCACAAGAGTCGGAAGAAATCCGATAAATCCCTCCCAAACTCCTTTTAATGAATCTAATAAAATTTCTAACATATGCGTTAATTAATAATTAGTAATTAATAATTATTTCCTTTTTTACATTATATATTTTCCCTCTTTTTATATTATAACACAAATTGAATTGTCAATCCAGAAATGATACTAATCAACAACAGCAAAAATAAAATTTTAAAAATATTTTTCTTGTTTTTTTCTTCACGAAATAAAATTAAAATCCCCAACCCCGCCCCAGAACAAAGTCCGGCCATTAAAGAGCCGAAATTAATTATGTCATCAAAATATAATTCCGTAATCACCACCGATGCCGCACAATTGGGGATAATTCCAATCATAGCAGAAAAAATCGGCTGAAAAAAACTATTATGTTGTAAAAACAATTTTAAATTTTCCTCACCTATTTGAAAAATTAATACGCCAAGTAAAAAAGAAATTACTAAAATAAAAATAAAAATTTTAAAAGTATGAATTATGGGATGCAAAAAATTAATTTTACTGTGACCACAGCAGGCATGTTCACTTTCCGACAATTTATGATGATGAGTTACATCATCTTTGCCTTGAGCATAAGCGCCAGCATGAGCAAATATTTTTTGATTTGTTTTTTTAAAGAAAAAATCTATGACATAGCCGGCAACAATTGCAATAACAATTTTTGTTAAAATTAACGGCACAATAATTTTAATTTTATCCGGACGCGATAAAATCATCGGAATTGCTTCGTCGGAAGTCGCCAAATAAACTGCCAATAATGTTCCGATTGTTAAAAGACGCTGAGAATATAATGCGGTAGCAATAACCGAAAAACCGCACTGCGGAAAACTTCCGGTTAATGCGCCAATTGCCGGACCAGATTTTTTTGCTTTTTGTATTTTTTCACGAATTTTATCGCCAAATTTATATTCAATTAATTCAATCGCAATATAAACCACCAACAGTATCGGCGCCATTTTTGCACTATCAATCAACGCCTCCCAAAAAATTTCTTTCATAAAATTATGATATCATTATTAAATACTTTGTAAAACCATTTTACCCGTGATAATATCAAAATATGGAAAATTATAAGAAATATTTTAAAAACAAAAGAATAATTATTATGGGACTCGGACTTTTGGGCCGAGGGATTGGCGTCGCAAAATTCTTGGCAAAATACGGCGCCAACCTTTTAATTACCGATTTAAAAACTGAAGAACAACTCGCCTCCTCTCTAAAACAACTTAAAAAATTCAAAAACATAAAATATATTTTGGGACAACACCGACTGGAAGATTTTTATCAAGCAGATATGTTAATTAAAGCGGCAAATGTTCCACTTGATTCAATTTTCTTGGCAGAAGCAAGAAAAAATAATATTCCCATTGAAATGGATGCTTCTTTGTTTGCAAAATTTACTAATGTAAAAATTATCGGCATTACTGGAACGCGCGGAAAATCAACGGTCACAAAATTAATTTATGAAGGACTGAAAAAATATTATAAAAAAGGAAATGTTTGGCTTGGAGGAAATGTGCGCGGACTCGCTACCTTACCCTTGTTAGAAAAGGTAAAAGATAACGATATTATTATCTTGGAGCTTGATTCTTGGCAATTACAAGGATTCGGCGAAGCAAAAATCAGTCCACATATTGCTGTTTTTACAACTTTTATGAACGACCATATGAATTATTACAAAAACGATATGCAACAATATTTTGACGACAAAACGGAAATTTTTAAATACCAAACAAAAAATGATTTTCTGGTTATCGGCGAGCAAGCAATGTTAGAAATAAAGAAAAGATTTCCGTATAATAAAATCCAAAGTAAGATAACCGTTGTTAATGAAGACAAAATCAGAAATTTGAAAACCAAATTAATCGGCGAACACAATAAAACCAATATCGCCTTGGCAGTTGAAGTTTTTAGAATAATGAAACTAAATCAAACACAGATTAAGCAGACAATCAAAAATTTCAAACCCGAACCCGGACGTTTGGAAATGATTTTTAAAAAAAACGGCATTACTTATTATAATGATAATAACGCTACAACTCCGGACGCAACTATTGCCGCATTAAACTCTTTATATAAAAACAAAAAAAATATTATTTTAATTTGCGGAGGCGCTGACAAAGAATTAAAATTCAACGATATGATAAGAGTTATAGCAAATACAGTCAAAAATATTATATTTTTTAAAGGGACTGCGACTGATAAAATTTTAAGTAGCTTATCTAATAATTTTCCTGAACATGTTGTTGTTGATTCAATGAAATCCGCTGTTCAAGAGGCACGCAAATTTGCAAAAAAAGGAGACATTATTTTGTTGTCTCCCGGCGCAGCCTCCTTCGGCGTTTTCAAAAACGAATACGACCGCAGTGATCAGTTTATAAAATATGTAAAGAAATAAAATGTTTGAGCATATCAAAAAAATACATTTTATTGGGATTGGGGGTGTGGGAGTTTCGGCAATTGCCAGAATGGCACGTTTAAAAGGAATAAAAGTTACTGGCTCTGACATTGCAACAAATAAAATGACCGAAAGAATCCAAACTATTCACGGTAAAATTTTTATTGGACACAAACGCGAAAATCTGCCTCAAGACGCAGATTTAATTATTTATTCCCCTGCCATCACCGAAGACAATCCGGAAATGATTTACGCCAAAGAATTGAATATTCCCACTTATTCTTATCCAGAAATTTTAGGAATGATTTCAAAAGATATGTTTACAATTGCTGTTGCGGGTACTCATGGTAAAACAACTACCACCTCAATGCTTGCCGAACTTTTTATTTACGGCAATATGGATCCGACCGTTGTCGTGGGCGGTCTTTTAAAAAAACAAGAAGACAATTTTGTTCTTGGAAGCAGCAAATATTTTATTGTTGAGGCCTGTGAATACAAAGAATCATTTTTAAATCTGACTCCGAATATTTTAATAATTTTAAATATTGATAATGATCATTTAGATTATTATGGCACCATTGAAAATATAAAAAATGCATTTAAAAAGTTGATTGAGAAAACCCATGACGATGGATACATAATTTACAATGGTGAAGACAAAAACATTTTGGATGTTTTAAAAAATACGACAACCAACGCTAAAAAATTAAATTATTTGGAAGCAAAAGCCAATATTAAGCTCTCGATTCCCGGCGAATACAATCTTAAAAATGCCAAAGCAGCATTCGCCACGGCAAGATTAAACGGAATTACAGAAAACACTGCTTTAAAAATTCTAAAAAATTATACTGGCACCTGGCGCAGGTTTGAATTTATGGGACAAGCAAAAAACAACGCCTTGCTTTATAATGATTACGGACACCACCCAACAGAAATTAAAGCAACATTAAAAGCAATGAAAGAAAAATTTCCGAACAATAAGTTGATTGTTGTTTTCCAGCCGCATTTATTTTCACGCACAAAACTTTTAATTAATGATTTTGCAAAAAGTTTTGATTTGGCTGATGAAATAATTATTTCTGATATTTATGCTGCACGGGAAAAAAACGATTATGCCATACATGCAAAAGATTTGGTAGAAAAAATTCAAAAAGCCCATTATATTGGGCCCAATTGCGAAATCAAAAAATATTTAGAACAAAATATGAAATCAAATGATATCATCCTCTTCCAAGGCGCTGGAGATGTATACAAAATTGGGGAAGAAATTATCTCAACGTCCAACCACCATCAACAACAATCACCTGACCGGTAATATAATTTGATTTTTCCGAAGCAAGAAATACAACTGCATTGGCAATATCTTCAGATGTGCCCATCCTCGCCCAAGGAATAGCAGAAATTGTCTGCTTTTTTTGTTCTTCGCTTGAAGTGGCCCCCGGAGTATCGATTGCTCCCGGTGCAATTACGTTTACATTAATTTTTTTCTGAGCCAATTCTAATGCCAAAGCTCTAACCATTGCATTTACTCCACCTTTTGAAGCGCAATAATGAACCAACCCTTCAAAACCAACAAAAGCCGCAATTGAAGAAATATTTATAATTTTACTACCCGAATTCATTTCTTTGGCAGCTGTTTGCGAGCATAAAAATATACTTTTTAAATTTACATTCATTACTTTATCCCAATCAGATTCTGTCATTTCCATAAAAGACTTAAAAGGATAAATTCCGGCATTGTTCACTAAAATATCAAGTTTACCGAATTTTTCAATCGTTTTTTTAATTAAGTTATCAACTTCATCTTTTTTAGAGACATCGCATTTTACAGCCAAACCCCGAACTCCTAATTTTTCTATTTCCTCTACAACTTTTTTACAATCATCTTCAACAATATCGCTAACCACAATATTGCACCCCTCTTTTACCAGAGCCAAAACAATTCCTTTGCCAATTCCTTGTCTCGCCCCCGTAACTATTGCTGTTTTGTTTTTCAAAGACATATTTTTTATTATTAAATTTATTAATAGACTAAGTTTAACTTGGTGG
>JAKJED010000004.1 GCA_022705575.1 Patescibacteria group bacterium
CAGTACAAAATACTCCGACTTGTTCGATTTATGCAAGTCCGAGTTCGATTACCAATGGAAATTATTCAACTTTGAATTGGACTTCAAGCAATGCCACATCTTGTTATGCTTCAAATGCTTGGAGCGGAAACAAATCATTGTCCGGAAGTCAGTCAGTTTCTCCGAGCAATAATTCTACCTATGCTTTGATTTGCTCTAATGGATATTATTCAACCACATGTTCGGCAACAATTGATGTAACTACAGTTTATAATAATCCTAATTTAAGCATTGAAAAATTAGTCAGAAATACCACTAACAGCAATACAAGTTTTTACGATACGGTTAATGCTAATCTTGGAGATGAGGTGGAATTTTTGATTAAAATTAATTCTATTGGCACGGGAACTGTTTATAATGCAAAAGTTAAAGATATTTTACCTTCTGGATTAACATATGTTTCTGGCAGCGCAACTGTTAATGGTTCTTATCTTGTTGATGGAATTATAAACGGATGGATTTCAATTGGAGACATAATTCAAGGAAGTTCAAAAGAAATTAAATTTAAAGCAAAAGTTTCTTCAGTAATTCCGGGAGTTTCCGGCGGATCAGCAACAATTAATGTTACAAATCAAAATATTCAGACATCAAACAATGTTTCTATTTCTACATCAGGAAGAAACATTACTCGTAATGGCAATTGGGGTAATTCATTTCAGGCATATTATGGCGATGAAGCTGAATTTTCAGTTCAAGTCATTAATAATACTGCTTATTCTTTGACTAATGTTATTATTAAAGAAACAATGCCGTCGAATCTTTCGTTGATTAAAAACAGTACCGCTGTTGATGGTATGAATTGGGGTGGTGATATTATTGGTGCAGGATTAAATTTAGGAACTCTTGCTCCGGGGCAATCAAAGACAATAAAATTTAGAGTCACGGTTTTAGAACAAACATCCAATGCGGGCGGGTCAGTTACTTTGACAAACACCGCATATGCAAGCGCGGATAATGTTTCGCAGCTTTACGATAATGCATCTATCATTATCAGCTCTGGAGATGTTTTAGGGGCAATAACTGTTGCTACTGGTATGAATTTATTCGGATTAATTTTTTTGGTGATTGTTAGTTGTTTGATTGCAATTGTTGTTTATTGTCGAGTACGAGAAGATAAATTATCAGGATATCTTAGCAAAGAAAAGGGAAATAGATTTTTGAAATGGTTGATAGGTTTATATTTCAACATCAAATTAAGATTTAAGCTTGCGAATTTAAGATTCAAACAAGTTTATCTTTAATAAAATAATTTCTATTCTCGAAAATACAAAAATCCTCTGCGACCACAGAGGATTTTTGTATTGTATCGGATTAATAAAATGTATTACATTTGATATACATCAATTTTTCTGTTTTTTACTTTTTCTTTACTGATTTCTATTTTTCTCAAAAACATTTCTAATTGTTCGGTTTTATAAACGCGATAATTATTTAAAGGGTGGCGGTAGGCTTTTAATTTTCCATTTTTGTCCCAGTTTCTTAATGTAAGCGGAGTGACATGTAAAAGTTTTGCTGCCCGTTTAATTGTATAATATTTTTGTTGCATAAGACATTATTAACAATTGAGGTATTGCATTAATAAAATTTATGTTATAATTATAACATAAATAAAAATTAATAAAATATTTACCCCATTAAATTTTGCATAGCGAAAATTATAAAGAGGAATTATTTTAAAAAATAAATATAAAGTAAACAAAAATATGGAAAACGAAAATATGCAATCTCCAAAATTATCTATTTTTGCCAGATTAAATATTTTTAAATCAACAATCGGCAAAGACATTTTAAATGAAGCGATTAAAAAAATTATTTATGTGTTGGTGTTTTTAATTCCGATATGGTTTTTGCCGATTACTATTAATGCGGTGGAGTTGAATAAGCAGGTTGTAATGGTTTTATTAATTATCGCAAGTTTGATTTTGTGGTCAATAAAAATTTTGAATCGCGGAGAAATAAAATGGAAAAGTAATATTTTAAATGTTGCTTTTGGAGTTTTTGCATTAATTTGCATTATTTCGACCATATTTTCAATTAGGCCTTATGGAAGTTTGGTTGGCTGGTCTGATCACTTGAGTGGTAGCTTAATCAATATTTTATGTTTTATCGCGCTGTATTTTTTGATTGTAAATAATTTTAAAGAATTAAAAGAAACTTTCAATCTGCTTTTCATTTTCACTGTTTCTTCGGCAATAGTTTCTGTAATTGGAATGTTGCAGATTTGGGGTAAATTTATTCTTCCGTTTGGAATTACTAAAATAATTTCGTTTAATACCATTGGTTCGGTAAATACTTTAGGCATTTTTGTTGCCGTAATGACAATATTGATTACAGCAATGTTATTTATGGTTAAACGAAAAGGAATCAAATTATTTCTTATATTACTCGGATTATTAAATATCTTTATTTTAATTAGTATTAATTTTTGGGTGCTATGGCTGGTTTTAGGGGTGGGAATGATAATTATTTTATTGTTTGGTTTAATGCAGATGGTTAAGCTTGGCGAAAAAATAAGCTGGATTGCTCTTCCTATAACATTGTTGGCAGTTGCGTTGATTTTTTTGTTTTTTAGACCAGTGCTTCCGCTCAGGCCGAATTTGCCGATAGAGGTTGGTTTGAGTTATAAAAGCGGATTATCGATTGTTGGAAATGTTCTTCGTCATAATCCCATTATTGGAACCGGGCCAGAAACATTTGTGTTTAATTACGCAAAATATAAACCAGAAGGCATAAATCAAACAGCGTATTGGAATGTAAGATTTTTGAACGCACCGGCGAAAATTTATTCTTTAGCTTCTGATTTAGGAATTTTAGGACTATTGGGATTTTTAGCGATTATAATTATTTTTGCGGTTAAAGCAACAAAAAATCTTATAAAAGAAAAAGAAGAAAGCAATATTTTGAAAAGATTTTTAAGTATAGGATTTTTTGCAGCATGGATTGGCATTGCCGTGTGTTGGTTTATCTATTCTCAAAATCTTGTTTTGATGTTTGTATTCTGGTTATTATTGAGTTTATTTTTGACAGAAGAATCAACGTCTAAAGAAAAAGTTTATGATCTTAAAAAATCTCCAAAAATATTATTAATTGCCAGTATTTCTTTTATGGTAATTATAGTTTTGGTTATTGGGTTGTTGTATGTTATTGGCACAAAATATATCGCAGAAATAACATATAAACGAGGCGTAAGCTTGATTGAAACCAATGAAAATGTTAACAATGGATTAAATAAAATTATAAAATCTACAATAATTAATCCTCATGAAGATAATACTTATAAGGTTTTATCGCAATTGTTTATTTATAAATTGGAACAGGATGCAGTTAATACCGCATTAACGCAAGCAGAAAGGGCCAATATTGTTCAAACAGACGCAATGAGCGCTATTAATTCCGCTATGCAAACAACCAATCTTTCTCCTCGGGATGCCTCAAATTGGTTATTGCGTGGTCAGGTTTACAGAAAATTGATGGCGATTATTGACGGTGCTTCGGATTGGGCAGAATCTTCGTATAACAAAGCAATTGAATTTGAACCGTCAAACCCTTTTGTTTATCTTGAATTGGGTCGTTTATACGCGAACAAAGCGGACATGATTGTAGAAAAAGCTCGCAATGATCAAGAAACAAGGAAAACATGGAATGAATATATTGCAAAAGCAATGGAAAACTTTAATAAATCAATTGAATTGAAAATAAATTATTCCGATGCTTATTATGAACAGTCAAAAATTTATGACAGACAAGGAAAAATAGCGGAAGCAATTCAAAAACTTGAAATTAATAGGCAATTGTCTCCAAGCGACAAAAACATTGCTTTTCAATTAGCGGTATTGTATTATCGTTCGGAAAAATTCAAACAAGCGAAAGCCGAATTTATCAGAGCAATTGTTTTGGATGATAATTTTTCCAATGCAAGATATTTTTTGGGATTATTGTATGATTGGGAAGGGGACAGAGAATCAGCATTTGATCAATTTGACAGAATTGCGGAACTTAACCCAGACAATGAGCAGATTAAAGACATATTGGAGAATTTAAATGCAGGCAAACCGGCGTTGGGAAAACCGATTAGCGCAAAAACTCCCGCTGAATTATTGGTGGAAGAGCAACCGATTAATCAATAAATAAATGTGTTTAAGTGTTCCTGTTAAGATATTAGAAATAAAAAATAATAAAGCCGTTGTTGAAATAAATGGCAATAAGCAGGGAGTGGGGATTGACTTGATTCCTGAAATAAGAGAGAATGATTATTGTCTGGTTAGCAACGGTTTTGTTGTTAAAAAGATATCTGCCAAAGAAGCAGAAGAGATCTTTAAAATTTTAAAGCCCGTTAAAAACGAGGCGAAAGGAAAATAAACAAAATGAAATACACCACGCAAGCATTAGATTTGATGAAAAAATATACAGTCAAGTGTAAAATTAATTGGGATAACTTAGATGGTACGATATTCCAATTTCATATAGAAAGTCGTGCTAAACAATTGGGTTTAAATGAAATTACGGTTAATGTCGTAAGGTGGTATTGGTTAGAAAAGCACAACGAGGTGCTTGAAAATCTTTATGTTGCTGGCAAAATCGAAGAAGATGAAAAAAATTATTGTAAAACATTTGTTAAAAACAGAGAAGTGTTTCATAGAGATGAGTTTATTGAAAAATTGGAGGGCGTATAAAAATTAATATCGCCCTCTTTTAATTTTTGCTATAATATAAATATGATTGAAATAAAAAGAAAACCAGTAATCGCAATTTTATCCTTAACCTGCTGTGAAGGTTGCCAGGTTGCGATTTTTGATTTAGGTGAAAGGTTCCTAGAATTTTTAACTAAAGTAAATATTGGAGATTTTAGATTGGCCGAAGATTTGCCCGATGTTGATAAATACGACATCGCAATCGTTGAAGGAACAGCAATTACTAAAGAGCAAAAAAGAAAACTTAAAATAATCAGAAAAAAATCAAAAATTGTCGTTGCCATTGGAGCTTGCGCTTTGCTCGGAGGTCCGCAGGAAATAAAAGATTACCGAGGAGATAAAAAAGCATTGATTAGGCAGATTTATCCGAATGTAAGAGGAATTAATAATCCAAATGTGAAATCAATTAAAGAAATGATAAAAGTTGATTATGAAATTCCCGGATGTCCGATAAATAAGGAAGAATTTTTCAGAATTATAAACGAGATTTTGGAAAATAAAATTCCAAAAATAGAACAAAAGTCGGTTTGTGAAGAATGCGTCAGAAAAAACAAAATGTGCTTGCTTTTGATTGGGAAGCCGTGTTTGGGAGCAATAACTTTGGCTGGTTGCGGAGCGCCATGCCCAAAAAATAATTTTCTTTGCGATGGATGTCGTGGACCAAAACAGAAAATAAATTTAGAGGCAATGAAAAAAGCGCTAAAAATTAAATGCCGATTGGATGATAAGAATATTGAAATGTTGTTACAAAGATTCGGCAAGCGTAATGAATTAAAAATTAGCGATATTAATTATAAATAACATGCAAATTTACAAATATTGGTAAATTAGTCTTAATTAATAATTAGTATTGAGTTTTGTATGAAGCTAAGAATAGATCATATTGCAAAAATTGAAGGACATGCGAGTTTTACCGCTGACATTGTCAACGGAGATGTGCGTGCAGCAAAAATAAAAATTGAAGAAGGCGCACGGTTGTTTGAAGGAATTATGCAAGACAGAAAAGATGAAGAAATTCCGGAGATAGGTTCACGAATTTGTGGAGTGTGCCCGGTTGCGCACAGTTTTGCCGGATTTAAAGCAATTGAAAAAGCATATAATATTGAAGTTGCAGAGACGGCATTGTCTTTAAGAAAATTAATGGCACTGGGTCAGTTGATAAATAGTCATGCTTTGCATTTATTTTTCTTTTCTTTGTCCGACTTTTTTGGATTTAAAAGTGATTTGCAATTAATTAATGCTTATCCGGAAAAAACCAATGACGCAGTTAAAATTAGGGATTTGGGCAATAGGTTGGTTGAAATAATCGGTGGGCGTTCCGTGCATCCTTTAACTCCATGTATTGGTGGAATAAGTAAAGCGCCGGATATAGATGAATTAAAACAAATTTTGAATGACTTTCAAAATAATTTGGAATTGGCAGTTAAATTAGGAGAATTGTTTGTTGATTTAAAATATCCTGAATTTGAAAGAAAAACGACTTTTGTTTCTTTTTATAACCCAAACGAATATGCAATTTATGACGGACAGATTAGGGTTGACGATAAATTAATGCGTCAAGAAGAATTTGCGTCTTTAATAAAAGAAATTCAAAAAGACAATGACCCCGCAAAGAGAAGTTATTTTGCAGACAAAACTTATATGGTTGGCGCTTTGGCGCGATTAAATAATCACGGTTATCAGTTAAATCGATATGCAAAAGAATTATTGAAAAAATCAGAATTGAAATTTCTTGTCTCGCCGAATAGCGGATTATGTTATAATCCTTTTTATAATATTTTGGCGCAGGCGATTGAGGTAGTGCACTGTTTTGAAGAAGCAATTAAAATTTTAAGTGAGTTGATTAAAGAAGATAAAATTGAAATCGTGGAAACAAAAACACAAAATAGAACAGGTGAGGGATTGGGAGCTTTTGAAGCACCGAGAGGGTTGTTGTTTTATGATGTTAAAATTAAAGAGGGAATTGTAGAAAAAGTGAATATTATTTCTCCAACTTGCCAAAATCTTGCAAATTTAGAAGCGGATTTGGAAGAATTTGAACATATGAATGGTTTTGATAATTTAAACACTGACGAACGTAAAGAAAAAATTAAAATGTTAATCAGGGCGTATGATCCGTGTGTAACATGCGCCGTTCATTGATATGCACGATATGCATTTGGCGGAGCAGATATTAAAAATTGTTCTGGAACACGCCGAGAAAAACAATTTTAAGCAGATTAAAAAAATCGAGCTGGAACTCGGTTCAATTTTAGAGCACGGAGAATACATTTCTCCAGAAAATTTGATTTTTAATTTTAAATTACTTTCTAAAAATACTTCCGCTGAAAATGCAGAATTAAATATTGAAAAAGTTTCCGGCGATGATTGGAAACTTGTTTCTATGGAGGGAGGTGAGTAGAAGTGTTCTTTAAAATTTATTTTAATGTGGTTCTAACAATTTTTTTGTGGCCGTTAAGAAAATCTTTTGCCGACATTGAATTTTTGCCCTCCAGTTGGAGGGTTTTTAAAATTAAAATGCCATTGCCGGTTTGGACGGCAAGATTTCCTTGATCTGTAAGGAATGTGTTGCCAATCCCTTTGATTTCCCCTTGAGTTCCCTCCATCGACGGATTATTCGAAGGGTTATCCATGGGGCTACCTAAAGAGTTCGAAGGGGATTCAATGTTTGCCTCTAATATTTTTAAAACCTTACCATTGAAATCCGTATAACTTTCCGGCCATTCTTGAAACGCCCGAATTTGACAATCAATTTTTTCCGCTGATTTGTTCCAATCAATTTTTCCATCTTCTTTTCTAATCAACTTGCAAAGAGTTGCCTGCGAATGGTCTTGTTCTTGTGGTTTGATTTTTCCATCAATATAATCCGGCAGAACTTTAATTAAAAGTTTTGCACCTAAATCAGAAAGTTGTTTTGATAATTCTGTATATGTCGGTTTATTGGAAATTGAAAATTGTAAATTAGAAATTATTTGACCATGATCCATTTCTGCGTCCATAATCATTAAACAAACCCCTGTTTCTTTTTCGCCATTTAATATAACTGATTGGATAGGGGATGCACCTCGATATTTTGGCAAAAGTGAGGGGTGAATGTTTAAAGCTTTATATTTTGGTATGTCCAAAATTTCTTGGGGAATAATTTGGCCAAAAGCAGTCAAGATTATTAAATCCGGATTCAAATTCTTAATTTTAGCCACCCATTCGGGTTTTCTGATTTTATCAGGCTGTAGAACCATTAATTTGGCCTCTGTAGCCCATTTTTTGACAGGAGAGGGGGAAAGTACCTGTTTTCTGCCAATGGGCTTATCAGGGGCTGTAACCACTGTTATTATCTCAAATTGATCTTTAAGAGAATCATAAAATTTACGAAAAATGCTTTCCGCAAATTCCGGCGTCCCCATTAAAATTGTTCTAATTTTATTTTGCATTGTCGCAGATTAAAATTCCGTTAAGATGATCGTTTTCGTGTTGAATTGCGCGTGCCAGTAAATTTTTTGCCTTTAATTTGAATTGTTTGCCTTTTTCGTCAATTGCTTTGATTTTTAATGATTTCGCACGTTTGATTGGCATAAATGTATTTGGCAGGCTCAAACAACCCTCTTCAATAATTTCTGTTTTTGATGATAATTTGATAATTTCAGGATTTATAAATACGCAATTTTTTGAATAATTGTTATCAATGACAAATAATTGTATATTTTTTCCAATTTGGCACGCGGATAGTCCAATGCCATTATCTTTTTTCATTGTTTCTTGCATATTTTCAATTAAATTCAAAATTTCCGCATTTATTTCTTTTACGGGTTCTGATTTTTTTCTTAAAACAGGATTATTTTTTCCGGTTTGGATTTCCAGTTTCATTTTTTTTATCTTTTTTATCTTTAGACAAATACATAAAAAGTTTTGCTCGAGATTCGATATCTTTCAATTGTTTCATTTCTGAAAATATTTGGTAAGCTCGGTTTTTACCGATTCTTTTTATTACGCCTAAATATAATGCAAATTTTTTTGGTTCATTGCAATATTCGCTAATGTCTTTGGCAATGGCATGTATTTCTGAATGTATGCCATGAATTGGTTTGGTTAGCATATTTTTATTTTATCACTTTTAAATGGTATAATAAAGATATGATCAAGAAAAGAATATTTATTGCCATTAATTTATCAAAGCAAATAAAAAAACAACTTTTTGATTGGGAGCTGAAATTAGAACAAGAATACAAATTAGGAGAATTTCGCGGGAAAAACATTAATTGGGTAATTAAAGATAATTTGCACATTACCTTGGTTTTTATCGGTTATGCCACAGATGATGAAATTTATGATATTGCTAAAAAAATGAAAAGTGTTGCTAAAAAACATCAACCATTTTTTATAAATTTAGAAAAAATTATTCTTGGCCCCGCATCATCAATAAACAGGCCGCTGAAATCAAAAAGAATGTTCTGGGTTGAAGGAGAAAAAAGCCAAGAATTGGCAAAATTACAGAATGATTTAGAGGGTGCATTAAACATGAATGATAATTATCAAAAAGAACTTTATGTTTTTAATCCGCATATTACTTTGGCAAGATTCAAATCATCCGAGGTTGTTAAAAGAATTAAAGAGCAGGGGATAGTTGATAAAAAAATAAGTTATCAGATTTCAGTAGACAATATTGAATTAATGCAATCAAATCTTAGTCGTCGTGGTCCGGAATATATAGTTTTAGAATCAATAGAATTAGGAAAATGAGCTTTGTTAGATATCTTATGGATGTTTGCGAGGTTCATAATTAATAAAACCATGTTTAACGAGGCGAAGGTTGAAATTTTTGGAATAAAATTTGATAATTTGACGATGGAAGAGGTGGTGGAAAGATTAGAAAAGTCTTTATTCGTCAGCAAGCAGAAATTCGTAGTTTTGCCGTATTCGGAATTTGTGGTTAGAGCGCAAAAAAATGAAGAATTCAGAAATATTTTGAATAGCGCAGATTTTTGTTTGTGCGAAGGAAAAGGATTGTATTTGATGGCAAAATTGATTGGAAAAAAATTGAAACAAAATATAAACGGAATAGAGTTAATTTATAATATTTGTAATAATTTCCAATTTTCAATTTCCAATTTTCAATCAAATTTCAATAATCAATTTTCAAAACCCAAGATATTTTTATTTGGCGGAACTGAAAACATTGTTAAAAAAACAGCGGAGAAATTAGGAAATAATGTTGTTGGGTTTGATCATGGATATCTGGAATATGACCCAGTAATTCAGAAAATAAACTTAATTGAACCAAATATTCTATTGGTTGGATTAGGAAGCCCGAAACAGGAAGAATTTATTTATGAAAATTTACATAAAATGCCGAGTATAAAATTAGCAATCGGCGTAGGGGGGGCATTTGATTTTATTTCCGGACAGGTTAAACGCGCTCCAAAATTTATGCAAAAAACAGGCACAGAATGGTTATGGAGATTAATTATACAGCCAAAAAGATTCAAAAGAATTTTTAAGGGGGTTGGCGGTTTGATTTGTTTAACTTTCAAAAATATGTTATGTTTATTAATTCGGTTTTAGTATACTAATTTTTAGTAAAATAAATTATGGCTTCTGTAAATAATTATAATAAAAAAATTGGAATTGATTGTCATGTACTGGATAAGACAAGAACCGGCGTAGCTCGTTATTTGTCGAATTTGTTGGGTTATTGGAAAAATGAAAAAAACACGGAATTTATTTTTTATTCAATGCAAAATGTTAAAAACCCGTTTAAAATTAAAAGTACTGCATTGTATTATAATTTTTCTTTGCCACGTAAGGCAAAAAAAGACAAAGTTGATATTTTATTTCTTCCGTTTTATATGCGCCCGTTTTTTTGTAGCGTTCCAACCGTTGTAGCAATACATGATATTTCTTATATTACACATCCTGAATGGTTTAATCTATATCATAGATTGGCTTATAAAATATTGGTTCGAAGAGCAGTTAAAAAATCAAAAGTAATTTTTGCTTGTTCGGAATATACTAAAAACGAAATTTTAAAATATTATTCTTCTTCTGCAAACATATATGTTGTTCCTCTTGCCGCAGACAAGAAATTCAATGCGATAAAAAACGAAAATAAAATTCAGACAATTAAAAATAAATACGGATTAAAAAATAAATATTTATTTTATGCTGGAACAATTTTTAATCGTAGGCATGTGTTGGAATTAATTGAAGCGTTTAAATTGATTTTAACGGAATTTCCCGACCGTCAATTGTTAATTAGCGGAAAAGATTTAACAAATCCACATCAAAATATCGATAAAATAATTGAAAACGTTCCTCAAATTAAAAAAATTAATTATGTTGATGAAGAAGATTTGATTTATTTGTATCAGGGAGCAGAAATTTTTATTTATCTTTCCGAATATGAGGGGTTTGGTTTGCCTCCCTTAGAAGCAATGGCTTGCGGAACGCCAGTTTTAACCACAAGAATGACTTCGTTAAACGAGGTTTTGGGTGATTATTCGATTGCAGTTGATAATCCGTACGATGTTAATGAAATTAAAGATAAAATAACAAAAATATTAAGTGATGAAAATTTAAGAAAAAATATGATTGAAAAAGGATTGCAGCGCGTTGAAAATTTTTCTTGGGAAAAAACAGCGCAAAAAACATATAAAATACTAATTTCTAATTATCCTGATGTCTGAATATTCTAAAAACAACACCGTATTTTGGATTTTGTTAGGAATTGAAATTTTAGCATTGGTTCTGGTTTGTTTGAATGTGTTACCAAGAGAATTGGTTTTAGTTTCTAATGCTATAGTGTTGTTTTATTTAATTGTCAGTCCGATAGAAGACGGATTATTTCTTTTTGTCGCTTCTATCCCTGTTTTGGTTGCTTTACCGATATCGGAAAGCTTTGATTCATTAAGTGTCGGCAGAATATTTATTTTGGTTTTATTTTTTAAGTGGTTGTTGTCTAAAAAACAAATTAAATTTCAACGAATAGAAATTTTATCGATTTTATTATTATTAACGATGACTCTTTCAATTATACCGGCAATAGACAAAATAGTAGCAATTAAAAAAATTATTTATTTGGTCAATTTAACCGCTTTAATTATAATTGTTAAAAGTACAATTAAAGATAATGTTGTTTTTAATAAAATAGGCAAGGCAATTTTAATTTCCGGAGGGATAGTATTTTTAATTGCGTTAATCCAATTGATTATTATTTATTTTTTTACACTCGGCGGATTTTGGGATTGGTGGGCTAATCATGTTTCTTATAATTTTTACGGAGAAAATTTAAAACAAATCGTTAAAACAAATAATGCTTGGTTTGCCTCATCGCCAAATAGTTCATCGGTATTAAGAATTTTTGGTTCGTTTACCGATCCACACAGCTTTTCTTTGTATTTATTATTAGTTATTCCTTTTATGATTGTTTATGCGATTCCATTTGTGCAAAATAAAATTCGAGAAGGAAAAATTTCAAAACAACAAATTATTTGGTTGATTTGGCTGGTTTCTAGTTTGTTTTTTGTTATTCTTTCAGGAACCAGAGGAATATGGTTTGGGATTGTTTTTGCGATTTTTGTTTGCATATATTTGTTTATTAAAAAAATGAATTCAAACTGTGTTGTTTCTGCCATTATGATAGTTTTAATAATTTTTATAATATTAATTCCGATCGTTTCTGCTTTTACAGCCATTCCGCAATTTAAAGAATCGGGAGGGAGCGATGCGAGTTTAATCATAAAAAGATTAGTATCAATACTTAATTTAGACGAAACATCCAATCAGGGGCGAGTATATATTTGGAAAAAATCTTTTGAAAGTTTTAAGAAATATCCGATATTGGGAATTGGTGCGGGAAATTTTCCGATTATATTGAAACAAGATATAGCGCTGGCAAAAGCCGGTTCTTCTGCACATAATTTATATTTGAATTTTTTAGTTGAAAACGGTATTTTTGCATTTATTTTGATTGTTTTGATTGTTTTAGAAATTTTATTAAATATTTTTACTGTTTTGAAAAAAAATTTGTCGCCGGATAAAAGAAAATTAATTACTGCAATATTTGTTTTTTTTGTGTGGATTTTTGGTTATAGTTTATTTGATATTGCGCTTTTGGACGAAAGAGTATTTTTATTATTTTTAACAATTTTGGGAATGATTTTGGCAATTGAAAGAAATCCCGAAGTTTTAAAATATGAATAAATTGGTTTCAATCATTGTTTTGACCTATAATTCGGAAAAATACATTAAAAACTGTCTGCAGTCTATTTTTAAGCAGACATACAAGAATATTGAATTGATTGTTATTGATAGTAATTCTGAGGATAAGAGTGTAGATTTAATAAGGGAAACTCTAAGGGAGTATAAGGGGGCGCAAAAGGTAATTTTAAGTGATAAAAATTTAGGATATGCAAAAGGAAATAATCTCGGAATCAAACAATCTAAAGGGGATTATGTCGTAATTTTGAATCCTGACATTGTTTTAGATAAAGATTTTATTCAAAAAATAATTGATACTTTTGAGAAAGATAAAAAAATCGGTTCGGTTCAGGCAAAAATTTTACAGCTTAATCATGGAATAAAAACAAACATTATTGATACTGTTGGATTCAAATTTTTAAAATCAGGAGAAATAAACGATTTAGGGCAAGGAAATGAAGATAAACAACAATACGATAATTTACAGCAAGTTTTTGGGACAAACGGAGTAGCGCCGGCGTATAGACGAATTGCTTTAGATAGTATAAAATTAAAAGAAGAATATTTTGATGAAGATTTTTTTTGTTATGTAGAAGATTTTGATTTGGCATGGAGATTAAATTTACAAAATTGGCTATGTGTTTTTGAATCCAAGGCAATTGTTTGGCACGATAGAACAAGTTCAAAATCAATCAGTGGGGGATGGAAAGAGTTTAGGCAAACCAGGAAGTCGCAATCGTTATGGCTACGAAGAATCAGTTGGCGTAATATGTGGTTGACATATATTAAAAATCTTTCGTTGAAATTATTTTTTCATCCGCAATTCATAAAACGTCAAATTAAATTCGTTGTTTATCTTTTATTTTTTGAGCCGCGAGTTTTATTCGCAAAATTTGAAATTATAAAATTTTTGCCAAAAATGTTAAAAAAGAGAAAATTAATGCAAAAAAAATTATGTTAGACTCAATTACTCCTCCGAAAGGATTTAAAAAAATATTCAGAAGGCACGATAAGAAACAAAATGATCGATTTGAAACAAAAATTTCTAAAAAAATCAATAAAAAGAAATTAATTATTTGGATTGTAATTATCGTTATTTTGCTTGTTCCGGCCTTTTATTTGTTTAAAACCGGGTCTGCTTTTTCTAAAATTATTACGATTAAAAATATCGCTTGGGAGAAAATTTTTGGTAAATTGCCGAGTTCGGAATATACTCCGCTTAAAGATGAAAACAGAATTAATTTTTTGCTTTTAGGCATAAGAGGGGACAATGATCCTAACGCCGGAGCATGGCTTACTGATGCGATTATGATTGTGAGTATGGAAAAAAATACAGGAAAAATCGCATTAATTTCTGTTCCGCGGGATTTATATCTGCAAATGCCAGGAGAGGCAATTTATGAAAAAATTAATACTGTTTATGCGATTGGAAATAAAAAGTATGACAGCGGGTTAGATTATGCAAAAAAAACATTGGCGTATTTGACTGGAATTTATATTGATTATGCTATAGAAGTAAATTTTGATGCTTTTAAAGATATCGTAGAAATTTTAGGAGGCATAAAAGTTAATTTAGAAAAAGCATTTATAGAAAGTAATCAATGGGGGTGCGACGCAATGGGTAAAAATTGTATGGTATTTAAAATTGATGCTGGAGAGCAAAATTTAAACGGGGAAAGCGCGTTATTGTATGTGCGTTCAAGATTTTCCAGTAGCGATTTTGACCGCATCAGAAGACAACAGCAGGTGATGATAGCTTTAAAAGATAAAATTTTATCGTTGGGAATATTGGCAGATCCGTTAAAGGTGAGTGGAATTATTGATGTATTGTCGAAAAATATTGTAACCGATGTTAGTCCATGGCAGATTCCGGAATTAATTATTTTGGCAGGTAAAGCAAAAACCGACAATATTACCAGAAAAGTTTTTGAGAATTCTTCGGAAGGGATGCTTTATGAATCAAAAATTAATGGAATGTATGTTCTTTTGCCTACAGATGCAACCTTTAATAATATTCGAGAAGCGTGTCAAAATATTTTTAAACAAAATTAAATAAAAATGAAGCTTTCCATTATTATTACTCATCATTTGACTTCAAAATTGCTGGATCTTTGCATAAATTCAATTAATAAAACAATTGGAGGATTAAAGCATGAAATTATTGTGGTAAACAGTGAATCAAAAGAGAAAGACGAGGAATTTATTAAAGACAAATGGCAAGAAATAGAAATTATTTCTTTTAAAAAAAATACCGGATATTCAAAATTAGTGAATACAGGCATTAAAAAAGCGACAGGGGACTTTATTTTGCTTTTAAATGCGGATATAATAGTTTTAGAAAATACAATATTAGAAATGATAAATTATCTGGAAGAACATGAAAATGTCGGAATCGTCGCTCCAAAATTAGAAGATTATATCGGAAATTTGCAGATTTCCTGTTTCAGCGATCCGATTCCCAGTATTATTCTTGCACGGCGTACATTTTGGGGGAAAACCAAAAAAGGCAAAAAATTATTAGAAAAAATTTCAGTTTTACACGATAATAATTTAGCAAAAGAAGTTGATTGGGTTCAGGGTTCGGCAATGATGTTTAAAAAAGACATAATCGATAAAGTTGGGTTTTGGGATGAAAGATTTTTCATGTATTTTGAGGATAGTGATTGGTGTAGAAGGGTAAGAAAAAAAGGATATAAGGTTATTTATTTGCCGACAGCAAAAATGGTGCATTATTACCACAGAAGCAGCAAAAAATTTGGAGTTTTGGGAGATTTAATTTTTAACAAATATGCGCGTATTCATATCCTTAGCGCAATAAAGTATTTTAAAAAATATGGTTTTAAATAAAAGAAAAATTGTACGTATAATTATTATAGTGGTTTTAGCCGTGATATTGTTTGGCGGAGGATTTGTAATTGGTAAAAAATCAGTTGATAATGTGCAAATTGCCAATAGAGTATTTTTTAATAGAGAGTTAGGAAAGCCGGAACCGATTGATTTTAGTTTGTTTTGGCAAGTACTTGATACAATTGAAGATAAATATGTTGATAATTCAAAAATAAACTATAAGGAAATGTTATATGGCGCAATATCCGGAATGGTTGATTCGTTAGGAGACGATTATACTGTTTTTATGAGACCGGATAAAACCGAAACATTTATAAAAAGTGTTAGCGGAGACGATAGTTTCGAAGGGGTAGGCATGGAAATAGGAGTAAAAAATAAAATTTTAACGGTTATTTCTCCGATTGAAGGAACTCCGGCGCATAAAGCAGGAATACAGGCAGGAGATTTAATTCTTAAAATAGACGAAAAAGAAACTGACGGAATGACATCAGAAGAAGCTGTAGGATTGATTCGAGGAAAAAAGGGAACAGAAGTTATTTTAACTATAAATAGAAATGGTTTTAATGAGCCTAAAAAATTTACTTTAGTAAGAGATACAATTCAGGTGCCAGTTATTAAATGGGAATTGAAAAATAGCGATATTGCTTATATTAAAATTTATCAATTTACCGCCAATCTTCCGGCAAAATTTAAAAGCATTGTTGCGGAAATTTTAAAAAGTAATGCAAAAAAAATAATTATTGATGTTAGAAATAATCCCGGAGGATATCTTGATTCTGCAGTCGAAATTTCCGGTTGGTTTTTACCTAAAGATTCGGTTGTTGTAAAAGAGGAATTCAAAAATGGAGAAGGATATGAATATAAAAGTAACGGATATAAAGCAATACAAGATTTTCCGGTGATTATATTGATTAATAAAGGATCTGCATCGGCATCAGAAATTATGGCTGGAGCACTTAGGGATATTGAAGGAATAAAATTAGTTGGAGAAAAAACTTTTGGCAAGGGTTCTGTTCAACAAATGGAAACATTTAAAGACGAATCATCGTTAAAAGTTACTATTGCAAAGTGGTTGACTCCTTCTGGGGTATCAATTAACGAAGAGGGACTATCTCCGGATTACGAAATTGAATTAACTGAAAACGATTATAATAATAATTATGATTCGCAATTAGATAAAGCAATTGAATTGTTGAATAAATAATTTATGAAAATAATTCTATTAAAAGATGTTGTTGGATTAGGTAAAAAGGGGGAGATAAAAGATGCGGCTGACGGGCACGCAAAAAACTTTTTAATTCCTCGTAAATTAGCAAAAGTTGCTACCGATAAAGCTATTAAAGAATTAGAACAAGAGAAAGCAATGGAAGCGCAAAAAGCAGAACAAGAATTGCAATATGTTGAAGAAATGGTTTCGCAGATTGATGGATTAGAAATTGAAATTCCGGCTAAAATGGATGAAACAGGAAAACTTTATGGTTCAATTAATGATCAGAAAGTCAGTCAAATATTTAAAGATAAAGGATTCAATATAAAAAAGAATCAAATTAAAATTCTCCAACCCATTAAAGACGTTGGAGAATATCCAATAACAATTACTTTTGATCACGGATTAGAAGCAGAAATAAAATTGATAATTATTGATGAGTCTTTGAACAAAAATTAATTCTATAAAAGAATTAAACAACATCAACAGTTTTAAAAAGTTTTCTTTTGCCGTTAAATCCTGTTTTGGCGGTTGTTTTGAATTTGACTATTCCTGATTTAAGCGCGTAAAGAGTATCGTCTTTTCCTTTTTTAACATTTTTTCCGGCAATAAATCTAGTTCCGCGTTGACGAATAATAATATTGCCGGTTTGAGCTTTTTGTCCCTGGTAGAGTTTTACGCCTAAATATTTTGGTCGCGAGTCTCGTCCTAATTTAGTTGATCCCGCGGACTTGGTTGTTGACATATATTTTACAGATTTACAAATTAATTATAGATTATAGATATACAAATGTTAGCAAAATTAAAAGAATTTGTCAAAAGAAACAACCATGACATTTTTATTGTTATGGTTATTATTTTAATTGCACTTATATTTTTTGGTCTTGGCCGTCTTTCTGTATTTTCTTCAAACTTGCCTTAATGACAGTATATTTTTTATCCTCTTTTTTTGCCTGATGAATCTGGTCTTGGATGGACCGGGGTAAAGTCTTGATGATTTGTTCCAGTTTTTTGAGATCATAACCGCCAGTACGGATTTGGTTTAAACGAGTAATAAATCCAGCATCGCCAAAAATTCTTTCTATTTTTTCATTGTTTAAGTATCTTTCAATGATTTCTTTTAATTCATTGATTTTTTTGTTGTTTTGGGTGTTGTTTTCTTTTAATGCCAAATATTCGTTAACCACTTTTTTTGCCTGCTCGTCGTCAATAGAAAATTCTTTTTTATAGAGATGTTTCCACATTGAGCAGATTTTTTTGTATCCGCACCAATCACACAAGACAGAGGGAAGAGGTTCAAATTTGCTGGCCTCTATTTCTTTTAATTTTTTCCAAACGTGTTCTTGAATTTTATTTAATTGTTCTTGTGTTCTGTGCGTGGAAATTGTTTCTTGGTGTTTTAAATAATATAAAGTTAATTTAATGTTTTCAATTCCTTTTTCTGCAAATTGAGGCCAGCGGTTGATTACACCTAAGCAATAAAGGGACATTTGCATACTGTTATGGATATCTTCCTGTGAGGGAAGTTTTTTTGTTGTTTTATAGTCAACAACTTCTATTCCTTCTTTGGTTTTATCAACGCGGTCAATAATACCAGTTAAAAGGCATTTTTCTTTTTTGTTTTGCGGATTTTCAAGCATAACTTCAAATCTGGTCTCGGTTCCAAGTACGGAAAAATTATCTTTGATTTTTAAATAATTTTCATAATAATTTTTCAGAATTTTTATTGCTTCGGAAAAATAAATCATATCTTCATCTTCAGAAAAAACAGATTCATTTTTGGGCCAAATTTCTTTAAATTTATTCAGCAATTCGTCGGAAGTAGGGGATACCGGCGTTTGTTTATGGAACCATTCGAGTGCTTTATGTAAAACGCTGCCAAAAACCGCTTCTTTGGTTTTTAGAGTTTTAATTTTATCAACAACCTGATATTTATACTTAAGCGGACACTGTTTAAAAGTGTCTAGTGCCGAGTATGAAATTCTTAATATTTTTTGTTCCATAGATTAATCATACAATAAATTTAAATAAGGAAAAACCCTGACGTGAAAGGTCGGGACAGGCAAAAAAAAGAGAGATTATTTTCTCTATTTTATAATGCTACCCAATTTTGGACTCGCAAGGTAATTAAATTATATGCGGTATGGTCTGTAACGTTACCATTTGTTCTTTCTGCCATTGTACCATAATTAATAATTATTCCTTTAATTTTTTTCCACTATGAAATTGGCGGTGGATGTCGCGGAGATGCTTGTTGGTGACGTGAGTGTAAATTTGAGTTGTGGCAACGCTTTGGTGGCCGAGAATTTCTTGAACAGTTCTTAAATCAGCTCCTTGATTTAATAAATCCGTTGCCAATGTGTGTCTTAGAACATGCGGAGTAACTTTAATTGGTAATCCTGCAATATGCGAATATTTTTCAACCATGCGTTCAATAGAACGCACAGTGAGTCGGGCAGGGGATATATCATTTTCTTTTTTTGCCCGATAATTGATAAATAATGCTTTATCATCATCGTTTCTTGTGTCCAAGTATTTTTTTAGCCATCTTACAGCGCGGTCAGAAAAATAAACAGTTCTTACGTGTCCGCCCTTTCCAGTAATGCTTAATTCAATATCTTTGGTGTCGGGTTTTATTTTAAATTGGTTTCTGTCTAATGCAACTAATTCTGCAATACGCAAGCCAGTAGAGAAGAGGATTTCCAAAATTGCGCGATCCCGTAGCCCAATATTGTGCGACGTAGTAGGTGTGAGCAATAATTTTTCCACCTGGTCTAAGGTCAGGAATTTTACGGTTTGTTCGCTTTTTTCACGTTTTGTAAGTTTTATTTTTTCCATAGGCAATGAATCAATATCTCTATCGGTAAAAAAAGTTAATAAATTTCTTAGTGCAATCAAATAAAAATTTTGTGTTTTTTTGCTTAATGTCTTGGTGCTGGTTTCGGAAATAGGTGAGCGTGCCAAAAAGATGCGGTACTGCCAAACATGTTCCGGGGTCAGTTCGTGAGGCTTTAAATTTTCGCTTTTGGTTGACCTGAGCCAGTTGGCGAACTTATGAAGGTAGCGGGAATAGTTTTCTTGGGTTTTGGACGCAGCCCCGCGCTCAATTTCAAGATATTCAAGAAAGTCGGTAATATGTTTTAATATTGGTAAATTAGATTTTTGCATAAAAGTTTTATAAATTATAAAAAATAAAAGGGAAAAATAAGGGGAACAACAAATCTCAAATGGTAACAGAGGGGGAGTGGTCTCTAAGAAAATGTCTCTATAGAACGTCGCTTAACTATGATTGTCCGACGTTATTAATATGTATAATAAAGCCTCTTTGGCCTCTCTCCTCTATTGATATTATATAAATATATTTTATTATTAAATAAATTTATTGTAAATATTTTTGCGGATCTAAGTGCGCGCCAATCGGCACTGTGCCATACCATACTTTTTGTACTTGAATTGATTCTGAAGTGTAAACCCCGAAATGTAGGTGCGCTCCGGTTGAATAACCTGTACTCCCCTCATATCCGATAACGTCCCCTCTTTCTACTGAATCACCCGCCTTAAATGATCCGTAGTTTGATAAGTGTCCATATAAAGTAGTTAATTTGTTGTCATGTTCTATAAGAACCCATTTGCCATAAGCATATTTACCACAATTTCCTATTGCCAGAATTTTTCCCCCTCTTGCCGCTTTTATCGGTGTTCCATATTTTGTGGATATGTCTATGCCGTTATGGAACCCGCTTTTATACATTTTTTTACTAAAGGCGGTATAACCATATCCTTGGGTTAAAATCCCTTCCAGCGGCCAACTAAGGGCACCAGGACGCGCCTCGGGCGTGGAACTGGGATCTAATGTGGCCTTTATCTTATCTTCCAGATCAAATATTTGTTGTTCAATTTCTTGTTGTTTTCTGAGCGTATCATTAAGCAATGTTTGATATTGTTTTTCTTGGCCCTTGGTTTGGGTTAATAAATAATTTTTTTCTGTTTTTTCTTGATCAACTGCGCCCTTTTGTCCTATGAGTTGATTATTTAGTGTTGTTAGTTGTGATTTTTGATATTCGGCTTGAGATTTACTTTTTTCCATTTCTTGTTTGATAGTTGAAAGTTCGGTAATGGTTTTTTGAATATTTTCTTGAAGCAATTCGATGTTGTGTAATTGGTTTATAAAGTCAGAAAGGCTGTTTTGGGTTAAAATTATTTCTAGTAAAGACTCTTTGTCATATTCTGCCAAAGTACGTATAATATTTGCTATTTCTGTTCGTTTTTTGTCTATTTCGTCTTCTTTTTGTTGAATGTCAAGTTTCAACTCTTCGATTGTTAATGTTGTTGAAGATATTTTAGCATTAGTAATAGAAATATCATTTTGTAAATTCTTAATTTTGCTGGCGATTATCGCAAGTTGATTATTAAGAGTATTTTTTTGCGATTGCGCGTTTTGCAATTCTTTTTGGTATTGTGTCGCTTGTGCTTCAAGTTGTTTTATTTCCGCTTCTTTTTGGTTTATTTGTTTTTGTAAATCATCAATTAAACTGGCCGAACAAGTATTCGGCAAAATACAAAATACAAAATACAAAATACAAGGTATAAGAATTAGTTTTTTCATTTTAGCCTATTAATTGCTTTTTGAATTCGTTTTAATGTTTCGGTCTTCCCTAATATTTCCGCAATTTCAAACGGACCTGGTGATTTTTCTTTTCCGCTTAATGCGACACGCATCGGCCACAATAATTGTCCGCGGTCTATTTTTCCTTCTGAATTTATAAATTTTTCTGCTTCCGGCATTAGAATTTGTTTTAACTTTTCAGCTCCAAAACTCCCATCTTTAACGTCGCACAATATTGAGTATGTTTTATTTAATGATTCTAATGTTTTTTCTTTTGGGGCATCTTTCTCTCCGGGCCTTTGGCCTCGTAGAGCCGGAGGCCATGTCAATAAATCCTTATTATAGTCCAATTCTTTAAAAAAGAAATCGCTACTCTCTCCTATATCCGATAGTTTATTCATTCTTGGTTGTTCTAATTTGATTATTTTTTCAATTGTTTTTTCATTTAAATCAGAATCTTTTGGTAAATATGGCAAACATAGTTTAGTTAATTCTTTTATCGGTATTTGTTTGATGTATTGGCTATTGATCCAATCTAATTTATCAATATCTAAAATTGCTGGATTTTTATGTACTTTGTTCCAATTAAACATTTTAATCAAATCATTTAAACTTAAAATTTCTTTTTCCTTGTCTTTAACGCTTAAAATTGTCAGTCCGATAAAATTAATCAGCGCTTCGGGTAAATATCCGTTTTCCAAAAAACTTTCTACTGCGACGTCGCCTTTTCTTTTGCTTAATTTTCCGCCATTTTTATTTAGCATTAAAGACAGATGAATAAAAATCGGCGGTTTCCAGTTTAAATATTTATATAATAAAAGATGTTTGGGTGTTGAAGAAATCCACTCCTCTCCTCTCATTGCGTGTGATATTTTCATCAAATGATCGTCAATAACAACTGCAAAATGATAAGTTGGAAATCCATCGGATTTGATTAAAATTTGATCGTCAATTAAATCAGTTTTAAATTCAATTTCTCCGTGAAGCAGGTCGTGAAATTTAATGGTCTCCCCTGCTGGCACTTTCATTCTAATTGTATATGGAGCTTTATTTTTTAAATTTTCTTCAATTGTTTTTTTATCTAAATTTCGGCAGTGCTGGTCATACATCGGCGCCTGCTTGTTGGCAATTTGTTCTTCGCGCATTTTTTCTAAACGTTCTTTGGTGCAAAAACAATAATATGCTTTTTCTTCTTTTAATAATTGTTCGGCATGTTTATTGTAAATATCAAGTCGTTTTGATTGATAAAACGGACCTTCATCAAATTTAATTTTGAAAGTTTTTAAAGTTTTAAGCAAGGATTCAATTGCGCCTTCGGTAAATCTTTCTTGGTCAGTATCTTCAATGCGTAAAATAAAATCACCTTTTTCTTTTTTAGAAAAAAGGTAATCTAACAAGACAGTGCGCAAACTGCCAATATGTAAAAATCCCGTTGGCGACGGCGCAAAACGAACCCTAACTTTAGAGTTTTTAAACATACATGGTATATTATATCCTTTCTATAAAATTAGGGCAAGCAAAAATATAAAAATCAAGAAATAAGAGCCAATTTTAAAACCGCTCTTTTGGAACGGTTTTTATAAATTATATTTTGTATTATTTATTGTTTTGGTGTAAATTTTAGGATTTCGTCTCTGATTAACTCTGCGGTTTGGGGATTGTAGAAGGATTTGGCTTTTTGCGACATTTCAGACATTTTTTGCGGATTGGATAATAAGTTTGAGATTTGCTCTATTAACATATTTGGTGTTAAATTTTCTTGTTCTAAAACAATTGCATCACTTATTTTTTTGTATTCATATGCGTTCTCTTTTTGGTGGTCCTGTGCCGCGTTTGGCAATGGAATTAAAATACTTGGCTTTCCTAACGCTGCAATTTCAAATATTCCTCCTGCTCCGGCACGGTTAACAATCAAATCCGCCAACGTATAAGCATGTTTTTGTTGTTCGGTGTTTAGAAATGGATATAAATGATATTCTGGAGACTTAATTGTGTCTTTTTCTAATTCCTTAAAATTATTTTCTCCGCAGGCATGAATTATCTCTGTAATTTCCAATAATTTCGGTAGATTTACTGTAACGGTTTCGTTTATTTTTTGCGCTCCTTGCGACCCTCCAAGAATTAAAGTTATCGGTTTATTTATCCCGAACGTAGTCGAGGGGGTTGAAACAATATTAAACATTTTTCTGCCTTCTTCTTTATTTCCATTTAATAATTCTTGTCTGATTGGATTGCCGATTACAATAATTTTTTCTTGTTGTTTTGGTTTAAAATATTTTTTTGCATTCTCAAATGATAAAATAATTTTTTTGGCAAATTTGGCTGTTTTTTTTGTAACTCTTCCGGGCACTGCATCGGAATCGTGAATAATAATTGGAATTCTATACAAACGCGCAGCAAATAAAACTGGAAAAGCGCCGTATCCGCCTTTAGAAAAAACAACGTCAGGAATCCAGATGAAAAGATAAAACAATGATTGAAAAAATCCAACGATTGTTTTGGTAATTTCAATTAATATTAATGGATTGAAAAATCTGTACAATTTACCCGCCAAAATAAACCTTGTTTTAATATCTTTTAAGTTTTCTTTAATAAAATCATCAGGTCCGAGATATTGAAATTCCGGATTATTATTAAATGTTTCCTTTATGGCAGTGATGGGGAAAATGTGCCCACCCGTTCCGCCTCCAGTAAATAAAATTCTCATATGATTAAATTTTCAATTTCTAATTTTCAATTTTCATTGAATGTTTCATTGATTCATTGAAAATTGATTGTAAATTGTAAATCGATAATTGTAAATTAATTTGCGTGTTTAGCTATATTTACCAATATTCCCGCAGCCACAAGATTAATAATTAACGCCGAACTTCCGTAGCTTACAAATGGCAAAGGAATTCCGGTTAAAGGAATTAATCCCGTAATCGCTCCAATATTAATCAATGTTTGAAATCCGAACCAAACAACAATTCCGCATGTCAATAATTTTCCGAAATCATTATTACTTTTTTGCGCTATTTTAAATCCTTCTAAAATAAATAGAGCCATTAAAATTATAAAAATCAAACATCCGATAAATCCGATTTCCTCCGCCATAATTGCAAATATAGAATCACTCATTGCTTCAGGCAGATAATTATATTTTTGAATACTGTGACCCAATCCTCTGCCGGTTAATCCGCCGGAACCGATTGCTACAAGCGCTTGATTTATTTGATAACTAATGCCTTGCGGATCAAGAGACGGATTTAAAAATGTCATTATTCTTTGTATGCGATGCGGGAAAAATTTAATTAAAGCAAGAAATCCTAAAATATAAACAAAAGCAACAATAACAATATTCAATAATTTCGTTCCACTTAAAAAATACATTACAAAACCGATAATCGCGATTAAACTTAATGTGCCGACGTCATTTTGTAAAGCAATCAATCCTCCTGAAATAGCGATAATTGTTAAAAATGGCAAGAGCGTAGTTAATTTATTGGTTGAAGAATAATTTTTGCCGTTTTTACTGAAAAAGGCGGCCAAATATATTATTAATCCGAGTTTTAAGAGTTCTGATGGTTGAAAAGTGATTGGTCCGAGACTTAGCCATCTTTGCGCTCCTCCGTACTTCATTCCCAACGAGGGTACAAAAACCAAAACACAGAGAGTTAATGAAATGAAAAAAAATAAAAGAGAAAATTTTTTGAATATTTTATAATTTATTTTTGAAGCAATAAAGAAGCAAATTATTCCCAGTAACCCGCCATATAATAATTGGTGAAAAAAATAATAATACGGTTTTCCGGTTTGTTCTTGAGAAATTACAGTCGAAGCATTAAAAAGTATTCCTAATCCGAAAATTAATAAAAAGAAAATTAATATAATTAATCTTTTGTGCGACTTTTTTTTCTTCATATTCTTTTTAAAACCTGTCCTGTTTTTTTTCCGGTAATTTGTTCGTTTTCAACAGCCAATTCGCCGTTAACGATAACATATTTTATTCCCGTTGGAAATTGATAAGGATTTTCAAATGTTCCTTTGTCTGAAATTTCATTCGGATTGATTAATACTAAATCTGCCCAATAGTCTTTTTTAATCAGTCCCCTGTTTTTTAATCCGATTTTTTTTGCCGGACCATGGGTTATTTTATAAATTGCTTCTTCCCAGCTAAGTAAATGTTCTTTTTCAACATATTTACTTAAAAATCTCGGAAAAGCGCCAAAACACCTAGGATGTACCAAGTCATTTTTTTTCCGATAATAATCAATGTTGTAACCAGCACTATCGGATGCGACAAAACTTAATTTATGAGTTAATCCGGCTTTAATATTTTCTTCGCTTAAAGTATTCAAAAAAATATTAACTCTTCCCTCTGAAATTAAGAGTAAATTAATAATTGCTTCTTCTACACTTACTTCTTGCGCTTTGGCGATCTCTGTAATTTTTTTTCCAATAAAAGCACGGTTGATTGGTGATGTGGCAATGGTTATATTGCCGTATTCATAAGATTTTTTTTCTTGCATTTCTCTAATAACTTTTTCTTTGATTGAGGCATCTCTTAATCTTTTTAATAATTGTGTTTTTCCTCCCTCGGCGACCCAATCGGGCAAAAGAATATATAGGACCGAACCAGTCACTGTATAAGGATAAACATCAAAATTAATATTGGCTTTGGTTTTTTCAATCATTTCAATTGCTTTTTTCATGTTTGGCCAGTGATTTTCACCCATTGCTTTTAAATGTGAGATTTCGGTATTTACTCCGGTTTTTTTGGCAATTTCAATTGTTTCTTCTATCGCTGGAATTAGTTCTTCTGCTTCGCCTCTGATATGGCTTGTGTAAAGTCCGTTAAAGGCTTTTACTGTTTTTGCCAGTTCAATTATTTCTTTAGTTGTTGACATTTTGGCATGACTATAAGCTAATCCTGTAGAAAATCCAAATGCACCTTGTTTCATTGCGGTTTTTAACATCTCTATGATTATTTTCAATTCTTTTGGTTTGAGTTCTCTGAATTCGTCTTTTATCAATCCTCTTCTTAATGTTGAATGTCCAACCAAACTAGCGAAATTAACTCCAATTTTTATTTTCTTTAATGAATCTATAAATTCTTGAAATGTTAGCCAGTTTAAATTTATTTGTTCCGGATCAGTCCATTTTTGTATGGCCTTTAATCCATCTTCAGAGATTAAAGGAGCCAAAGATGAACCACAATTTCCTCCCAAAATTGTGGTTATTCCTTGGCGCAATAAACTATCTTGATTAGAAATTGTAAAAAGGGTTAAAAATGTGTCAGAATGATTATTCAAATCAATAAATCCGGGAGTTAAATACATATCTTTAGCAAAAATAACCTTTTTGCCCTTTTTGGCATTAATGTTTTTATCGATTTTATCTATTTTGCCATCACATATTCCGACATCAGCTCGATATTTGGCACTATTGCTTCCATCAATTATAATTGCATCTTTTATTAAAATGTCATACATACAATAATTATTCGAATGATACGAATCTGTGTCCGAATCAACGAATATTTTATTTTATTAAATTAGAATCAATAAAAAATAAAATTAAACCGATAACAGTCATTACTCCGGAAATAATCCAAAAACGCATTGTAACTTTCGTTTCTGGCCATCCTTTTGCTTCAAAGTGGTGGTGAATCGGTGTTGATAAAAATATTTTTTTATGGCGGATTTTTTTAGAAATAACTTGTACAATAACGGATAGCGATTCAATTAACAGAATAAATCCAATTAATGGTAGAAAAAATAAAGTATTAGTAAGCATAGCAATAACTCCCAGCGTAATTCCTAATGCCATAACGCCAGTATCGCCCATAAAAAATCTGGCAGGATGAATGTTGAACCAAAGAAACGCTAAAAGCGCTCCTACGATTGCTCCGCATAAAGTCGCCAATTCTATTCTTCCTTGTTGAAAACAAATAACTCCATAAGCAGCGAATGCAGATAAAAGAACTCCTCCGGATAAACCATCTAATCCATCAGTCTCGTTAGCAGAAAACGCAGATGCTACAATGGCAAAAATGAAAATTGGAATATACCAAATCCCGATATTAAAATCTCCAATAAAGGGAATATGCAATAAATCCCAATCAAGTTTGAAATAAAACCAATAAGCAGCAACGCAAGCAATTGCCGTATAAACAATAATTCGTTCGCGCATTAACAGTCCTTTTCCGGTTTTGCCCATTCTGCTTATGCCCATAAAATCATCAATTAAGCCGATTAATGCGGCAAAAAACATAACTCCCAAAGGTAATAAAGTTTGTTTTCTGCTTAAAAAATTGTAATCCGAAAAAATAGTATCTGGTCCGAAAATTTTAGTTAAAATTAGAATAATAATTGCAAGTCCGATAACTGTAACCCAAATTAAAATTCCTCCCATTGTCGGAGTGTTTTCTTTTTTTTTGTGCAATGCGGTAAAAACCGGAGTCGTGCCTTCGTCCCTGATCCCTTTGCCTAGTTTGTATTTATACAAGAAATGAGTAAGAATCGGAGTTGAAAAAAGCGCAATTACAAAAGCAACTGCGGCGATGATTAAAATTTTTATTATTGGAAAAATATCTACTTCCATATCCATGCAGTTTGCGTCCAATCAATGAGTTTTTCGGTGTCATTTTCTCTTTGAGTTGAACCCAAAATTACTGTAATTAAATAATTATTATCTATGATATTTGAAATCGTCATTAAACATCCGCCAGCCTCTTCGGTGTATCCTGTTTTACCGCCGATTAATTGAGGAATTTTTCCCAACAATTTATTGGTGTTAGTAATTTTATGAATAATATTTTTATTTATAGAATAAACTGTGGCTTCGGATGTTTTTAAAATTTCCGCGAGCAAAGGAGAATTGAAAGCATATTCGGCAATAACCGCTATTTCAGAAACGGTTGATTGATTATAAGAGTCAAGGCCAACCGGTTCTTTAAATGTTGTGTTGAATAATCCTAATTCTTTTGCCTTATCGTTCATCAGTGTAATAAAATTTTCATAGGACATTTTTGGATTGTCTTGAGCCAATGACATTGCCGCATCATTTGAAGATTCAACAAGCATAATGTACAATAGATCCTTAATTTTTAATTCTTCTTCGGCAATCAGTCCCCCGCTGTTTCCATCTATAAGCACTGAATTTTCAGAAACTTTAATGATTTGTTCCGAATCATAGTTTTCGATTACTACGATTGCGGTCATTAGTTTTGTTAAACTGGCAACAGGCAGTATTTTTCCGGTATTTTTTTGATATAAAATACTGTTTTTTTTGTCGTTTTTGAAATTTAAGACTATTGCCGATTTGGCGGAAATTTCCGGTTCATTTATTGCCCAATTTCGAATAGGTAAAAAACTATTTTCAATGTTATTAGCAATGGGAAGTTGAGAAATAATTTTATCTCCTTGTGTTTGATTGAGATTCGCCTGCATCGGCTGGTTATTTTTTTCAATCAATAGTAAAACCCACGCAATTGCGATTAATAGTAAAATTATCAATATTTGCAGATAATATTTTTTCAGCATTTATTTTTTAGTCTTTTTTTCCGCAAACTTTATACCTAATTCTTTAAGTTGTTCTTTGTCAATTTTGCTTGGCGAATTCATCATCAAATCTCTGCCGTCTCCTGCTTTGGGAAACGCAATCACCTCGCGAATGCTTGGTTCGTTATTTAAAATCATAATCAAACGGTCAATTCCTATGGCAATTCCTCCGTGTGGAGGTACGCCATAACTGAATGCTTCAAGCATATGTCCGAATTTTTCAATAACATCTTCGGTTTTATTACCCATTAATTCAAATATTGCTTGTAATATTTTCGGATTATGTTCTCTGATTGACCCTCCGCCAATTTCATATCCATTACACACAAAGTCATATTGATGCGCTAAAATTGTTGCCTGATTTTTGTTTAAATGTTTAATAAATTCTTTTTCGGGCAAATTATCGGGATTTTGCGCTTTAGTAAATGGATGATGGGTTGCGTCCCAACGTTTTTCAGTTTCTTTCCATTCAAATGCCGGAAAATCAATAACAAATCCAAATGCTAATTCATTTTTATTGTTTTTATCTTTTCTTAAATCCGGTTTATCGGAATTATATTTTTCCATTGCTTCTTTGTGGGTTAAGCGCGGAAATGGAATTTGCGAAATATGTTTTTCCGGGCAAATTTTAGCAACCATTTCAATGGTCATTTTTTCCATTAAATCTAAAATTTCATTTTGGGTTGGAAAACTCATTTCAACATCAAGCTGGGTAAATTCCGGTTGTCTGTCTCCTCGTGCATTTTCATCCCTGAAACATCGTGCAATTTGAAAATATTTTTCTATTCCACCCACCATTAATAATTGTTTGTATTGTTGCGGTGATTGCGGAAGTGCATAAAAAGTTTTGTGCCATAATCTTGACGGCACAACATAATCACGCGCTCCTTCAGGAGTTGATTTGGTTAAAATTGGTGTTTCTATTTCTAAAAATTCTTTATCGGACAAAAAATTTCTGATAAATTGAATAACATTATGTCTCAAAATTAAATTATTTTTTACTCTTTCTCTGCGGACATCAAGATATCTGTATTTTAAGCGAAGTTCTTCATTAATTTCATAGCCGTTAGTGTCAACAGCAAATGGAGGTGTTTCTGCTTTATTGATGATTTCTAGTTTTTTCGCCTGCATTTCCACTGTTCCTGTGGGAATATTTTTATTTACCATTTTTTCCGGTCGGGCATTAATTGTTCCTTCAATTGCAATAACCCATTCATTTCTTAACTCTTTAGCAATTTCAGCGTCGGCAAATACAACTTGCAAAACTCCTGATCTGTCGCGTAAATCAATAAAAATAATCTTGCCGTGGTCTCGGCGATTATGCACCCATCCGGCAACTTTTATTTTCTCCCCTATTTTATTTATTGTTTCATTAATATTAGTCCGTTCCATGCCCCGTAGTAGATTTCTTATTAATTAAAATTAATATTGCCGCTCCGCAGCAGTGAGAAATTCACTACGGAGCACATCTTTTATTTTATCATAAATATTTAAAAAATAAAATAAAATCCCCCGCAACTGCGGGGGTTTTTATTCAATGCTTAAAATTTTATAATGAATTTTACCGTTTGGGGTTTGGACAATTGCTTCATCTCCCTTTTTTTTACCTAAGAATGCCCTACCCAATGGCGATTCATTTGATATCATTCCTTGCGAAGGATTAGCCTCTTCCGACCCCACCAGCACAAATTCTTTTTTGGTTTCGCTGTTTTTTATAACAATTCTGCATCCGACTTCAACTTTATCGTATTTGTGTTTTTTGTTAACAATAACTGCTTCGTTTAATAATTGTTCAATTTCTCTTATTTTTCCTTCATTGAATGCTTGCGCTTCTTTCGCTTCTGTATATTCGGCACTTTCTGAAATATCTCCTCTTTCTTGGGCTTCTTTGATTTGTTTGGAAATTTCTTTTTTATTTTCTTTTAATTCCTTCAGTGTTTCATGAAGTTCTTTGAATTTTTCTTGGCTGATATATTTCATGATATTTATAAAACTGCAAAGCCATTCGAAATGGCGTGCAGACATTAATAATTTTTTTATTATTATTTAATAATACCGTAAATAAAACCTTTGTCAATCTTTTCAAATGTGTTTGAGAGCAAAATTTTACTTTGTGAAATACCAATTTAATGTTTCTTTGGCAACAGCGACTGACATTCCCCCTATTTCTGCGCCGTTTTCAATAAGTACTACAATGACAATTTCCGGATTTTCATAAGGTGCAAAAGCCGTAAACCACGAATGCGCATAGGTTTTATTTTTGAATGTTTCTGCTGTTCCGGTTTTTCCCGCAACATGCACGGATAAATTATTCAATGATGTTGCGCTTCCAGAAACAATGGTTTCTCTCATGCCCTGTTTTACAATGTCAAAATATTCTTGTTTAATTGAAATTTTTCTGATTATTTCTGGTTTTGAATTTTGAAGTAATTGAGGTTCATATAAAGTTCCATTATTGGCAATAGCCGAAATAGCTAAAGCCAGTTGTAAAGGACTTATCGTAACATCTCCTTGGCCAATAGATGTATTATAAGTGTCGCCAATATACCATTTTTCATTTTTGTTTTCTTTTTTCCATATTTCATCGGGAATTAGCCCGGTTTTTTCCTCGGGTAAATCAATTCCTGTTTTTTGTCCCCATCCGAATAATTCAAGATAATTTTTTATCCTGTCTATGCCTAATCCTTGTTGGTTTCCATATCCTCCGCCAATAGTGTAAAAATATACATCACAAGATTCGGCAATTGCTTTAATCATATTAACTGTACCGTGTATACTCCAATCTTTAAATGTCCAATAAATTTTTCCTGATTCATTATACAGATTAATATATCCGGGACAATTTATTGTTTTTAAAGGATTAATAATATTTTCTTGAAGCGCTGCTAGAGCAAGCATGGGTTTAATTGTTGAACCAGAGGGATAGCCACCGGAAATTACTCTGTTAATAAGCGGAAAATTATTATTATGAAATAGGTTATTTATGTATGTTGCATCTCCTTTAATAAAATTGTTGTTATCAAAACTTGGCAAACTGACTAAAGCTAAAATTTTTCCGTTGCGCGGATCCATTGCCACTGCAGCTGCGCGCGAAGTGGAAAGTTGAGAAAGTTTTGATTTCAATGATTGATAGAGTATTTTTTGCAATTTTGAATCAATAGACAGAGTAAGATTTTCTCCTTCAATCGGTTGTTTGGTTGCTAATATTTTTTGTGTCTGACCAAGATTATTAATTTCAGTTAACTCTTTGCCGTGAACCCCTTTTAATTGTTGATTGTAAGTTTGTTCGATGCCTGTACGTCCGATATAATCATCTAAAAAATATCCTTCGTTTTTAACTTCTTTCATTGTAACTTTCCCTAAATAGCCCAAAATGTGCGCAAAAATTAATCCGTCTTGATACTCTCGTTTACTGTTTTTTTGAATTTTAATTTCCGAAATATCGGAAAATTCAGATTCCAATAAAATTGCTTTGCTGTTTTCTATGTCTTCGGCAATTATAATAGGATAAGCAAATTCAATATTTTCTTCTATTTTTGTGTTTATAGTATCTTCGGAAATATTCAATATTTTGGCCATTTTTTTAATAATAATTTTATAGTCGGATTTTTTCTTGAAATCAAACGGCACAATCATCAAGTCTAATTTTGGGACATTAATTGCTAAGGGTATTTTATTGCGATCGTAAATTATTCCCCTGAGCGGTTCTATGGGATATGAACGGATTCTGTTATTTTCTGCCAAATTTTTCCAATAGTCACCTTTTAAAATTTGCAAATCAAAGCTTTTAATGGTGAGAATGATTAAAATAATAATTGTAAAAATCAAGAAAAATCCCAACACTTTTTCTTTAATTGGCTTTTCAATTTTTTCACGTTCGCTTTCAGGAGAATCTTTTAATTTTTTTGAATCTAGTAAAATTTCTTCTGTTTCAATGTCTTCGCTGAATTTGCGTTTTATTTTGTATTTATTTGATTTTATCCACATACCATTTTTCAATATAAAACATTGGCAATGCTAAAATTAAACTATAAATAATTCTAATAATCAATTTTGATAAATAAAAATCATATCCCGTATCGGATATTTTGAAAAAAAATAATAAAATTAACTCATAAAAAATTATTGCGCTTGTAAAAATTAAAATGATTGACAGTTTATTTTCTTTTTTGAAGTATTTTTGATTTAAAAATTGTGTTAGAAAAGAAGATAGTAGCATGCCGATTGTTGAAATTCCCAAGATATTATATGAAGAATAAAAATCTAAAAATAATCCGAGTGAAATTGTCCACAACAAGGCTTTTTTCCAGCCAATCAAAATAGTTAAACCAATTGAGATTAACAAAAAAAGATTGGGAAATACGTTAAAGATTTTAAGGTTCGGTAAAATCCCAACTTGCAAAAAGAAAATGACAATAATATATAGAACTATACAAAAATATTTCATAAATTTCTAATTATTCTAATCAAATCTCAATTTGGGTTAATTAGACTGATTGGGTCAATTGATTATTTTATAATAATAACCTGTTCTAGTTTAGAAAAATTAACCGCTGGGGTAATTGTAATTTTTTGAAAAATTTGATTATCCGATTGATCAATTGTTTCTATTGTCCCGATAAAAATTCCCTTGGCATAAAGATTATCGGTGCCAGAAGTAATAATTCTTTCTTTTAACTCTATTTTTTCGGTTTTTGGTATAAAGTCCATAAAAATCTCGCCTTTTTCATTTTTTTTAATTAGTCCCTCTGTTCTGTTATTTTCTAACATTGCCGCAATATTCGAATCTTTACTGCTGATAAGTATTACCTTAGAAAATCCTTCTAAAACTTCGCTAATTCGACCTACAAGAGCTTTTTCTTGCGAAATTACCACCATGCCAGTTTTTATGCCATGTTTTGTCCCTTTATTGATTAAAATCCAGTCTTGCAACCCTTGAATGTCTTTGCCGACAACAAAAGCAATGTCGGTTTTTATTTGTTCTGCTTTTGAAATATTAAGCGCTTGTTTTAATACTTCATTTTCTTGTTTTATGGTTTTTAATTCAGCAATTTCTGTTTCCAATATAATATTTTTTTCTTTTAAGGCAAGATTTTCTGTGTTGAGTTCGCTGATAGAAATTAAAACCTGAAAACAATTAATAATTCCTTTTCCGGCATTAGAAAATAATCTTTCAATCGGAGAAAATACCGCATAAACAAAATTCCCAAGTCCTTTTGTAAGACCGGGGATTAAATTTATAATTGCTAAAGCAACTACTAAAATTAAAATAGTTAAAAACGCTTTATTCATTTTATTTTGGAACTTCGCCGTAATCCATTTGTACTAAAACGCTTCTTAATTTATCTAAATCTTCTAAAATAATGCCTGCTCCGCGGGCAACCGCCGTTAAAGGATCATCAATTATTTTAACTGGCACTTTGGTCTTTTCTTTAATTAATTTATCAATTCCGCGCAACATGCTTCCTCCGCCGACCAAAACCAATCCCCGATTCATTAAATCTGAAATTAATTCTGGTGGAGTTTGTTCGATTGTTTCTTTAATTGCTGTGATAATCGATTCATTGGAAGCATATAAGGCTTCTCTGATTTGATCACTGTTGACTGTAATTTCTTTAGGAAGCCCGGTTGTCAAGTCTCTTCCACGCACTGTTGTTTCTAAAATTTCGTCTAATTCATATGCTGAACCGATTGTAATTTTTAAATCTTCTGCTGTTCTCTCCCCTAATACAATTTTTAATTCATCGTGAGCATAATTTATAATGTCTTGGTTTAATTTATCACCGGCGATTTTTAATGTTTGACTGGCAACAATTCCGCCCAATGATATAACAGCAATATCTGTTGTTCCTCCGCCGATATCAACAATCATATTCCCGACAGCTTCTTGGACCGGTAATCTTGCGCCAATTGCTGCTGCCATTGCTTCTTCAACTAAATAAACCTCTCTTGCGCCTGCGCTTAAAGCAGCGTCTTTTACTGCTTTTTTTTCAACTTCAGTAATTTCTGAAGGAATGCCGATAATTATTCTCGGTCGAGGAAACAAACTAAAACTGTCTTTATGAATTTTATGAATAAAATAACGAAGCATTTGCTCGGTTACTTCAAAATCAGAAATAACCCCTTCCTTTAATGGTCTGGTTGCGGTAATGTGTGCGGGAGTTCTGCCAATCATTCTTTTTGCTTCAACGCCTATTGCTAAAACTTGTCCGGTTTTTTGATTTACGGCAACTACCGAAGGTTCATTGATAATAATCCCCTTTTCTTTTACGTAAACAAGGGTTGTGGCAGTGCCCAAATCAATTCCAACATCTTTGGAAAATTTACCAAATAATTTATTAAACATATTAGTATGACTTAGCAAATAATACTTCGTATTTTCCTTCCTTTGCGCATTTTATACAAACATCTTTTTTATTTTTTTGATCGAAGGGAATACATCTTATTGTGGCTTTTGTTTCTTCTTGTATTTCTTTTTCACATTTTGGATTTCCGCACCAATGCGCTTTTATAAATCCGCCATTGTTTTCTAAAATTTTTTTGAATTCTTTATAAGATTTTACTTTGCGGATATTTTTAATCGTGAATTCTTTTGATTTTTCGTAAAGTCGTTTTTGCATTGCGTTTAATAATTTTTCCGGATCAAATTGTTTTAAATCAATGTTTTCTTTTTTTAATAAATCTCTTGAAGCATAAGTAATTTTATTTTCTTTAACTTCTTTAGGGCCGATTTCAATTCTTAATGGCGCGCCTTTTAATTCCCATTCATTAAATTTCCAGCCCGGTGTTTGTTGTTCGTTTTTATCAATGAAATAGTCGATTTGTTTGTTTCTAATAATTTTTTCTATTTTTTCAATATATTCAAATATTTTAGAATCATAAGTAATTGGAATTATTACTATTGGATATTGGGCTAATTTTGGAGGTAATATCAATCCTTTATCATCTCCATGCGCCATAACTATTCCGCCAATCATTCTTGTGCTTACTCCCCAAGATGTTTGCCAAACATATTTTTTATTTCCCTTTTCATCTAAAAATTGAATATTAAATGACTTAGCAAATTCTTGTCCTAATTGATGAGAAGTTCCCATTTGTAATGCTTTGCCGTCTTTCATCAGCGCTTCAAATGTAAGCGTATATTTTGCTCCTGGAAATTTTTCGGATTCGGTTTTTTCTCCTGGAATGCAATAAATTCCTAAATATTCTTCGGCAAAATCATTATACATTTTTAGTACTGTTTTTGTCATTTCATCTGCTTCTTTTTCGGTTGCATGTGCCGTATGCCCTTCTTGCCAAAGAAATTCCATTGTGCGTAAAAACAATCTTGTTCTCATTTCCCATCTGACAATGTTTGCCCATTGATTTACCTTAAATGGTAAATCGCGGTGAGAATGAATCCAGTCGGAAAAAGCATCATACATTACTGTTTCTGATGTTGGTCTGATAGCGAGTTTTTCTTCTAATTTTTTTCCTCCGCCATGAGTAATCCACGCAACTTGCGGATTGAATCCTTCAACATGTTCTGCTTCTTTTTTAAAAAATTTTTCAGGAATAAAAAGAGGAAAATAAACATTATTTACGCCTAATTTTTTTATTTTTACGTCCATTACTTTTTGGATGTTTTCCCAAATCGCATAACCATAAGGCCTGATAATCATACATCCTTTAATTGGGGCATAATCAGCAAGTTCTGCCCGCAAGATTATGTCATTGTACCATTTTGAAAAATCGTCTGATTGTTTGGTTAACATATAATTTATTTCTACTTTATCTCGCCCCGCAGCTGCGGGGCTTATTTCTATTTATTTCTGTTCTGAAATTAGCTTACGCGAAATTAGCTCACTGCGTTCGCGAAATTTATAGAAATTAAAAAAGCTTAATTACATCTCTTAATGTGATAATAAGCATTAAACCAATTAGAATTATAAAACCAAGAGCGTGCGCCAATCTTTCGGTTTTAAATTTTATTGGACTTCCTTTTATTTTTTCAATTAATAGAAATAACAATCTTCCGCCGTCTAGTGCCGGAAAAGGTAAAATATTAATAATTGCCAAATTAATTGATAATATTGCGGCAAACTGTAAAACATAAATCCAGCCAAGATGTACTACTTGAGAGGTTAAGACTGCAATCCCTACTGGCCCGGCAATTTCGCCAATTATTTTTCCTTGAAGTAGTAATGTTTTAATTAATATCCAAAACATTAAAACCATGGTTGCTGCTAATTTTCCGGTTGTTTCAAATCCTTTTAAAATTGCTTTATACCACGGATATGATATTAATCCAGTTTTAGACATGGCAATACCCAATGCTCCTTCTTCTTTTGGCGGGTCAACGCGCGGAGTTAGATTTTTTTCTAATATTTTATCCCCTCTTTTAACAGTTATAGTGATTTCTTCTCCAACATGAAAAGCAATGAACTTTTGAACGTCTTCGATATCGTTAATTTTTAATTTTTCATTTTTAATTTTTAATTCCAGTATTGAATCGCCGACTTTTATTTCGGCATTTTCAGCCGGAGAATTTTTTGCTGTTTCCACAATTTGTATTTGAATGTTTTTATAGTTTTTTTCTTGCCCTTGTTCAACTATGGTCGGAACGCCAAGCATATGCACGACGGAAAGTAAAATTATTGCTATGATTAAATTCATTACAACTCCCATTACTAAAATAATTGCTCTTTTCCAAATTGGTTTATTATAAAAGGCACGAGGACTTTTACTTCTTTCCTCGTCCTCCGTAGTCTCTGACGAAGGAGAGTCTTCACCAAATATTTTAACAAAACCGCCAAGCGGTACGGCATTTAAAGAGTAAGTTGTTTCTCCTTTTTTTATACCAAAAATTCTCGGTGGAAATCCGAAACCGAATTCTTCAACTTTTACTCCTGCTTTCTTGGCGCTGATAAAATGCCCTAATTCGTGGGCAAAAATCAGTAATCCCAATATTAAAATAAAAACAATAATAGTTAAAATCATATAGTCATGATGTCCGTTTCTTTGGCTTTGTGCATTTCGTTAATTTTTTTATTATAATCATCCATTAATTTCTGTAAATCGTCTTTGGCGCGGAATTTATCGTCTTCGCGTAATTCTCCTTTCTTTTCCATTTCTTGAATTTCTTTCCAAACTTTTTCTCTATGCAAACGCATAGAAATTTTTGTTTCTTCGGATTTTTCCGAAGCGATTTTCACATATTCTCTTCTTTGCTCTTCATCTAATGAAGGAATGTTTATCCTGATTAAGTCTCCATCAACAACCGGGCTGAATGGAGATTTGTTTCTTACTCCTCTTTCAATCTCCTGCATAACGGTTTTGTCCCAAGGTTGGATAGTGATTAATTTTGCGCCAATAACATTAATCGCCGCCAATTGTTTCAAAGAAAATTTTTGGTTATAACATTCAATTTCAATATCTTCCACCATTGTCGGTGTTGCTCTGCTGGTTTTGATTTTCCCTAGCTCGGCTTTTAAAAATGCCAACGCTTTTTCAAATTCTTGTTTTAAATTTTCTAATAATTGTTTATACATAAATTTCAAGAACAAGATTTTCTAATGCGAGTCTTGTATTAATATTGGTGTTTGAAATTAAATCTTTAATTTTGTTTATTTCTTTGATTTTATTTAATAAAGAAAAGTCATGTTCTGTTATCAATTTTTCCCTAAACCAAAATAGCCAAGAATTAAGAATTGTAAAAATTTCATTTATGTCTTTATTTTCGGATTTTGTAATTTTTTCAATATGTTTTAAAATATCATTTAGTGGTTTATTTAAAATGTTAACATGTTCTTCATTAATAAAATCTTTCGCTGTTTTATTTAACGATACTGATTTAAATCTGACTTCTTGTAAACGAGAAAGGATTGTTTTTGGCAATAAGTCCGGTAGTGATGTAACTAAAATTAAAATAGTGTTGCCTGTCGGTTCTTCCAATGTTTTTAAGAGGGCATTTGATGCCTCAATATTCATTGTCTCGGCATTATTGATAATAGCAAATTTATAAAAACTGTTATAGGGCGAGAGCGTAAGATGTTTTTTAATTTCTTTAATTTGATTAATTATTATTTCTTTTTTGTCTTCTTTAGGCGCTATGCAAAGAATATCAAATTTGTCTGTTTTCAAAAATTCGGCGAATTCTAAGGCAGTATTCATCATTTCTTGATTTACGCCGTTATAAAATAAATAAGCATGCGCTAATTTTCCATTTTTGGCCGCATTTTTCAAAAATTTCAACATATAATTAAAATTATTATGTTGCCCCGCAATAGTTGAGAATTCACTACGAAGCATAAATTTAGATTATCATATTTACCCTTCTTTCGCAAACTTGCTTATGAATTTTAATATTTCTTTTTTAAATCTTTCTTCAGAAAATTGCTTAGCATGTTCATAAATAAATTGTGGGTTATAATTTTTAAGATTAAGTCGTAATCTGCGCATGCCATCTGCTAAAATAGCAGGATTTTGATAATCAAAAAATTCTCCGGTTTTTCCCTCGATAACTGTTTCTGTTGCTCCTCCCTTGCGAAACGCTAAAACCGGTTTACCATACGACATTGCTTCAACTGGCGTGATTCCAAAATCGTCTTCTGTTGGAAAAATAAATGCTGTGCAGTTTTGATAATATTCTCTTACTTTTTCATCGGATTGAAATCCCAAGAATTTTATATTTTTCTTTGCCATTCTTTGTAGGTTTAATTTTTCCGAACCGTCTCCGATAATTATTAATGGTAATCCCAACTTATTAAATGCTTCAATTGCAATATCAATCCTTTTATATCTACGAAGCTGACTTACGATTAAATAAAATTCGTTTGGAAATTGATCATTTGAAAATTGAGATTTGTTTGGAAATTGGAAATTGGAAATTGGAAATTGAACGGGCGGGTAAATTACCACAGAATCACGTTTATAATATTTATATATTCTTTGTTTTACTGTTTCGGAACATGCAATGAATTTATCTACTCGTTCTGATGCTTGTCTGTCCCAAACCCTGAAATAATGAAGTAAAATGTTTTTTCTTGATTTGTCCCATAGGTATCTGGTTGGGCTAAAACAATAACAAATATGTGTTGTTTTGGGGCGTGTAATAATTCCTTTAATAAACGAGTGACTTGTTGAAATAACAATATCAAAATCGCGCAAATCAATTGTTTCAGCTGCAATTGGTAAGAATGGTAAAAGTAATTGGTAATGTTTTTTGAAAAATTTTGGAAGTTTTTGTAAAAATGAAGCATTTATTCTTCTAATTGGGAGTAATTGTTTTTTGATTTTCGGATCGTAAAATAAGGTGAAAAGTTCAGCATCCTCAAAAATATCCGCTAAAACTTTAAATGTTTTTTCTGCTCCACCGTATGAAGTTAAATATTCGTTTATTATTGCAATTTTCATATATCTGGAGGTTTAATCTCCTCAAAATTTTGGATATTAAAATGATTAGATTAATTAGAAATTAACAGGTTTAATGTTTCTTGAGCACATTTTAACCAAGAAAAACGTTGAACATTTTCGTGTCCGCGTTTGATTAATTCGTTTTTAAGTTGTTGATTTTGAATAATTTTATATATACCTTTGGCAATATTTTTTGGTCTGTAAGGGTTTACCAATACTGCGCTTAATTTGTTGTTATCGGGATTTCGGATAATTTCCGGCATACTTGAAATATTTGAACAAACAACCGGAGTGCCAATCTTTTGTGCTTCTAAAATTGGGATTCCAAACCCCTCATAGAACGAGGGAAAAACAAAGATGTCGGCATTTTTAAATAATTCCCATTTTTCATTGACTTTTACATATCCCGTACAAATAATATCTTTTTTGATATTTTTATTAATTTTATATCCTAAATTCGGACCAGCTAAAACTAATTTATGCGGAATTTGATAATTTATTTTTAAAAAATCAAATGCTTTAATCAGACCATTAATATTTTTTCTTTTATCTCCTCTACCCAAGTATAAAATATAATTTTGAATTTTTAATCTATTTGTCGGTGGGCAAAATTTTGAACTTTGAATTTCTTCTGTTGGATCCCCCACTCCGTGATAAATAATAAAAATTTTTTCCGGATTAATATGGTAATATTTTATTAAATCATTTTTTGTAGATGTAGACGGAACAATAATTTGATTTGCTTTACGAGAATTTCTTTTTGTAACC